>CANRDF010000006.1 GCA_947629255.1 uncultured Bacilli bacterium
ATTTAATTTTGCAAATTCTATTTTATTCATCTAACCACCTCATATCCCCTTTTTCTCAAAGCATCACAAATTGGTTTAAAAGTATCGTCCTCAGTGTTCCACATGTTTTCATAAATAACACATCTTATTTCTTTTTGTTTTTCTTTATCATCAGTTATTTTCTCAAGTCTATTATAAATTGCTCGTTCTTTTCCTCTAACACTTCGATAATCAACATAATCATCATCTTCTATTTCAAACAATTCCATTTCTAAATATTGAATTTTAATAATGTCTTTCAGATTAATTTTCATCGTAACCACTCCAATTCTTTTACTTGCTGGTTTATAGCTTGTATTAATTCCATAGTTATTATTTCTTTCCCACCTATGCGAATACTTTTATCATAATCAAAGTAAATAGCATTTGATTTTTTATAATTTATATATGATTTTATACAAACCTTTGAATTGGTTTTTGTTCTTTCTTCATATCCTAACTTTTTAAACATCTCTTTAGCGGTCATTTTTCATCAGTCCTTTGGCATTTCATAAACATAAGTTGTTGTTCCTACGAATTGGTTATTATTGTTTATTTGTAAGCTAATATGTTTTAAGATATTTTGTATTTCATCTAAAATTTCTAATGCTCTCTCTTTTGTTTTATAAATACCTAATTCAAATTCACTATCTTTTGAATAAACCGTTACGTATCCTTTATCAACCATATCAGTATCATCAATATATAATCCATCATAAGGAATTAAAGCCAATTTATCTTTAGTTCTTATATTTAAATTCATTTTTCATTCCTCCGTTTCAAATAAACTATCTTTTAACATTTCTGCACAGTATACGGGTCCAACATCTTTTTCATTAAAATTGTAAACAATTAAACAATCATCTCGTTTAGTGAAGCTTGACAATGATTTTTTGTTTATAAAATCTTCCCATGCATCACCTTCTGCTAAATATTTTTTTAACTCTTCAGCAAAATCATTTAAGTAATTACTAAAGTTTGAATCTTTTGAAAGGATTTCGTGTATTTTTGAAAACAAGCTTCCTTTTTTTATATTTTTGTAAGCAGAATCAATGTTATAATGATTTAAATTTTTTATGATTGTTTGCTTTATATTTGAAGACTCACAATCAAATATTGTTATTTGTTTCATTTTGAACCTCTTTCAATTCTTGTAATTTATTTAAAGCCTTAATTTTACAACTATAACAGTTACAATAAATTTGTGGTGTTGGATGTTCAGTTTCATTTTTAAAATCTTCTTCAAGCCACTTTTCAAATTCAATTAAAGTATTATTGTTTCTTTTCAATTTTAAAATCTCATTTACGGCATCTTCTATTAATTCAGTATCTAATATTTCACATACCATAGACATATAACCATATGCAATATCGTAATTTGTTTCTGCTATATCTAATTTTTCTTTTAATGATTTATTTTCCTCATATAATGCATCATTTTCTAAGGTTAAGTCGTATATCATTTCATTTAACTTTTTTTCTTCTTCTGTTTTGCCAGCAAATTTAATGTTTTCTTTTTTTACTTCAACATAATATTCACTCATCTTTACCACCTTCCCTTTTCAGCCTCTTTCGCAAGACTCTATTTTTAGTTCTATCTTTTTTCTTCGTATGCCAAATATCGTCAAAAGATAAATGTAAATAGGATTTGTATAGTTTATTTTTTAATTTTCGGATTCCTCGTTGTTTGGAATTGTATGACCTACTCATCTTTATTGCCTTCATTAACAAAATCTAGGACTTCACAAAAAGCATAATATTTAGAACTTAATCTTTCTTCAGGCAAAGAATACATTTCGTGTAGTTTTCTTGCTTTATCAGTTTCTTTTATCTTATCTTCCAAAAAAGAAAGTTGTTGCTTTTCTTTTTCTGATTTTGCAATAATTTTTGTAGGATATTCAAATAAATTTTTATATACATTTTTTTCTTCTTCTGACATTTTATTTTCCCTCCAAAATTTCCATAGTATCAACATTATATGGTTTACTATCAAACTTATTTTTATCTTTAAATATTTTGCTATTTCTTACATTTTGAAAAATACCATTGCTTACTTCTACAAACTCATCATCTTTTAATGTTAAAGGTGTCAAATTTTCTTGCCTTAATAATTTTGTTAAAGTATTAATTGTGTATTCAGCAGAAAAACCACTATGTCCATAATTAGCAAATATCTTAACCATTTCTAAAATGTGATTATTAATATCTTCTTGCATCTTCTTTGCTTCTTCGTCTTTACAATTATTTAATATTAAATCTAATTCATATTTTGCTTTTTCTATCATTTTATTTTTCCTCCAACTTTTCAATTTCCTTTAATGCTTTATCCATGATGTTTCTAACCGTCACAATATGCTCTTTTAGATATTCATATTTTTCCTCGGCTTCTTCAACCATTAATAAAGCAATGTATTGAGTTGCTTCTTTACTATTAAGATAACTACGGATGATTTCTCTTGCGTTTTTTATATAATTTTCGTTTTTATTATTCATCTTTACTATCTAACCTTTCTTTTAAGTATTTTTGATTTTTAATAAGTTGATTAATTTTATATTCATAAGCAGATATATTAAATGCCATTCCATCTCCAGCATAATACTCTTCTATATCTTCCCAATAAACATCTGGGTCATTTTCTTCTGGTAGAATTTCAACTGTATCACTTAACATATTGTATAAAGAATTATGAGGATAATTACCAAATATAAAAACATCTCTAATAATTAAACAATGTCCCCAACCTAATCTTCTATAATCTCCAATATCTTTAGAAAATTTATATTCAGAACCGTTATAAAATACTTTTTTAGGTGCTTTACCATCTTTAATAAGTCCCAATAACTCATACATTGTAATATATTTTTTCACTAGCAATCATCTTCTCTTTCTAATTTTTATCATTTTACGCATCAAATTTTACATACCTCGATGTCGTTCAATGCCCAAATATGCATTTTTTGCATCATAAATATGTCATTTTTTGCCACAATTAAATTTGCGTTTTCCTCAATGTTTATAAGGCTTTGTAGGCAATTTTTTCCATTTTAGTATATAGGTATTTTTCGCATTATTTTGACAAAAATTCTATTCTATTTTCATTTTGCTTACATTCGCATTTTAACATTATGAATACTACCTAATCACTCCCATATTTTATCTATTATAGAGAAATGAGAGGGTAAATAAGACCCCCAGCCCGTTCTTAAAAATAGGGATGGGGTGGTTAAAATGCCAAAACGGTCGTTTATGTGTAGGCAAAAAGTCCATAAACACAGGGGTTAAAAGCAAAATGAATAAAAAAAGAACAATATCACAATTGACATTGTCCGTTATAATTAAAAAGAATTTTTGTATGCCATTTTGGAATGTGAAACAAGAGTATACTTCTGTTACTTTCCTTACTTCTCTACTTTCCTACTTTCCTACTCTTGTTACATTCCTCGTTACATTTTGTGTTCCGTTCACATTCCAACTATGTACCAATTATATGAAACAAAATAATGCGAAAACATATAATATTATAATATATTTATGTGTACAATATATAAAATCAAAATATGCCCATAAAATCAATATATTATATATCCTATTTGTGGTGTATTATATTTAAAAATATTCGTTTTTTAACACAATTTTTATTGACATTTATGTGTATATATGATATACTGTATATGTAATAAAGAAATAAAGTATTTATTACAAAATGGAATTAATAGAAAAGGTTTTAATCTTTGGATTATACAGAGGGTTTGTAAAATCTTTGGGGGTTTGTTTAGAAAGGATTTTATGAAAAGATTAAAACTAAAAAGAAAAGGCTTGATAATTATCACCGTATGTATAACTTTACTAAGTGGGTTATTTATTCAGATTGTCTATAATAGAATCACTTGGATAAATAAAAAAGCAAGTGAATGTGATATCGAACACGGTTACACTTGCTCACTCAACGACTTACAAAATTATCTAAGAAATAATTAGTAAGTACAAAAAAGATTTAAAACCTTTCTTGCTATTCCATTATAAAAAATATTCTATAAAAAGTCAACGGCGAATTTACAAGATGTTAAGAAAGAAAGAGAGATAATGGAATATGAAAACAGTAAAAGAAATTAGAAAAGAATTGAAAGAACTTGGACTATTTGAAACATTGCAAGTCGGCAATCAAGTAATCATGAAATGTACTTCTGATTATGCAATGAGACATGCAGGAGACGAAAGCGACCCAATGAGGGATTGTTCAGCTTATGTATATGGCTTTAAGTTAAAATGGGTTATTAATAACTTATTAAGTGATAAGCTTATAAAGGAGGCTTAATCATGAATCATGTTATATTAGTTGGAAGAATTACTGACGATTTTGAAAAAGTAGAAGAGAACGGATCTAAAAAAGTTTTTTTCACAATTGGAATCCCAAAGCCATTTAAAAATGCTAACGGAATTTATGAAACTGACTTTATTCGTTGCATACTTTGGAATGGTATCGCTGATCGTGCTTGTGAGTATTGTAAAAAAGGCGATATGATAGGAATTAGAGGAAGAATTACAAACGATTGTGTAGTAGCTGAAAACATAACTTTCCTATCAAGTTATAGTTTTGAAAGAAAAGAGGTGTAAAATATGAGATTAGATTTTTATGATATTGATTACAGCATTGAACGTTTAGAAGATAGCTTTAAAATTTACGATAATGGAAATAGATACCGTATGTATGATAATGACATCATTTTCGATGATTGGTATAAAACATTTAGTGAGTATTTACCTATTGAAAAAGAATATAGAAATAGAGTTATTGCATGGGTAAATTCTTTTAGAAATGAGGAATATGAGCATGAAAATAGAAATTAGCGTAAAAGATTTAACGACAGGGGTTTTATAATGAACTGGGAGCAATTAAAAGAAAACTATTCTTTAGAAGATTTTTACAATATACTTTACAGAAATAAACCACATAGAAATAGTAAGCTTTATAAAGAATGGAATTATTTAGAAAGTATCGCATACGAAGAATTATTAGATGAAAATGAAAATTTTGAAAAATGTAGTAAAATTATTGATGAAATTATTAAATTTTTAAAAAATCAAAAGAAAGAGGCGTTACAAAAATATGAATAACTATGAAGAAAATTTAAAAGAAATTAATTATTATATTGATTTATACGAAAATGGTGAGTTTCCAGATATCAAACAATATATAACAAGTGAAAACTTGTTTTTCTCCCTTTATAAATGCGATATTTATGCGTATTTACGAGTATCAACTGAGCATCAAGATTTTGGCAGGCAGATCATAGAGTTATATTACTTTCTAAAAAAGAAAAACATTTCTATCCCAATTCAACACATCTTTTTTGATAAATACACAGGGAAAAAGATAGATCGCGAACAGTATCAAATCATGAAAACTTATTTTAAAGCAAATGATTATTTGTTAATCCCTAACCTTTCAAGACTTGGAAGAAATTGGGACGACGTAAAAAAAGAATGGTACGAAATGGAAACCAAAAATATAAATAGAGTCGTTTTAGACAATGAAAATTTATCTGTAGAACTTCCAAGTGAAGAAAAAAAAGCTGTTACACTTGAAAAGAAAATGATTCAAGACATTACCTTTAGTGCTTGCCTTTACTCAGCATGTCAAAAGATTCAAGAAGTTAGCTCAGCAACAAAAGCAGGAATTGAAAAAGCACGAGAACAAGGGAAAACCATTGGTAGACCAAAAGGGAAAAATACAAACGAAACTAATTTTATTAAAATGTTGCAAGCAATCGAAAGTGGAGAATCTCAAAAAGAAGCTTCTAACAAACTGAAGTTTCCTGTCAGGACTTTCCAAGAATGGTTATATCGTTACTACAAAAGATATAATGTTAAAACAGTTAAAGAACTACTATATTTATTAGAAAGAGAGGCTCAAAAATGACGATTATTTTAATCATTGGCATAGCTGTATTTATGGAATTAGCAAAAATGTCTAAAAAGTACTAAAAAACACCTTAAACGGTGTATTTTTTTGCATTTATTTTAATCTTTTATACATTTTAATTGTAAATATGCCTTATTTCTTGTTTTTATATGGTTTTTAGCAGCGTTTCTATAATTTACGTATAACTTATCATAAAATGCTAAACACATCTAAAATCATATTTAAAACAGTTAATTTTATTTTTATAAAATATATAATAATGTACAACATTTTATGCTTATCTTCCCTACAGTCAAAAAACTTTTTCATGACGTAGATTTCCCTGCCAATCATTATCTTTTAGGCTCCCTCGTAGGAAGCTCAAGGATTCGAACCTTGGTCTACATCATTTTATAAATAACATACTAATAACAGAGGCAGGTTTCTAACCATGGGCAATTAAGCCCATATGAATGCTACCAAGCAATTGCTACCAGTATACTACCTATCTATAATCTTTTATACTTTCTTCGATTATCGTTTTCTTTAATATCCACTACTATAACATCAGGTTTTCCACCTGTAGGAGCTTTTACTTCTACTGTGTCTCCAACTTTTAAATCTTTGTTACTTTTATAATAATAAACTTTTTCATGCTTTCCGTAAGTTTTTCTATCAAATTGCACACCTATTAACTTAGTCTTTTTCTTCATATTCTGCCTCGATTACACTTGCTTTAATAGATGACATCCTTTTTTGAATTTCATCTATATTCGTCTCTTTCTTGTGTTCTATAATTACAGGGTTTGTGGCTTCAACAAGTCCATGTTGTGCTTTTGCTGAAAAAATAGATGTTATCTTTTCCAATTGCCCTACTTGTGCCGACGTTAGTATATTACCTACAATGTAATCATCTATTATTTGCATGATTTCCATTTTCTCGGCGTCTTGTTTATAATTATTATATGTGACTGTGCTTATTCCTAATAGTTGGCAAAATGTTGTTTTATTTGGTGGAAATGGAACTTTTTCGTTTATCTTTGCAATCATTTCTTTGTAAATTTGGAACGCAAAAGCAAGTTCTTCTGGAGTATAAGACTTTCTCATAACAATATCAATAGGTGCTGTACTTCTATTCGTTATTAAATTAAAAATTTGTGTAGATGTTAGTCCGTTTGGATCATGAGCTAAAACTTTTTCAAGCTCTATTGAAACAGCATCTGCTTTTTCTCTTACCATAGGTATTAAAGTTTCTTTGGTAGCTAATTGTATATCTTTCACAAAATCTTGATGTTCCACAATTCTTCTGTCTCTTTCTTTCTCTTGTACTTTTAAACCTTTTTCATGTATCTTTTTCATATCTTTTACCATTGATTTGGCACCTTATCTTTCAAGTAAAAATATCCATCATATGCTTCTTCTATTCCTGATGTTTGCATGTCACTATAGGCTTTCAAATCATCTTCCAACTGTGAATAATAAAATGATAGATTCTTATCACAATATTCGTAATAAAGCCATAGCGCATAATCGTCCCATGTCGTAAATCTTTTACTACGAAATGCTTTGCTTATATATCCTTTATATTTTCTGCTAGCAAAATCCACAAATGTTTTAGGCGGTTCTTCTTCCGTTTTTTCTTCTTCTCCCCAAACCATTTTGTAGATGTCATCTAAATATTTTTTATCTTCGTTGCTTAATATCCTTTTCATTCATAATAAAGTATTTCTACCTTTAATCCCTCTTCTCCTACATTATATCTCTTTTTTATGCAAACATCTGTCACTTGTGCATCGTCTTTATATGCTACTCCATTTAAAGAATCTAACACGCTTTTAACTAAATTATCACAATCTGGTTTCTTTGGATAACCTTTTCCTTGTAACAAAAACTTTTTAGAATCACTATAACTTTCTGGTATTTTAAAATAAGCATCAATATGTACAGAAAGCTTTCCCTCATATTCTCTTGTTTCAAATGGACAAGTACAAAAATCAGGGCTTTCTAAAAATTCGCATCGGATTTCACTTTCATAATCTGCTGTCTTTTTGGGTGTGTAAGACCACACTTTTCCATTTTTACGTACTGTTCTTGGTCTTTCCTTTCCTTTTGGCTTTCCTAAATAAGTAAATTTAATTTGATACATTATATCTCCTATAATTCTTTTCTTTGGAGACCTTTATTGGATTCGAACCAATGAATCACGAATTTGCAATTCGTTGCCTTTACCATCTTGGCTAAAAGGTCTATAACGTAAAAAGTACCGAAATATCGGTACATCAATGAAAAATGAATTATCTTGTAAGTCATAAACAACAAGTACCGTTCTGCTATCTAATCATTACTTATAATTCGCATGGTTACTAATGATATGTACTCAGCAATGAATCCATGTCATTAGTGGAAATGTAACTTATTATTTATCTATGTCACTTTTTTCTACAAAG
The DNA here is from genome assembly GCA_947629255.1 of uncultured Bacilli bacterium. GTDB lineage: Bacteria > Bacillota_I > Bacilli_A > RF39 > UBA660 > Ventrenecus. Next base: position 8,369 of record CANRDF010000006.1, read on the forward strand.
CCCTCATGTCATAGATAAATTTGAATAAGCCGTCCGCTTAATTACGAACCAATTCCAGTATTGTAAATAATTTACCATCTTTTTAGTGTTAGGTTTTGCTGTACGGGCTTAAATGTAAACAAGACACCTAAAAATAAACGTTTCAATATTACCTTTTAATATCTGTTTGTTTTCTTTTAATTGTTTGCTGTGTGTGCCTTTCTTTGTATTTTAAATTTAACAAAGGGCATATGACCTTCCCACTGGCTTAGACCACTTGCCTATCAGGGCAATGAAGCCCAGAGTAGGATTCGAACCTACGAATGGTGGATTTGTTGTCCACTAATTGCTGTTAGCCCTTTTTCATCAAATGTATTACTTATTATTCAAAGGACCTATAATGCTCTACCGACTGAGCTACTCACCTTTATAGATAAGAATGGATTCGAACCATTGACGTTTGCTTGATCTGCATTGTTATTGCTGTAAGTCCTTTTCTATCAATCGTCTTTATTGATTCCTAAATTACAAGTTTAGACCAAATAAATTGCTGTACGACGATTTGTTTACTTCTTCTTCGTTCTTCTACCTTTTCTAAAATGTGCTTTCGAAAAAATTTGTGCTTTTTCTTTAATTTCTTTACCTAGAGAAGTCAAGAACTTAGAAGCTTGAGAATTACTCTTTAATTTCTTGTTTGTTTTTCCTTTTTTATCAAGATTCTTTTGTGTAACTACATAATGCTCTTTATATTTCTGATCTTTTAGTGGACTACTACCACCATGCAATCTCTTAGCCATGATTTTCCTCATACTTCTTGTAATACTCATCTAAAAGAGCATTTAGAAATCTTTCTCCATCAAATCCAACTTGTAGATATTTTAACATCATAGGTGAATATCCACTAATATAAATATTTCCCATTTCATCTGTTTCAGGAACTGTACGATTTCTTGCGTTGAAATTCCACCATACAATTTTAGTAGTATATCCTCTTTCTTTCCATAGTTTTTGTAGTTCCTTTTTTGATTGATTAGAACCAATATCAAACTCCATATCAGACAACACAACTAAATATTCTGGAAACTCTTCTAATCCTTCCAATAATTTCATAACTTTACCAAAATCGGTATTGGAACAATCTCCTGTGTACATAGAATTTAATTCCCTACTATATTTATTAGAATTTCCAAAGTTTCCCCAATGTCTATCTTTTGGTTGCGATTCTTCAATAGTAATTAATTGAGGATTACTTGAAAAACTAATCAATTGTCCATTACAATACGTAGAACATTTTGATAGATAATGTGCAATAGATATTGCTTTACCAATGCTATCGTTGCTATCCCACATAGAACCACTTGTATCTAAAATAGGAATACAATTTATTTTGATTTTCTCTAATTTGTCGAAAAATAAATCAGCATCTATTTTGTTTCTGTTTCTATAAATATCATAAACGTTAGTAGTTGAAATATTTAATTTCTTTTCTCCTTTTTTAACATTTTCTAAATATTTTTCAAAACGTACTCTTGTGTCTTCTCCTCTAGAAAATCTTGCATAATATTTTATCAGCGCTAAGCTTGGAACTTGCTCAAATTTAATTTCATTTGTTCTACGTTCTGTAAGTTTCTTTTCGGTTGTTTCAACTTTGATTAACTTACGATATTCTTGTTCTGAAAGTTTTAAATATTCACACAATGCTTTAGCAAGTTCTCTATTTGTACCAGTTAGTCTTGGAAACCATTTTTTGGCTAATGCATTACCTTCTAAAGCTTTCTTATACATGTAATCAACATATTTGTATAATTGTTCAATATTGTCTGTTCCAGTAAGAAGTAAATCATCGAAACGACCACAGTATTCAATATCATCTGCATCAACTTCTGATAAGCCTAATAATTTTCTTCCTAAGTCACGTCTGCCTAATCCGTTTCTTGGATCACGAATGAACATAGAAAACAATTTTTCTCTATCACTATTTCCAATATGTACTTCATCTAAATGCTTTTCGAAATAAGATGTCATAAATAGAATATCCAATAAATGATTTCCTGTTGTATTGTAAGATAAATCTCCGTTTTCTGTCTTCTTTTGTGCAAATAATTTTTCTAATGTATTCATAATTAATTCTCCTATATTTTTCTATTTGGTTGCTGATAATGGGCTCGAACCATTAAAATGTAAGCTCCAAGGGTTTATGTGTTACCAATTTCACCAATCAGCAATGGTTACACCGACAGGATTTGAACCTGCAACCTCATGTTCCCAAAACACGTGTTCTGCCAAATTGAACTACGGCATAATAAAGCGAGGATAGATTTTTATCGAAAAATCTATAAAAACGTCCATTTCACATCTGTGGCAAAGGTTGTTTTTCTCGCCAAACAACCAGCGTTTTTTCTTTTATGCTCCTCATACATAACCCGAAAAAAATAAGAGGTATTTATAGTGGTTGGTCAATTACTCCAACATATAAACCTAAATTGGTTTCAGGGGTGGGATTTGAACCCACATAGAACAGATAATGAGTCTGCCGAGTTACCAATACTCTACCCTGATATATAGAAAGGAGGTTTGATGGCAAGAAATTCGATATTCTTATAATTCTATATAATTGTTTTTTCTTAAACTAGCCATCTTCCTTGCAACCTCTCTCACATTTTCACACAAGCCATTTTCCCAAGCATGTTTTATATTGTCTTTACAAGAACACCACTCTAAATTATACCAATGATTATCATCTTTATTTCCATTAACATGATTCACTTGAGGCAAATGATTTGGATTAGGTATAAATGCTTGTGCTACTAATCTGTGAATTTTGTATGAATGTCTAATGCCATTTTTTGACAATATAACAATGTGATACCCCTTTGGATTACGACCGTGTTTCATATTCTTCCAATTTAAATGGACACTTTTAATATTTCCATAATTTGAAACTTTATATAAACCCTCAAAACCAGAAATATCTTTCCATTTTTCTAACATTCATACTCCTTATTTATCTCTATTGACAATCAAAGAATAACACCATATATGCTCCCTATTCACTCTCTTTTTTATAATTTTCTATTATTTTTTTTAAATTTTTATAATAAAGCCATATTTTAGAAGTCGAAACGGGTTTTTTATCTTGTAAATAGTTTTCTTCTGCTACTTTTTCCACCGCTTTGGTAACTGATAACCCGTTATTAATATACTTATACAAACGAAGTTCAATAGATGATCCCAGATGTTCCAGAATGTGTTCATAGTCTGATAAATATTTATGAATTTCTTCTAATTTTAATTGAAAAGATGTATTTTGGGTTCTTTCGTATTCTTTTTCATAAAACTGTTTTAATCGTTTTAGATCTTCTATAGTCCAAACTACATCTTTCGTTGCTTCATTATTAATCAAATGGCAAATCCGAATCGCTAATCTCTATGTTCGAATCTCCTAAAATATCATTCAAGTCAATTTCTTCTGTTGTATCATCCTCTGCTACACCATCTACAATCTCAAATTCATTGATAAAGATATACCAATGAGTTTGTTTGTTTTCACTTTTATAAAATGTCAACCATGCATCTTTAATAAGAATTTTTGTTTTATTATGAATTTCTACATCTTTTTTAAATTGACAATCCATATATGCATTTTGCCATTCTCCATTAACATCTTTTTTGCCAATACCAATGGAATAATATCTCTTTCCTTCATATTCCCTAGCAAACACCATAGTTGGCTTTTCTTCTATAAATTTTGCCATGTTTCTTTTCTCCTTTATCTATCTCTTTAATCTCTATTTCTAATCCAAATGTCGTATTTTTATCTAAATTCACTTTTCCATTTTCCTTTAATAACTCATAATCTCTTTGTTCTAAACATACAGCGTCCGGATATTTGCCACCCTCTTCTAACAAAATAATTTCTGCATTTATATGAGGATTATCATCTTTTAATTCTTCAATTTTTCTTTCAATACTTGCATAATTACGATAAATTTTGTGTTCTCTTTTTCCTTCAATTTCTAATGCAAGTTTAGGTCCACTAAATTTTTCGGTGTAATTCACAATCCTCATTGCTAGATCATTTACATCATTACCGATATATACTAATTCATAATCATTATCAGGATTTGCTTTCTGCAATTCTTGTATTTTCTTTTCCGCTAATTTTTTAGAGTTGGAAAATATATTTAAATATTTTCCATTCTCTAAAATATTAAAATTGTGATGTTCGATAAAAATAGTTGTCTTACTCATATTACACCTTTTTTTCTTGTTTCTTATTTTGATTATGAATACTATCAATTAATTTTGTCATAGTTTTATGAGCCTGAGTTTTCGTTAAACCGCTGTTCTTTTCAAAATATGCCCATAATATAGCTGTTTCTGGACTGTCTGCTTGATTTTCTCCTAATTTAACAATTGTCTTAGTATCATCATTCCAAAATACAATAGTAGTTTCTTTGTTACGGGCGATACGTTCAATATCAACCAACCTTTCTTGTCCATTTTTTATTAAATTTTTATAATTAATCACTTTATATCCATTATCTTTATAAAAAATAAAACTACAATACATCAAACCCTCTCGGTCAAATGTGATACAAATTTTATCATAAGCGTCAAAAGGAATAAAATCACTAGCTCCAACACCATCTGACCAAGTTATATTTTCTTTATCGCATTCTTTTAAAAATTCTTTCATTTCTTTTCTTGTTTCAAAATATATGGCTATTTTTTTACCACGTAAATCATTAATTTTTCCCATAATTATTTCTCCTCTTCTTCTTTCTCTTCAATCTCTTTATAAAAATCGCAAAACTTACAGACATTGCAATATTCCATACATTTACGATTTTCCCCTTCTCTTTTTTCTATTTCATATACACCCGGATAATCTTTTTCCAAATTGTTTAGGTGTTTTTGGGCTTCTTCTAAGGTGTCATGCACTTTGCTTGCACGTTTATTATTTTTTTTCTTAACAGCATACTTATCGCCTGTATTATACCTTTCTTCTGGTGTACATAAAGGTAAATCTTTATCTAAAGCATTTTCATACTTTTTAATTTCTAAAAATTTATCTATAATAAACTTTTCTATCTCCTGATAATCTTTTTCAGTAAACTTAAACTTAATCGTTTGTACTGGAAATTTAGGATAATCTTTACTGATCTTAACTTGACTTTTTTTATGGTCTTTTATAAAAGTAACAATTTCGCCACTATTTATTTCAAAACCTAATTGTTTTACAAGCCATGCGTAAATAAGTGTTTCTTTTCGCCAATCCTCATAATCTTTGAATATAATTTTCCAAGTAGAACATGTTTTCCAGTCATATATCTTTTTATTTCCTAAATCAATTAAATCAGAACGTCCACTTAATACATATCCATCTAATTCCTTACATATTTTCCCTAAGTCCATCGAAAGTTTTTCTTCTTTAAATTGAGTAATACTTTCTTGTGAATTTTCTATAATGGAATGTACTGCAATTCCAAAAACTAACCAGCACATATCACTTATATCCTGTTCTATTTCATCATTATGTTTTCTTTCAAGTATAATTTGTCTTGTTGGTTTTAAAATTGTAGTACAACTATATCTTTTAGGAGTAGGCTTATAATCACTTTGAACTAAGTTTATTAATTGTTCAGGAAGATTGTTTGAATTAAGTATTTTCATTTATTCTCCTCAAGAATATCTATTATTAAAAATATCACAATAAAGATTAATGCTAATGGAAGTACGATTTCCATAAATGCCACCATCAATAAAGCAATTAATACAATAGCAATTAATGCTACTAATCCAGCCGCCAAATTCATCAATCCTCTTTAATTATTTTATATAAAGCATACAGTCCGAAACAAGCTGTAGCAATTATTGCAATAATCATCGCAATACAAATAATAACTATCAAAATATCAAAAATTGAGTTCATTATTTTGCTCCTAAATTAAAGATTGATAAAATATCTTCTCCAGCATAATTCGTTGGTAACTGTCCATTCCATTTTTCCAAAAATTGTTGAACTAATATTTCATTGGTTAAAGATTGTTCTAATTTTTTATTTGCATTCGCTTCACCTTCAGCTTGAATTGCTTTTGTTTCTGCTTCAATTTTTGCTTTTTCTTGCTGATTCTTTGCTGTTTCAACTTCTTGTTCTGCTACTGCTTTCTTTTCAATTGCTTCGTTGTATGCTTGACTGAAATCAAAATTATTGATTGCTGTAGATACACTATTGATTCCATAATCCTTAATTCTATCATTTAATACACTATTGATATTTAATGAAATTTCACTTCTTTTTGTAACTAACTCTTCTGCTGTATATTTAGATATAACTGCTTTTACAGTTTCTTGAATGGCTGGTTCTACAACTGCACTTAAATATTTTTTTCCAACTCTTTTATATAACTCAACTGCTTTTGTTGCATCGACTTGGTAATTAATCGTAATTTTAATATTATCTACAATTTGCATATCCTTTGTTGAAGTAGATAACACTTCTTCATTATCGTATTTTTGTACTTTAATATTGATTTTCTCAATAGATTCAATATATGGAATTTTTAAATTAAGCCCTTCACTAATTGATGTATCAACTATTTTTCCAAATCTAATTCTTAAACCAACTTCCCCACTCTTGACACTTGTAAAACTTAATAAGATTGTGATTATTAAAAATAAACCTATTAAACTAAATATAATAATTTTTGGTATATTTAGTTCATCATACTCATCTTTAAAACTAAATAAATTCTTCATTATTTTCCATTCCCTTCTAATTGTTTTATTAAAGATTGTGCTTTCTCTGTCGTTAATTCTTCTAATTTCGTAACTTTTAATTTATCAAGTAAAGCTTGTCTTTTATCATCGAATATTCCTCGTAAAAGCAATAATTCACTAATTTTATCAATTTGTTCTTTCGTTGCTAATGATGCGACAGTAGCTTTTGATGTTGTCTTACTTTTAGGATATTCATATACAACATTTCCTTTTGAATCAATAATTGATAAAGATTTGATATTGTTATTTTCATATTCTATGGATTTTACACTATAACGTTCTTTTTTTAATTCATCGGCTTTTCCAAACAAGAATATTTGTGGTGATGTATATAATTCTCTACCAATACCCCAATTGACACATGCACGTTTGAATGAATCACTTGCTTCGCCTTTTTCAGCTTCTGTATTACTTTCCTTACCAGCATCCCATTTCGTAACCCATTGTCTAAAGTCTTCATTGTATATAGAAACTCCTGCATATAAGTTGCCTTTTAACTCTTTATGATCTCTTTGCCAATTTTCTTTTCCAACAGTTTCATCAAGAATATCCATGTCGACTCTAGCATTTTTATAAAGTAATAATGTTATATACGTATTATTTTTGCCAACCGTTCCGACTCTTACATCGATTTCATCAGCTTTTAATTTTCTAAAATTAAGATTCATTTTAACTTTCCTCTTTGATTTCTTCTATTTCCATTCTTCCAAGCATAACCGTTTGCCAATCGTACAGTTTTCTGTAAACTTCTTTTGCCTTTTGTTTAGCATCTTCTATATTTTCGGCTTCAACGTTAATTGTTTCAACATGGCCATATCTTAAATGCCCTGTCATATAGTCATATGGTACAGATACTTTATATGTTTTCATTCTACTCCTGCTCCTTTAACTCTTAATTTTCCTTTTTCTATACCAAGTTTTTCTTCTAATTCTTCAACAGTCATTTCTACTGTTTCATTTTCTTGTCTTTCCCATATTGTTTCTAACTTAACGGGGCGTTCTACTTTAACAATATCAAATTCAATTTCACCATCTTTATCTTTTAAATCGTTATCAAAATAACGAAAGTCTGCCGTATCCCCTATAAAATATTTCTCTCCGTCTTTTTCGCAATATATTGATTTGTCACCTTTTCTGTCTGTAACAATATCTCCTTCTTGTAAATCTTCTTTTGTAAAGACAATGTTTTCTATGTCGTCATATTTTAAAATCCAAATATCATCTTCATTTTTATTTTTAACGTAAAAGCAATCTTCCAAAACTTTATTTACTTCAATTATTGTACCTTTCAAGTAGTCCATTTCTCCACAAGCATCCCAACTGTCACCATGTCTATTTTTGATTTTTACCTTCATTCCAGGTCTAATGTTTTCTTTACTAAACTCCATAATTATTTTGTTCCTTTCAATTTCTTTTTTAAATCTTTTACCTTTGTTTTTTCTTTCTCATAATCACTTTTAAATGATTCTTTTTCAAATTTTTCCAATTCTAATTGAGATTCTAATTCTTTGATTTTAGTATTTCTTAAATCAATGTCTTCTTCAAGTTTTAAAATCTTTGTATTTAATTCTTTAATTAATTGTTGTAATTCGTTTTTACTTTTAAAATAATTTCTAATTTTCATATTTTCTCTCCATCTTTCCATATATCACTTCTGATAATTCCACCATCATTCTTGCTCGATTTTCTAAGTGATTGATTGTTTCCTCACAATCCTCTTTAGAATTTGCAATCCAATATCCCCCATCTGGTCCTGCTATACTTGCAACAATTTCTTTCATATCTGAGTTGAGTCTTATATTCTCAATAATTTTTCTTAAAGATTTATCGCCAAGTACATTGAACTTTTTTCTTAATTCATAGTTTTTCACACGATTATCTTTTCCAACACAATATTTGCATAGATAATCATAAATCTGTTCTTCTTTCGTCATCTAAGACTTCTCCTTTCATAAATTCTTCTAATTCTTCCAATGTCATTTCGTCATCTTCATCTAAGATGGGAAAATAGTCATCTTCGATATATTCATCCATGTAATCATCAAATTCTTTATCCGTCATGACATTTTCTGGTTCTTTCATTTTTTTTAATTCACTTCCTCGAATACTTGTTTTTCCTTGTGATAGATGCAAGTAACATTTCCAAGTATGCCATCTCTATTTTTTACAATTTCCAAATTCATTTTTGGATTTTTCGTTTCAGGATTTACTTCCTTATCCCTCTTATCACGATATAAAAGAATAACTTTACTACTACTGTTCTCTAGCTCCCCACTATCTTTTAACATTGATAAACTAAGTTCTTCTGCATTATAAGAAGCTCTATTCAATTGACATGCTGATATAATCGTACAATCAAAGTCTAAACATAATTGTCTTAGTTGTTTTGCTATTTCTGTCATTTGCTCATATTGTGATTTTCCTGTACTGCATCGGATAAGCCCGATATGATCTAAAAACACAATAGTATGTTTTTCATCATTCTTAGTTGATTGCAACACTTTTTTGATTTCTTCAATGTCCGTTGCTTTGTGTTCTATGACAATACGATTCTTAACAATTTCTGCAATAGCTTTATTTACATTTTCAGTAATGTATTCTTTATCGTAATAATCTCTTCCACTTGGTTCAATTTGATCTAAAGGAATACCACTTTTAATAGATAAAATTCTTTTATAAATTGTTGTTTTGCTCATTTCCATGTTGAAATAAATACATTGATAGTTTTCCATCAAATCATTCATAAAATTTAGAAGTAAACCGCTTTTTCCAACTCCAGTAGATGCTCCTATCATTAAGAAATCACCTTGCACAAGATGTAACAAATCATCTAAATGTTTAAAAGACTTTAAATGAATACTTTTTTCTTTTGAGGATATGTTTTCTTCAATTTCTTCTTTTGTTAATGGTAAGGTTTCGGTTTTAATTTTGATTTCTTTTATTTTAGCCATTTTTTTAAGATAATCATCCATCATTATTGTTCCAGCATTTAGATTTCTTGTTAAATCATTAATGACAACTTTTTTATACGAGTCTAAAATTAAACATTGATAATTCATAAAATGTTGCCTTATTTGTGTGACTGGTAAATAATCATCGTCTATAATGTCACATATTGTATCAATAGTAACATCTTTGTTGTAATCAGATAATTTTCCAAGAATAATAGTCTTGTCATTTTTATAGCTTTTAATGAATGAATCTAATACATGTTGATGTAATTGTTTTTGAAGATAAAATGGTTTTATTTGCAATATATCAAAACACACATCTTGATAGTTAAATAATAAACCTAATAAAATCTTTTCATTCTCTATTTCCTGTTGTGTCATTTTCTTCTGCTTTTCTAATATAGAATCTCTTACCGTCTGCTCTGTAACCCCATAATATACCACCATCAATTCCATATTTTACATATCCATTTTCATCTTCTTGAAGAGTTTCTGATTTTACTTCTTTTTGATTAGCAAAATTTCTTCTATTCCAATTTCTTAATGTTGCTTTCCAATCTTTCATTTTTGATTTACTAACAACCCAACCGTTTGACTCATAATAATCATAGAAATAATCACAATCAACTTTTAAAGAATTTTCTTCACAATATTTTTTTAATTCTTCTATTGTTGGCTTAGAAAATCTTTCTTTTATATTTCTTTCTATATTATTTTTTAATTTAGTATTATTTACTATAGTATTATTATATATAGTATTATTATGTGTATCGGTAGGTGATACATCGCTAGACGATACATCGCTCAGAGATACATCAGTAAGCGATACATCCTTTTCTTTCAATATGTAATCATAATCTTTAGTTTCAGAGTTCTTTATTATTTCCAAATAACCAAGTTCTTTTAGTTTTTTTATTTTCTTGTTGATGTTTATTCTGCTACAATTTAGTTTCTTGCCTAATTCATCTTGGTTGATTTTCCAAAAATCAGGTAAAGAATATAAATACATAAGCAATCGATACTCTGCATCTGTTAAATCTGTTGCTTGAATTGCTGAATTGGGTATTATAGTAAAACAACTTTTAATATCATTTTTTATAATTGGCATACTGTCTCAAGCCCTTTCTACAATTAAAATTTGTCTTTTGTCTGCATCGCATAAGATATCGTATCTAAAATAAGCTAATTCCAATCTTCTTATGCTTCCAATGATTGCATCATATGGTATTGTTTTGATAACTTTCATAAATCACCTTAAATTTACTTGAACTTCAACTGTACCTTTTAAGTTATAAATATCACACAGCTTTTCAAAATATTTCTTCTTGATTCTCACCTTTCCAAGTTCCCACAAATCTAACGATTGTTTAGATACACCTATTTTCTTCGCCACTTGAGATAAACTTTTTCTTGACGATAATCTTGCTTGTGCTAATTTCTTGCCTAATTCTTGGTAGTAAATGAAGTCAATATTGAGATGTTCGCCGTTGCCCATTTTTACCCCTTTCTATTCATATTTAAGGGTATATAAAAACCCGATTTGACAAATCAGGCTCTGTAATGCTATAATAAAATCACTACAAAAGCCAAATGTGCCTATGTAGCAAAGAGTTTTTACTTATTTAAAGTAAATTTTTCTTTAGTCAAGGAATATCAAAGTCCGTCAAAACTTATTGATATTCTTTTTTTTCCTCTCTGCATTATAAATATATCATATCATTTTATAGTTGTCAATAATTTTTGTCACAATGTATTGTGATTTTTAATTATTTCACAAATTGCTGTGATTTTTAAACTATTTTATGATATAATGTTTTTATAAAGGTGATACCCATGTTAGGTGATAAAATCAAAAAGTTAAGAGAAGAAGACGGTCTTAGTCAAGAAGAATTGGCTAGAAAAATAAAAGTTCATAAAAATTCCATTTATAACTGGGAAAATAATAATTCTATACCAGCATATGAAAAATTGAAAGAAATAGCCGACTATTTTACTGTAAGTATAGATTATTTATTGGAAGAAGAAAACGAAAATAACGACGACAAAGAAAAATTAACAAAAGCACTTAAAGAATATGGATTAGATAAAGAAAATTTAACAAAAGCATTAGACATTATTGAAATATTAAAAAAAGACACTCGTTAGGAATGCCTTTTTAAATATTTTATAAATTTTTCAGTTAAATTTTCGTGTATAATTAGATAAATTACGTATTTAATTTCATCATCTGTCATAGCTACTTCCCTTTCTAATCACCGCTACCATCTCATTGAATTAATTTTACCATAATTTTTCAAAATAGTAAACATTTGTTCGAGATATGTGATATTTTTTTGTAAAAAGGAAAATAATAGATGGAGCCTAATACCAGTTCGCATAACCCCCTGTTTCTGGTCTTATTCGTGGTCTTGTTTTCGTCAATAATTACTATTTTTTATGAAAATATTTTCTTGACGATGTAGTATAAAATGCTTGATTTCAAGTAATTTATGAATATTTTAGAAAATTTTCTTGACGTGGTGTATTCTCCCACGTCCTCCACCAATATGAATTTATCCTCGTATTTACGGGGTTTTTATTTTGCTTAAAAAAAGATAAGCTTTTGGTAAACTTATCTATATTTGATTTGAATGGCATCAATGGTTTTACCATAAATTCCAGCATAACCTTCATTTGTTTCATCTACTTTGGAAACCCAAGCAAGCCAAGAACCATTTTTAATGTGTACTCGGTATACGACTCCTTCAATCTGAACTCCATCGATTTCATTTCCTAAGTTTCCTGCATAGTCACTTCGATTCTCCACCCAAGGAAGCCAGTATCCTTTTGTTTTATCATGAACACGAATGCGATACTTATCTAAATAAATACCTCCCATGGCATTTTGAAAATTTCCGGCATATTCGGTTGTATCAATGGCAACTTTAGGTAACCATTTTCTTTTAACATTATCATAAGATTCATAGTAATACTTTTGCTCTTCGCCAGGTAAGTCTTTGTCTAAATAAGGTGTGGGGTCAATTCTTCTATCAGATGGATTTCTTACCTCAAAATGTAAATGAACTCCGTAGGCGTTTCCTGTGTCTCCCATGTATCCGATTTTCTCGCCACGACTCACCAAATCGCCTTTTTTCACATATACTGTTCTTAGATGGGCATATAAGGTATAATAACCATCTTTATGTTTTATCTTCACATAATTTCCATAACTTCTTGTTCCAGTCGAACCTTGAGCATTGGGAATTCCTGTTTGTACTTGAACGACCTCACCATCCGTATGAGCAATAATCGTATCTTGCTGATACCACTTTTTTACGACATCCACTCCATTATGAACACCAGAACGATATCCATTGGTAATCTGATTTTCACCAGAGAGTAACACACGACTCATAAATCATCATCCTTTCTATGATAATTTATGAGTTTTTTTCATGTTCGTCCGTTTCTTTATCACAATTTTTAAATTTTGGCATAGAAAAAGACTTATTCGTGATCAGATTCACTTACAACAGTAATAAGTCCTTTTTCTAATTCTTCTAATGCTCTTCCAATCGTGCGTTTATTTGTATATTCTTCTTCAGGAAGTTGATAATGATGATGTTCTAACATTTCTTTACTTCGAATAGAAGCTACGTGCACGAGTTTATACTTTGAGTCTACTATCGTTAGTAGTTTATCAATGGAAGGATATAGCATAACCATCACGTCCTTACATTAATATCATACTAGAAAAATAATCATTCATACAAGAAAATTGGCAAAATTGACAACTATTTGACAGGTTCTTCAGCAACTAATTCTCTAAGAGCTTGTAAGATTTCCACCATCGCCCATGTATCTTGTTGACAATAGATACGGAGTGCTTCTTTTTTTAAAGCAAGTTCTTCTTTACTCATTTTATCATAGTTTGCATATTCAACGATTGCTTCTGTTCCATTTTTTACGACTAAGTTTTTATAAGATAAATCACTAAAAACAGGCAAAGTTTTTTTAATGGAAAAAGAACCGCCTAACTTTTCATTATAGTAATTCATAGTTTCGACGTCTTCTCCTTCAAAACCTAAACTTTTGTATAATTCTTTATTGTTATTGACAAGCCATAGAAGGTCATAGCCTCTTTCTCTTAATTTCAGTAGAGGTTCACGATACTCAGGGAACATATGGGCAAGTTCTTTAATTCTTCCTTTTTCAAATCCAACATTTTGGGCAAACAATGTTCCTTTATCGGGATCCATATATTTGAGCATTAACTGTATCATTTCTTCTCGCTCATCCCCAGTGGTCTCGGCTAGGAAAATCACATTATCTTTTTGTTTATCACAAACACCGGGAGCCGACTCAATATGAAGACTAAATTCAAATGGGCTTTGAATATAAGGCCATTCGCCTTTAAACCTTGGAACAGGACAAGGCATTGTTTCAAAATCTAAGTGATAAATCGGATATTTTAAATCTTTAATGGCCGCGGCTATTTTTTCACGATTGACATAAATGGTATGATTTTCGGTACACTCTCTTTGGATTTTATGATTTGGTCTAGTAATCCATTCTTCTGGGACATCTAATAAATGGATATATCCTTCATTAATGAGTTCTAATCCTTTAATTCGGGTTCCATCTTCTTTTAAAAAACCAAATCCATTATTCATATAACTTAAACTACTATTTTTTTCAGGAATAAAACTTCCACAAGTGGGTTTAAAAAACTTACAAACGTTATAAGTTTTCATACCACAAGAAGGTCCGAGTGGAGTCTTCGATACATCCGTGTCTTCTATATATCGTTCTAGACTCTCTCTTTCAGCTCGAATAAATTTTTGATATTCTTTACTTATACCATCCATTTGGAATAATGCAATCAGTTCATTCCCGTCCTCATCAGGATTATATACAGCTCTTCCATCTTCGTATGTTCCATCAAAAATATATTTAGAATTTAAAACGGCTAAATAATAATGAATCGGTTTCTTCATTCCTTTTGGATTTTCTTCTAATTCTCCTTCAATTATCATTCTTTGGACAGCAAGGTCATGGATATATTTGCCGATTCCATAACGATTAAAAAGTTTTTCTTTTTTTGCTTCATAATTTTCTAAAGACATTTCTTGCTCTAATGGATATCCTGGAATCTCTCCTTTTAAAGTAAAAATATTTCCCTGTTTCAAGAAAATCGGATATTTTTCTCCACCTCTTGCCTTTAAGCTTGCCTCAAGTTCTTCATATTTTTTAGAAGTGGTTGCTTTCACCTCAATAATGTTAATCGCATCATCTGTCTCATTATAAACATCGACATAACAAAGATAGTGAATTCCATGTAAAGAATAATCAAAAGAAACTTGGTCTTTCGTTTTTTCGGCATAAATCGTATTTCCCCCAAAAACTTTCACCACTAGTTTTCCAGCTTCTTCTTCGACTCTTTTATAATAAGGCATCATGGCTTCTAATTGCCGATTCACGACTTCAGTGTGGTCTATTTCTTCGCCTTCTTCATTGGTTTCTAACATTGTATCTAATATTTCTTGGAGTTCTGCTTCTCTTTCCTCATTTTTATATTCTTCATAAGTAATATCTGCATCTAATTTTTCGCTTTTTAATTCTTCTAAAGCCACATATCTTCTGCATCTCGTATAATTAATAAAATCCGTTTTGGTAATTGCCATTATTCAACAACCTCAGCATGAAAACTTCCATTTTCTTCTTTTGTAATTTTTATTTTAGCATTTTCTTTTTCTTTATCTCCTGTATCACTTAAAAAACCATTATCGATTAAATCACTTCCAAAAATAAAATTTTCTTCTTCTTTCATTTCTTCTTCATGCATTTTAGCATAGTACTCTGCCGCGACAGTAAGATAATGATTTCTCTCTATTTCAACATTTTCTTCATCCATAATTTCTTCATAAGCAAAAGAAATTCTTGTAATCGCGATTCCAAAAAACACAGCAAGAATGGCACTTAAAATAATTAATTCTTTGACAGCATATCCATTTTTTTCCATCATTCTACAACAACCTTTCTTTCATAGTTATTGTATCATAACGTAAAACAAAAAAAAAGAACTTTGCATTCTTTTTTATAAGACATCTTTAATTGTGACTTCATAGTTTCCATTTGGACTGCTAACTTCTACGACTTCCCCTTTTTTATGACCAATGACAGCATTTCCAATAGGACTTTCATTTGAAATTTTATTTTCAAATGGGTCAGCCTCTAGAGAACCTACAATTTCATAAGTATCTTCTTCACCATCATCATAAAGAATAACGACTTTAGAACCTACGGAAATAGCTCCTTTACCATCTTTTTCAGCAATCGTACTATGCTCTAGTTTATATTCGAGTTCTTTAATACGTGCTTCAACTTGGGCTTGTTCATCTCTTGCAGAATCATAATCGGCATTTTCAGATAAATCTCCTTGAGCTCTCGCATCTTTTAAATCTTTGATAACACGAGGTCGAACTACATTTTTTAATTCATTTAATTCCTGTTCTAACTCTAAATATCCTTGTGGAGTTAATACAATGGATTCTTGTTTCATTTTTCATCATCACTTTCCTTAAATTTCCATAAAATCCATAATACTATAAGTTTTATTGTTTGTCAAATATTTTTAATCGCATCATGTCAAATTTGTCTAAAATTTGGTCTACTGGTAAATACATGATTTCACCAGGATGGTTGGCAATCGAAACACTCTCTTTTTGCTCATTCTTTATTGTATGTATGGTATAGGTAAAAGTTTCCGTTTGTGGCCCGAAAAACTCCACGACATCGCCTACTTTAAAATAATTTCTTTGTTCTACTTTTGCGAGTTTTTCTTCCTTATCATAATCTAAGACTAAACCTAGGAAATCTTGATTCGAAGATTCTTCTCTTCCTAAAAAGTATTGTTCTTTTTCGGTTGGTAATCCGTTATAAAACTGAGGTGTGGAATCACGATTCGCACATCTATTTAATATTTTTAAAGCATATTCTGTGTCTTCTTTAGTAATCGTTCCATCTAAAATTTTATCAATTAAGGTTCGATAAGTCAAAATTACAGTCGCGATGTAATAAATACCTCGCATTCTTCCTTCGACTTTAAATGAATTTACACCAATATCAATCATATCTTTAATATAAGGAATCATATTCAAATCTTTACTTGTCATACTAAATGTTTGGTCGTCGGTATCAAAAGTCCATCTACATATCTGGGCGCATCCTCCCCGGTTTGCATCACGGTTGGTTGTGACATTGGATAGCACACATCTTCCAGAAATGGATGTACACATCGCCCCATGAATAAAGCATTCGAGTTCTAAGCCTGTTGCTTCTTTAATTTTTTTAATATCTTCCCGACTTGATTCTCTTGCTAACACAATTCTTGTGACTCCAAGAGATTTATAAAATAATGCTGCATAAGGATTTAAGACACTTGCTTGAGTCGATAAATGAACTTCTAGAGGAATATTCATTTCATGAATTAAGTTTACAATATAAATATCACTTACGATGACAGCATCCACGCCAATTTCACTTAAACTTTTTAAATAGGAAATGAGTCCTTCCTCATCTTCTTCGTGTAAAATAATATTCACAGTAACATACACTTTTTTATGATTCTCGTGGGCATATTCCACGCCTTCTTTGATTTCGGGAATAGAAAAGTTTTTGGCATTGGCCCTCAAACTAAAGTTTTGACCTCCAATATAAACGGCATCTGCTCCATAATGAAGGGCAAATTTTAATTTCTCTAAATCACCTGCTGGTGCGAGTAACTCAATCATCTCTCCACCTCCTTAGGAGGAAGACGGTATATCGTTTTTTGATGTAAGAATCCTTCGGTTGTATTTGGAAGTGGTTTCATGCTTTCGAAGTCTTTTAACCATTCTTCGATATTTACTTCTTCTTCCATCCAATCTAAATTTATAAGATAAGCAAAGACATTGGCACTACCTAAAAGAGTTCTTCCATCCAACACTTTTTCATCAAAAACAACAGTTCCATATTCATTTTCAATGAGGTAAAATCCTTTGGTTGTTGTTTTTTCTCTTACTCGGTACTCTCTTTTTTCCTCGAGCTCAAAATGTCTTGCAAAGTTCGTTAAAAGTTCTCTTCTCGAATACATATAAGGAAGTGGTCCATATGTATAAAGAAGGATTGGTTTCTTTGCTTTCTTTAAAATTTCTAGACTTTCTTCTTTGGTAATATCTGGAGAAATCACCACTGAATCCATCCATTTTAAATATGTATTGATTGTATAACTACTACAATTTGCATGGCTGGCCCATAAAATATTCTGTAACTTCAAGTCTTTCGTAAGCTCATATACTCCTAAATCTTCAAAAAGAATTCCTTTTTTCTTTGAAAGGCTCGGTAACAAACTCTTAAATTCTTCGATACTTTTGGTATCCAAAATACGATTCACATAAACGTAAGCATCCTCTGGAATTTCATCTAATTCATATTCATGCAGAAAACCCACACAGTAGGACTTGAGTGGATATAAATACTCTACAAAATCAAACTTTTTTGTTTCGATTTTCGTTGGAATAATCAAATACTTATTTTTCATTATGACGTCTCGTACTTAGAGATATACCATCTCCAATATCATAAAATTTCGTTTCAAATTCTTCATTTTCGTTTAAGAAATCAATATAAGACTCTATTTTTCCTACTAATTGTCTTAGATTTTTACTTTCAATTTTATCTTTGTTTCCCACATAACCATGAAATTTTAAATTATCCGTTACAATAACTCCATTTGGAGCAAGAAAATACTCAAATTTTTCAAAAAATTTTCGATATTGTCCTTTCGCTGCATCAATGAAAATCAAATCATATGTCGTACCTTCAGCTAAATTTACTTCTAAAGCATCTTGAAATACAACATTTACTTTACTTTCAAAACCACATTTTTTGACATTTTTTAAACATTCCATATAACATGTTTCATCTTTTTCAATCGTTGTTACTTTGACATCGACATCACTAGATGCCATAAGGATTGCTGAATAGCCAATCGCACTTCCTATTTCTAACACATTTTTAATATGATTCGTTTTAATAAATTTCATTAAGAAGGCAATTCCTTCTTTTTGCATGATTGGAATATTATGTGCTTTCGCATATTCTTCCATTTCTACTATCAATTCTTTCATTTACAACACACTTTCTAATTTTTATCGCATACACCTTGTAGTTCTATGACTTTATTATAAAACTCTTGCCATGTTTCAAAGAAGAAAACTTCTCCTGTACAAACATTAGCTACAAAATAGATGTAATTGGTTTCTGTTGGACTGAGTGCAGCCGTGATCGCATCTAAAGATGGATTGGATACAGGTCCAATAGGTAGTTTACCATTCATCGTGCCATCTGTCAAACGGGTATTGTATGGATTTCTATTATTTAGGTCACTACTGGTAAGTTCGGAACCTAATTCTTTTCGAGCTCCATAGTAAGATGTAATATCACTTTGTAAAGGCATTCCTATTTCCATTCTTTTATAGAAAACTTGTGATGCTTTTTCTCTATCTTCAGTAGTTATTGCTTCATTTTCTACGATAGATGCCAAAGTCAAAATTTCATGAACACTTCGAGAACTTTCTTCAAACGTACTTTTTAATGGAGTCAGTTTCGTATTCGTATGATCTAAAAGAGTTTCAATAATTTCTTTTGGTGTTGCGGTTTCTAAAAACTCATACGTATCTGGAAATAAGTATCCTTCTAAGGGATAATACAAATCTGTATTTAAAATATCACTTGTTAAAAACCAATAATCTTCTTTGATTAGAAGTTTATTTAAGTAATCGACATTATTTACTTGATTCAAAAATTCTTGTTTGGTAAAATCAAAATTCTTCGCAAAAGTCTCGGCATAATCGGTAATTCTTTGCCCTTCTAATAAGGTTACTGTCACAGACTGAATCTTCACATCGCCATTTACAAATTTTTCTAACATTTGAAGTGGTGTCATGCTCGCACTTACTTCATATTCTCCGGCTTGAATGTTTGCTTGTTTAAAAAATAAATAGATATCAAGTGCATATTGGCTTCGAATTAAACCAGCATTTTCTAAGTTTTTGGCAACGACCATCTTCGTGGTTCCCGGTTCAATCACAAAACTTACCAGTTCTTCACTTGTATTTTTTGCTCCAATCCCCCATACATAAAAACCGGCAACACACCCGATGAAAAGGATTAGTATCACACAGCTAATAATCAACAACTTTTTCATTTCTGTTCCCCATTACTACTTTCTAATTTAGCGAGTATCGATTCAATGGTATTCCATTCTTCTTCTGTTTCAATGGGATACAATGTTTTCGACCCACCATTTTTATCATAAATATTCGCATAAACCTTTATTTCTCCACCCTCTGTTTTGGTGTTATCGGTATAAACAATATAACTTTTCCGAGTCTCTGGTGAATCAAATGTAAATAAAACTTCACATTCAACCGTTTGTCCAGATTCATCTTTAATCGTAAATACGCTTTGATTTATGGCATTTTCTTTCATCTTTCTTCCTCTTTTCTTTTCAAAAATGTTTCTAATATTAAAGTCGCCGCGATGGAATCTATTTCTTTTTTTCTTTTTTGACGGCTTGTATCTGTACTTAATAATATTTTTTCAGCTTCAACTGTGGATAGTCTTTCATCGACATAATGGATTGGTAAGTCAAACTCATTCTTTAATAACTTAGCAAAGTTTTCACTTCTTAGTGCGGCATATCCTTCTGAATTATTTAAGTTTTTAGGATATCCTAAGACAAAATCAGTAATTTGCTTTTCCACAACAATACTCTTAAGCTCAGTTAAAACACTTGCATATTCTTCTCTTGGAAATCTTAATGTTCTCATTGGTGATGCAATCGTATTTGTCCTGTCACTTACCGCGACACCTAGAGTCGATGTTCCTAAATCTAAACCTAAATATCTCATTTTAAATATTCTTTCAAAATATAGGCAACAAGCTCTGCTCGGTCAATTGAAGTTAATTTTTCACGAGCATCTTTATAACTTGAGATA
Source organism: uncultured Bacilli bacterium (assembly GCA_947629255.1). GTDB lineage: Bacteria > Bacillota_I > Bacilli_A > RF39 > UBA660 > Ventrenecus. Next base: position 29,103 of record CANRDF010000006.1, read on the forward strand.
TACCCTGGATCTCCACTGATAATGTAACCTACCAATTGATTCACGGGGTCATATCCTCTTTCTTTTAAAATTTCAGCAACTTCTTTTAATGTGAGTCTTACGTTTGCACTAGCGAGTTCGGAAACATCAAATAAATTTGTATTCTCCATTTTACACCATCCTTAAGTACACTTTCATTTTAACAAAAAATAGTAGAGAATACAAGATATCATTCATGGAAAATCAAAGCATCTCCCATTCTAAATACTTGCAAAAAAGTTCGAATGACGGTTCTATGCTTGCATTTGCAAAGTAAAATTCTTTTTTAGAATTATCAAATTTTAAAACGCATTCTTCGATAACATCATTTAAATACTCTTCTTCAATCATAATTTTTGAAATATCTTGACCAACTACTTTGATTTTTGTGGGATTTGTTTGGTACACGCCATTAACAAGTTTGGGAGTCCCAGACCAAAAAACGTGAATCACGATTTCCACTTTAGACTGAATAGAATCATAAGTAACTGAATCAATCATGCTATCATGAAGACCAAAAAATTTATCTAAAAATCCATTACTATTTTCTTTCGTTATTTTTTCCATTTTTACCACCGATTTAATTATACAAAAAAAGAAAGTCAAACTGCAACTTTCTTAAACAACTTCATAAAAATTTTTTAATCGCTTCAAGCTTTTGTTTTCATATCTCGAAACCATGACTTGAGTCATCCCTAATCTTTTGGCCGTTTCTGATTGAGATAAATCTTCAAAGTAACGATATTCGAGTATTTTTTGTTCCGCATCCGAAAGTGTTTCTATTCCACTTTGTAAAGTTAATTTTTCCTCGAGTGATAAACCTTCTTTACATGGAATAGTTTCCGTTAAACTTCTTGCTTCTTCACTGTTGTTATCAAAACTAATGCTAGCTTTTTTCACACTAATGGCTTCCATAATTTGGAACATTGAAAGATTTAAAAATTCTCCGATTTCCACGTACGTTGGAATTCTTCCCATTTTTAAAGCAAGGGTATTTTTGGTAAGTTCAATTTTCTTTGCTAATCTTAATAGTTCTTTGCTTACTTTTACTTCTCTGTCTTTCATTGTAAAATCATACATTTCCCCAAAGATGTAATCATAAGCATAAGTGGAAAACTTAATATTTCCTTCTTTTCGATAGTTTTTGTAAGCTTTTAAAACTCCTAAAATTCCAGCTTGCATTAAATCTTCAAAGGAAACATTATAAAAGTTTGAAGCAACATGTTTAATAAGTGGTATCTGTCCTTCGATGAGTTCTTCTGTTGTCAAAAATAGTCCTCCTTAAGATTGTATGCGCATACGATATCCAATTAATTCTTGTTTCATTGTATCTTTTACATTGCAAAGAAGAAAGTTCCCTTTTTGCTTTTTTAAATACAACTTAATTTTTAACAAAGCACCTTTCCCATCAAAATCAATACGACGAAGACTCTTACAATCACAAACAAAACTTTTAATGTTTTTTTGTTTCATATAAGGAATCACATATTGATACACCTTATAAGTAGTATTCTTTGTTAATGAACCAACAAGTCTTGCATGAAGGCATTCTTCTTTTTGCTCTAAATTAAGAATTAGCATAATATCACCCTTTGCTATTTTAATATAGAGCAATTTTTTATTTTTTTAAACACTTTCGACAAAAGATGTCAAATTATTTTTTTGCATTTCTTTTCAAAAACAAAAAAGTTGCACATTTTATTCATATTATGTGCAATTTTAATCTTAGTTTATAAATAACGTAAAATAATTATAGCAAACTTTTATAAGCAACATCTAATATATTTTCTTTACGATATTGAATCGATTTTTTTAAATATTCTTTCTTTTTATCAGATAAAATAGACATTTCATCAATTAAATTAAATATTGTCTCTAAATGAATTTTAGGTACCATTCTTAGCACAGCTTGATTTAATTCTTCTATATTTTTTTGATAAAACTGTTTGTACGTTAGTTTTTCCCCTTTATATTTATAAATAGGATGAATATTATACGCAACATCTTTAAAAAAAGTTACTTCTTCTAATGCCCTTGCGATATCACTTTCACTTAATAAAGGGTTTAAAGAAGATCCGCAATCATAGACTGGCGCAAAAGAAAGATTATTTTCTTTTAAAAGAAATCCCCAGTTAGAAAGATGGCGATCTGTATTACCAATTAATGTGTCAACCACAAACATATTCCAAAAACTATTCTTAATTTGAGAGATATTTACTTGAAAGGAACTTGATAAACTTTTTAATACATCATAAATATCATTAATATCTGTGGTAAAATGTCTATCCATATTTGTAATGCTATTTGATAAAGACGAAAATTCAATTAGTTTTGTCTTTTCATCCGTAAAGTCTTTACAAGCAACAACATTCTTTTCTTTCCATAAAGATTTGGAATCCATTGGTTCTATATATTTTCCTAGTAAAACCTCTTGAACATCTATTCCAATTTCTTTAAATATTTTGCATCCTAAATACTCAGAATCAATATTATTCACATAAGATAAACTGACGTTTTTTTCTCGGACTGGATCTGGAAATTTTAATAAATAGACTTCTCCATCATAGATGATTTTCTTTTTTTTCTCTGATCCTCCGTAATCACAAAATAATTCTTTACAATTAGTAAAATCTATCATAATATTAACCCCCAAAAGAATTGTTTTAATTCTTCATTTTTTGCTGATGAAAGCTCTCCTGTTACTACTTCTGCTTTCATTGAAATACATAAATCATAAATTGCTTGTTTCAATTGATAATACAATGTACTATCCGCTTCATTTAATTTATAATCTCTATTTTTTCTTTTTACGTTTTCTATATCTTGCTTAATCCATTTGGAAAGATTAGAATTTAAATATTCTTCTATTTGTTTTTCTTCTTTTTCTAAGCGCATTCTACTCACTTCCTTGCTTGCATTATACAATAGTTTTTGTTGTCTTACAAGTTTTAAATTAAAACTCTATTGTTCGTTCATTACATATCTTTTATTTTTTTTAAAAATTCTTTGCTTTTTAAATACATTCCTGTATATCGATCATAATAAGTATTTAAAAAGGTATCTATTTCTTTTTTATATTGTTCTTTAATATCTAATTTAGAAATATTTTTTATATCTACATAGAAAAACATGCGAAGAAGTTGAATGGATTTCACAGAAACCAATCGTTCATTTTGATAACAATTTTTGCATATAAGCCCGCCTCGATCCCCATCGATGGTCACAATTTCATTTTTACTTCCACATTCAACACATTCATCTAAGGAAAGTCCTACACCTAGCAATGGAAGACATTTAACTTCAAAAATATTCGTTAAAACTTCTGGATCAAAATGCTCATTCATTTTTAATAAGGTTTGGATGAGTAGTTCAAAAATAAGAGGACTTTCACTTTCTTTATACACTTGGGTCGCCAGTTCTGTGATATAACTTAAATATCCATTTAATAAAAGGTCTTCATGAAAAGATTGTAAAGGATTTATAATATCTGCATCTTTCAAAAGAGATAATTTTCCCTCTTTATAATAAATATAAAAGAACCCATAAGTGTATTTTTGAGTTGAAGTACGTAAGCGACTTTTCATCGATTTCACGCCTTTTCCCATTACACCAATGAGTCCGTGTTCTTTCGTTAAGATATTTAAAATAAGTGACGTGTCCCCGTAACTTACTGTACTAACTATAAAACCCGTCACTTTTTCTATCATAATTCCACATCTTTTCCTTTATATTTTAAGTAGTATTTGATTTCACCTGTTTCTTTAAATTTTTGCCAAGCTTCTTCTCTACTCATATTCAATTCTCCCTTTCTATTTTTATCATGGGAGAAACCTCGCTTTTTTATTCACTTTATTTTAAATTTAATTCGTCAAACCCTAATTCTTTTAAAATATTTGTTTTTTCTTTCCAATTTTTCACAGTTTTTACGTATAACTCTAAATAAACTTGCTTATTTAACATACTCTCTAATTCTTTACGAGCTAGAATACCAACTTTTTTAAGTCTTTCTCCGCCTTTACCAATCACAATTCTTTTGATGGAATCCCGATCCACAATAATATCGACAGAAATATTCACAATGGAAGGCTTCTCTTCAAATTTTGTTGTCACACAAGTAAGAGCATGAGGAACTTCTTCAATTGTCACATTTAAAAGTTTTTCGCGAACGAGCTCACTTGCTAGAAAACTCATGGGGCTACTGGTCACCATATCATCCTCAAAGTATTTCATGTCACCAGTTAAATATTTTTTAATCACATCAATTAAATGAGACACATTATCTTTACTTAGGGCACTCACTGGGACAATCTCTTGGAATGGAAATAAATCTTTGTATTCAGTAATGCGGTAAAAAAGTTCTTCTCTTGATAATAAATCAATTTTGTTTAAGACTAAAAGAACAGGAACTTCGGTTTTTTCTAAAGTATCTAAAATATATTTGTCTCCTTTTCCTAACCCCTCTTTGGCATCTACTACAAATAAAATGGCATCCACGTCTTTCGTAAGCGAATAGCTTTCTTTATTTAAGATTTTTCCTAACCTATTTTTTGGTTTATGAATTCCAGGTGTATCTAAAAAGACTATTTGGGTATCTTTTTCATTATAAATTCCCTGAATAATATTTCTTGTTGTCTGAGCTTTATCGGATGTAATCGCCACTTTAAAATCTAATATTGTATTTAAAAGAGTGCTTTTTCCAACATTTGGTCTGCCAATTATACTTACAAATCCACTTTTCATTTGAAACCTCCTCTAATCTATAATATTTTCTGCTGCTAAGATTTCATCTTGCAAATCAAACATAATTTTTTCTTCCTCTTTACTTTTCATATGATCATATCCCAGCAAATGTAAAAGTCCATGTACTACGAGGAAGGATAATTCACGTTTCTCACTGTGGGAATACATGACAGCTTGTTCTTTCATTCTTGGAATGCAAACATAAATATCACCTAAAACACGAACCTCACTAGGTGAAGTTTCATTATCTTCCAAAGCAAAACTAATGACATCAGTCACTGAATCAATACCACGATACTCACGATTTATGTTTTGAATTTCTTCTTCGCCTACAAAAATAATCGAAAACACCGCATTTGATACACTTTCATGCTTTAATGTTCTTTCAATCACTGCATCTAAATATTCATAATTTTGATAACCATATTCATCATTAATTGTATATTCATTCATGAAACTACCCCCAAATCCCTTAGATAATATTGATACCCATCACTTTTAAATAATAAATCACCGCGACTACACATAAAAGGATACACAAGATATTGTAGAATGTATCACTTCTAAAAAATCTTGGTAAATGTTTTCGAATTGCTGTAAAGCCAATGTAAAGAAGAAAACCAATAATGGCTCCGACTACATTTAAAAGAATATCATCGACATCAAAACTACGCCCGATAAAGTATTGAACAAACTCTACGGTCGCGCTGGTAATAAGACTCACCCATAAAATATGAGACACTTTATTTGCATTTACATACCCTGATACAAAATATCCATATGGAATAAACAATGCAATGTTTCCTAAAACATTCCAATAGAAACCATACGTTCCAAATTCATAACGAAGAATTTCCGTGAATGGAATTAAATTAAAGCCACTCGTTTTGTTAAGCTCCGTATTCGTAAGTAAATGATACAGTAACAAAGCATAAATCACAAAAATCAAATTCAAAAATTCTCGGTAGAAAACAAATTTTTCATTATTTACTCGAATGGATGTCAATCGTATTGAAATAATGACAACCAAAAAAATCGTAAGCATAGGCCAAATTTGTTTTAACGTATTTTCTAGTAAAGTCCATTCCATAGTTCCCACTTCTATTCTATATTTTCATCAAACTCTTGTACCTCTCCAATATTTTCTAGAACCGATACAAAAATCTCTACATTCATTGTACTATTATTTACTTCATTTTTCAAAACTTTTTGATACATTATACGTTCTTTTTCATCTAAAGTGCTTTTTAACTTGGCAATTCCTTCTTCTACAGCCTTATTTTTGGCTTCTTCTTCACTATATTTTTTGATTTCTTCTTTGGTTTCATGTTGAATCACAAAAATGAGTTCATTTCCAAAAAGATTTAAAATCGATTTTTTTTCTTCTTCATAAGTTTCAAGTCGACTTCGAAAAATAAAATCATCAACATATAAATTTTTAAAACGAAAGTTCCATCTTCTTTTATTCGTTCTTGTACTTACTTTATATTCCATCGGTACACTTGCTGTAATGGTATACCAAACCTCGCCATAGACACTTCCTTCCGCGCAGACGACATCTTTTACTTCTTCATCTTTTTTAATGAGTCCACTGATTAAGATATCGCCTTTTTTCACGGAATCATTGGTTTTTACATTCGCCATGCCTTTACTAAATACCATTTCTTTTACTAAAGCATCTTTTGTAGCTACAATATGACAAGAAGATTTCGTTTCTTTTTCACTTTCTAATTTTCTTTCTTCAATTCTTACGGTATAATTCATCCCATGAACTTCAATTTCTAACCATTCTAGTTTATCGGGATATAAATCTAAAATTTCTTTTTTAATTTGTTCGATTTCTTGATAACTTTTCCGAAACGTATTTTCTTTAATTCCTTTTTCTTTTAAGGTAAGTCTTACAAGTTCTCTTATTTCTTTATTGGAATGAATAACATCAACACTTATCATGATATGAGAAATGATATATAAAAGAATAAGTCCAAAAAGAACTGCTAATATAAAAATACGATGACTCCATAGAACTTGTTTTACAAGAGCCCATCCCGTCACATTACTTTTCTTTACTTTTACAAACCATAATTTTTTGAGTTTTGGAAAGTCATTTTCATATATTTTAATAAAAAACTTACTATTCTCTATTTTCGTTTCTAAAACAGGTACTTTCATTTTAAAACATTTGAGTAATAACCGTTCTTTTTTACTTTCTTCTACTTCTACCCATATGATTGTATCTTTCATCGTATCACCTTGATAGTATCTAGATTTCCTTCAATTAGAATTTCTTTTTTGGTAAGTTTGAGTACTCGAAAATCTTGTCCTAAAATTTCTATTTTAAAATGTTCTAAAACTAAACTTATTTTTTGTTCTTCTAACACATCAATATCAATAAAGCCAAAGACATGAATACATTTATCCCATACATCAATAAAATAATCTTTATCAAAGAGAAAGCTTTTCATTGTTTTATATAGATGCATGATATCACCTAGGTTATTATATGATTTAAGGAAAAGAAAAAGAATTGGTTAAGGAGTAAGAACGATACGGAAACTGTACTCCTCATGTGCTCGGCCGTCAAAAGAGCCAAAAGACATTATACCTGATTCAGCTCCAAATGAAAAGCTACCCCCACGACGCACCCACGGAACAGAAGAGGACAAGAAAGATGCTTGGTTTGCATTATAACTTCCAATTAATCTTGAAGGCCCAGTCTCATCATCATCTTTTTTATAAAACACACTATAAAATGGTCCAAATTCTTTTGTTCCATCCCCTAAATGTCCCCGTTGAAATTGTTGGTCTGACGTACTATATTCATATAAATCATAATATTTGCTACTTGGCCAAGCTTTTCCATTTGTATTTTCTGTATTAGTATCATCACCATCACAAGTAGGACAACTATATGGCCCTTTAAATCCTGAATTATACTTACTACTTCTTCCACTTGTTGGAGTAGCAACTTTATCTTGAGCTTGCATAACCCCCATTTCATATTCATATGCTCCGCCAGACATGTCATAAATTCCTGAATAGTTTCCTGTTGTACTTGCTACTTTACTTTCTTTATTATAATAATTATAAGAATTATCTCCATCCTTATACAACCCATCAATTGTTCCATAAATATTACATGACTCTTTTGAATTTGTATATCCACATGTAGGTTCCTTTTTTGCAGATGATCCTGTAATATAATTTTCTACATTGTTTATTCTGACTTCGTCACAAGTTGTAACTCCATCTTTTTCTTCACATCTTCCATATTTGCTTTGTGTTAAATAAGCTACTGCTCCCCATTCCATATTCTTCATCATATGACTTTCTAAGTCTCTAAGATACTCATATGATGTATAAAAAGCATTTGCTACTTGTATTCCTCTCCAACTATAAACATTTGGTTTTATGATAACTTTTGTTGAATTCGTTTCATTATGTTGAGCTCCTGCTGTATTCCAACTATTAGCATCTGGTGGCATGACACTTCCATCACTATTTTGATTATATCCTGTCTCAAACTTTCCGACCCAAAAACCATTACTATCAAATGACTCAAAGGCTGGATGAACGATTGAGACTCCTTTACTTAATAATGTTGTACTTATTCCTTTATCCTTTGATCCAAATTCTATTTCAAAAGCATTACTTTCTCCTTTATTTCCTTTGATTGCTTCATAAAAACTTTGAACATTGGCTTGTTGTCCTTTATTTTCTACAGCAGAATAACTACTAAATGTTTCTTCATTATTTTGTAATTTATAACTATATCTTGGTATCCATACAAAATAACTTTCGATATTTTCTTCTGGTATTTGTTCTCCTGGACTATAGTTATCAACAACTCCATCTTTTAATATGATTGCATTTGCCCATTTTTTATCTGCATATTTATACCAATCACTTGTGATATCTGCTTTATAGACATTTCCACCCTTATCTCCTGTATAAAAATCAGGACCATCTGTTTCTGAGATAGTAACTGGTACTAGTCTTCCATTTCCTAAATCTGGTATAGCTCCATGTAATTCTTCTTCTTGATATATTTTCTTAAAATGAAGATAACATTTTGTTTTCGTGGTTGTGATATTAGATAAATAAGGTCCCCATCTTTCATTATCCCAATTCACATTACTAACTTTTTGATTATTTAATAAATCTATACAATAACTGGAACTTGTATCTAAAGAATAACCATCACTCTTTTTAGGAACTTCTTTTACTATGTCATTATCTTTATAAAAAGCAAACTCTAAATCTCCCATTCCTTGAACCTCACCATTAATGATATTTTGATTTGTCTTTACTTCAAAGATAGCAAACGTTCGATAAAGAATCACTCCACTAACAAGTAAAATACAGACTAAAGTGAATACAATAATTCCTATTCTTTTGTTATCTCTTTCTTTAAATTTCTTTAATTTCATTTAAATCATCTCTACTTTCAAGAGTATTATATCATAAATTCTAACTGATGGTACATATTTTTCTAACTATCAGTGCATATATTTCTAACTGATAGTTTGAAATAATTAAATTGAGGTGGTTATAATGAATCCAAATATGGAATATCATGAAGATTACTATTACTATGACATTGTGCGTAAAAACATTAGAAAATACCGAAAACTTGCAAATTTAACTCAACAAGAATTAGCAGATAAAATAGATGTTTCTATGCACTATATATCTCAAATAGAAAGTGCAACTCCTAATAAATACTTTACACTTATTGTCATTGGAAGAATTGCTGATGTTTTAAACATTGATATTCGTTTATTATTTGAAAATAATTAAGCAAGAAGAAATACATTTTAGAAAATATGAAACAAGAAAATGTAAATTTGAATATTCTAACAAATAAAAATGAAAAAGACCCTTTTTAGGGTCAAAAACTGTTTCAGCTTATTATGGAAATAATCCATCTCTTCCACGATATAAAAGGATTTTTTGTCTGCCGTATAAGTCATAACTTGTTTCTAATGTCTTTCTTGAAACAGATGTTGTATTTTCTTTTAATGGATCATTGATATAAAAATTTTCTTTATCATATCCTATTAAAAATACAGAGTGCATATTTTTTGGCAAAGCATATTTTTCTGTTTCATCATCAGAGTACCATTCATAGTTTCCTGTTGGTTCTTGATAGGCTTTTCCAACGATAATTATGACTGGAATATCTAATATCGAATAGTTTAAATTCTGCCCACTTCCATTATCTCTACCATCCATAATTCTTTCATATTCACTGGTATCTTTTTCTTTTAATATTTTATTCATAACATTCTCGATATATGGTTTTATACATCCTATCACTTTACCATCTAGAGCAATGCACCCATCATAAGGAGATGGTCCAAATAACTTTCCATCTTTTTCTGATAATTCTATTATTTTAATATAATCATTTAGTTCTTCTTTAGTTAAATCAACATTAAAATAATTGAAAAACATTAACATATTTGCTTTTAGAACTTCTAAAAAATCATCCTCTGATGAAATATTTTCTATTGGTAATATTTCTTTTTTATCTGAGTAAAAATATTTTTGATATGGATCATCATGGTCTTGTTTAGAAAGTTCTTCTGCTTCTAAATCTAATTTTTTTGCTTCCTCTAACTTATTTCTTCTTTGAGTAAAATAATCATTTTGTAATAAGGCTTCATTTTTTCTTTGTATTTCTTCTTGCTCTTCCTGATATATTCTTTTTTCATTTCTATCTTTCATAGCAAAATAAAATGAAATGATTCCACCTATAACAAGAAGAGATACAATTGCACATAAAATATTTTTTTTCATTTTCTATACCTTCTTTCTAAAATGAGCATAACAGAAAAGAGAGAATTTGGGTAGTGACAATTTGGCACATTTACATTTTTGAATAACTTTACACATCTGAATTATTACTTAAATATTCTTTCCTGTATATTTTAAGATGGTAGTTGAACATTTTGATACTTTTCTAAATCTGGTAATTCTTCTCCAATCACGTAAAGATTGTTAGGGCATTTCATAACATATACGCCATTTTCATTTTCTACATCATTTACATTTAAATAGATATCACAGTATTCATCTATATTTTTAAGATAATTATTTTTCAAATGTATAGATTTCTCAACAAAATCATTCATTTTAAATTTATTTTCCTCAATGGCATCCTTTAAATCAATAGAATTAGAATCATTAAACTTGATAGAAACTTCTCGTGATTTAGACATAATTGTTAAGTTTTCATTGTTATATAATGTAAAATACGTCTCATTATTAAGTACAAAGTTAAATTCAAACTGCATTATTTCATTGTTTTGACTTCTACAAGCACATAATAATAAACAGATAGCAATTAAAGCGATTTTTTTCATAGTAATTCTTCCTATCTACACATTTCATCTTCTAATTCTAGTGAATAGTCGCCAATGTAAATATTTTTGTTTCCATTTAATTTGTTGCAAGTAATAATAGTCATATCTTTATCTTTTGATTTATAAATCGTTGTACCTCCATCATTTAAAGTACCATAAATGGTAAGTTGGTTTGTGATATTCCTTATACTATCAAAGGAGGATGGAGATTCTCGTTCCATATATTCTTTTAAAGTTAACACACCGTCATGAACTACATAGAATTCTCCAATATTTCCTGCTAAATATACTTTTTGAAAAGAATTTGATGCATATAAATTGAATCGAATATCAGTATGAGATTCTGGTTTAGTTAAATAAAAATCAATTCCATTATCTTCAAAAACACGAATCGTTTTAATGATTTCTAAAATTTCACTCGATTCATCCTCATTAAGAGAAGTATTTAAAATAGAAACATAATTAACAAAAGGAAATGAAATATAACTCCATGTTTTATCTTCTTCATATAAACCTATTTCTGCATAACGTCCACTGTTTAATGATAAAACATCTTTTATAAGACCTGTTCCACAAACGCCTAAAGGATTATTAGACACTTTAAGGGTTGCATATCTTTCTAAAGATTTTTTATAAATTTTTAATTCAAATTCTTCTTTTTCATTCTTCACTTCTTCGTAATGCCAATCATTCAGAAAATCAAATTCTATAAAAATATTTTGGACAACTTTAGAAAATTTTTGGGTTTGCTTAATTTCAGAACAAGCAAATTTTGTTCCTTTCAAAGTCGTCACTTTTTCATTATTGTTACAATGATAATGATTTACAAATAATCCCTCATCAATATAATCAAGACTTCCTTCATCTAAATTTTGTCTTATCTTTAATAATGGACTATTATTAAAGATTTTTGCTTGTAATGTATCAAGCGCAATAATTCCTACCAAGACTCCTACAACAATCAACGTGATTTTTAAACCTTTCTGCATTTAAACTTCTCCTCCTATAAAAAGCATAGCAAAAAAGAAAAATTTTTGGTAGTGACAATTTGGCACATTTTACATTTTTGAATTACTCTATGTATCTAAAAATTATTTTAAATATTCTTCAACATATTCTTTTTTAAATTTGTTAAATATTTCATTTGATTTGCTACAATCTCCCATTTGGCAAAAAGTTTTATCATTTTCTATATAAAATTTTACATTAGGTTCCCCTAAATATTCATATTGAAACAAATTTGTATCTAAGCTATAAATGTATATTTCATTTTCATTTATCACTGTGTATGTCTTTGTAAGCAAGTCATAAGACATACTTGTATCGCCTATAGTATAATTACAAGTAGAATCTTCGCAAATAAATTTTTTACTAATCTGTTCTTGTACAGATTGTGTATCTATACTCTTGTAGTTATCTCCTAAAGGAAAATTTTTATGATAGAAAAAGCCATTATTTTCATACAATAAATTGAAATTCAATTTCATCACGTCATTTTCAATTTTTAAGTAGCAATTATCTAACTGATTGTAATCAAGAAATGAATCATATCCATAAAAATCAATGATAATATTGTTTATACCTCCTTCATATAAAATCTTATTCTCACCATTCTCTAGTTTATATATAGTTACAGTTTTAGGCATAGGTTCAATTGTTCCGAACATAAAATAAATGGTTTCTTTTGTTATCACCAACATTCCTGAATCTACAGTATAGTTTTCTGAATCTCCTGAAAAAGAATAAACTTTTATACTTTTGTAATTGTTCATAAAATAAATTATGGAAAAAAGGATAAAGAAAACTACTAGAAAAAAAATCAAAAATATTCCAATTTTTTTCCATTTATTCATGGATTTTATTACTAATGTTGTATATTCATAAAAAGAATTTTGAATTGTTGTTTGATTATTATCATTTATTCTTTCACCTGCAATCATCTCATTTATGGATACATCAAAAATTTCACTCATTCTCGTAAGCATATCTAAGTCTGGTTGTCTTTTTCCATTTTCCCACCGAGCAATAGTAGTTCTATCAACATATAGCATATCTGCTAATTTTTCTTGACTCCACTTTTTTTCTTTACGTAATTTCTTTATAAATTCATTGATTTTATTGTAATCCATAGCTTTCATCCCACTTTCAATTTTTAAAGTATTATATCACAGTTTTTTGATTCTTTATCAGAAATCAATGTTATAGCCTTGTGAATGAATAAAAAAAGAGTTATATCAAAAAATTATGATAAACTCATTACCTTATTTTCCATATACCCTTTTATTTTTCTTCTACTTTTCTTTGTAAACAATAGGTATCTTCTTCTAAATTTAAGGTTTCGATTTTTTCTTTTGTAATATCAATTTTTTTACTTAAATAAACTCCCGAGTTTCGTACTTCATAAATTAAAAAAAGTTTAATTTTAATTGAAATTAGGCTTTTCTTTTGAAATAAAATAT
>CANRDF010000007.1 GCA_947629255.1 uncultured Bacilli bacterium
CCAAATGGAGGCCGCCAGTAACCGGCCTTATAGGCCTTAGCGAAAAACCACGTCTTTTAGGCGTGGATTTTTATTTAATATTTTTTATGGATTTCACATTTTTCCAAGAACAATCGTATCTTTTTTTCACATTTTCCTGACCCTTTTCATCTATAAATTTCACATTTTCCTGATTATTGCTAATTCTAGTGAACAATTTTCACCAAAAACACAAAATTGTTCAGTATACTGAACAATTTTAAAACTTAATTTTTATTTTTGCTCTTCTTCCATAATACTTTTTGGGTATGCTTTTCTAGTATCCGTTCGATAAAGCAAGTAATCAATGCTTGTATTGTAATAATCAGCAAGCTTTTTTAAAATTTCAGTAGGAATATCTAATCGTTCGGTTTCATAGGAAGAATAACCGTTTTGACTCATGTTTAAAAATTTGGCTATGTCTTTTTGATATAAGTCTTTATCTTCACGTAACTCCTTTAATCTGTTCATTGAAATCACCTGTAATAAGTATAAAATATCTCAAAATGTGATATTGACTCATATCACAAAATGGTTTATAATCTTGATATCACAAAATGAGATATACGATAGGAGATGCTTAAATGAAGTTAAAGAAATTTAAAGATAAGAGTAATAAAAGAACAAGTATCATACTATTTACATTAGCCTGTATTTTCTTAGTTTCAGGAGTAATTTTATATCGAACATTTGCAATCTTTGAAGTGAAAACAAATCAAAATGTTATCAAAGGAACAATACAAGACCCTGGAAATATTTATTTTGCTTTTTATCAAAAAAATGAGGATAGTGGGGTTTATGAAATAAAAAAAGATATGCCAAATAAAAATGAGGGTTATGTTTTAGATGAAGAGGCAAGTTACTGTGGAGTGAATGGTGAAAATAATCCAAACATTAAAGTATCTGTAAATGAAGATTGGAAAATTATAGTAAGTGGAGTCACAACCTCTAGAACAAAGTGTAATCTTTATTTTACAAAAGGAATATTTTTGATGGGACATGGAGTACCAATTGTTACAAGTGGAGACGGGCTTTATGAAATCAAACATGAAGAAATATCAGCAATAAATGAAGGTTTTAAAGAGACAGAATATCGATATGTTGGGGCAAGGCCAAAGAACTATATTACATTTAATGGTGAAATATGGCGAATTATAGGACTTGTCAATGTGATGACAAGCGAAGATACAGTAGAACAAAGAGTGAAAATCATTAGAGAACGTAGTTTAGGAAATATTGCTTGGGATTCTGCTAATAAAAATGATTGGATGCAATCTAGTTTAATGAAACTATTAAATGAGGGAGAGTACTATCAAAAACAAGGAGATTATTTAGACACAGGTTTAACTGAAATTTCAAAACATATGATAGAAGAAGTGACTTGGACTTTAAGAACTACCAATAATAATAATTATGAACTAAATGCTGATTTATGGTATCAAACGGAACGAGAATCAACGATATTATGGAAAGGAAATATAGGTTTAATATACGCTTCTGATGGTATATATGCTGTTCCTGATGTACATGATGGAAAATATTGGCTTTCTTATATTACGGTGTACACTACTTTAAATACTTTTACGACATCTTATGCGGGTGTTGTAACCATAATTTTTGGAACCAATGATGTAAGATTAGGTGGGGATGGGGTAAATCAACCTCATGCTATTTTTCCTACTCTTTATTTAAAACAAAATGTTAAAATTATTTCTGGGACTGGTAGTGCAAATGATGCTTATATAATAGCGCAAGTTATAAAATAGCTTTTATAGAAATTTGAAATATCCTTTGTTATATAGTATAATTTAATAGAAGAAAGGAGAATTTTTATGTCTAATGATGCGAATAAGAGTATTTTTTCATATGCTTATGAACTAGATAAGTCATCACCACTTCTCACATTTGTAAATGTAGACCAGGTGTTATTAAAAAATTTAGATTGTATTGTATGTTTAGAAAGTGCTGCTGATTTGCTTGGTTATACTAATGGTGGCTTTCGTCATCAAATCACAGTGTATTCTGAAAAAGATTTTCATAAACCATATATTCATTGTATTTTAGTAGATGATTTAAGTAAAGTTCCATTCATTACTCATAAAGGAATAAAAGTCTCTCCTATTGAAGTGGCGATTAATGATATGCTAGAAAGAGATACTACCGATGTAGAAGTATTATATGAAACATTTGCACATTATTATTTTTTAAATAATGAAAGTTATAATGGATTAAATATTCCAAGAAAGTTAGAAAAAAAGGCGAATCATTTTAAAGAAGAGGGGGCTTTATTTTATGAACAATGAGAGTGAACAATTAGAAAGCTTTTTAAAACGAGTTATTATTGAAATATCTAAATTAGATGCACCAATTATTTTTAAAGGTGGATTAGCTTTAAAAGATATACTAAATAATATTAATCCAGATGAAACGATAGAAAGAAGAACTATTGATATTGATGGAAATTGGATTGGAGAAGTGGATTCACATAAAGTAACTGATGTTTTGATACAAGCAGTTAAAAATGTTGATTCTTCTTATTCTGTTGAATTGTATCGAAATGCAGGGGAAAATCAATCTATGGGTTATCGTATCCTTGATCATGAAAATGAGGTAATTACTGAAATTGATTTAGATATGAAACAAAATCCATTTTATGTGATAGCTCAAATCAATCATGTAAATGTAAAGTATTCATCTATTGAAAAAATCTTTGCAGATAAACTTTCTGTTTTATCGGGACCTCGTGTATTTAGAAGAAGCAAAGATTTATTAGATGTATATTTAATTCTTAAAAATCAATCTATTCCTATGGAAAAAGTAAAAGAAATATTAGATTATGACAAAAGAAAACTAGGGGACTTCAGTACAATGTTGCAAAATAAAGAGGATGTAAAACATGCTTATGATACTTTAAAAGAAATCACAAATAAACCTGAATTTGAGGAAGTATGGAAAGAAATAACTGATTTTTTAAGGGCGAATCATTTATTGTAAGATAACATAATGATTTTATTTTGAATGATTTATTTTTGTTGACTTTTTATCAAAAGTTTCGTATATTATTATCACAAACACGGAGAAGATGGAGTAGGAATTCATACCTTTTATAGAGAGATAAGGGTTGGTGGAACTTATTAAAGTTGGAATTATCGAAAAAAGCATTGGAGTGTATTCGGGGAAGCTCGTTAAAACTTGAAAGAGCATGTGATACATGAACTAAGGTGGTACCGCGGACATTAAGAGGTTGTTCGTCCTTTATTGGATGAGACCTCTTTTTTATTTAGGAAGGTGAGAGTATGAGAGAATTAAGTGAACAAGAAAGTGTACGTTATGAGAAAGTTGAAAAAATTAGAGAAGTTTGTAATCCATATCCGGAAAGATATGAGAAGACACATTCTTTAAAAGATGCTAAGGTTTTAGAAGACGGAGTTTGTGATGTTCGGCTTGCTGGACGTGTTGTTTTTGCAAGAAAGATGGGAAAATTATCATTTGTTCGAATTCGTGATTTAGAAGGAGATATGCAACTTGAGTTTAAAATTGATGAAGTTGGGGAAGAACGTTATGAATTCTTTAAAAAATTAATTGATATTGGAGATTTTATTGGAGCAGAAGGCGAAATTTTTACGACTCAAACTGGGGAAAAGACATTAAGAGTTCATACATTTGAATTTTTAGGAAAAGCTTTAAGACCATTACCTGAGAAGTTTCATGGGCTTACAGATACCGAGATTAAATATCGTGAACGTTATGTCGATTTAATTATGAATGAAGAAACAAGAAAAGTATTCTTAGGAAGAAGTAAACTTTATGCTTTTATTCATAAGTTTTTAGGAGAAAATGGTTTCTTAGAAGTCGAAACACCAATATTACAAACGGCTGTCTGTGGAGCAAGTGCGAAACCTTTTTATACCCATCATAATGCATTAGATATTGATTGTAATTTAAGAATCGCACCGGAGACTTATTTAAAACAATGTATTGCTGGTGGATTTGATCGAGTTTATGAAGTTTCCAAATGTTTCCGTAATGAAGGAATGGATACAGAACATTTACAAGAATTTACTCAAGTAGAATGGTATGTTGCATATTGGAATTTTGAAGATACGATTGCATTTTATAAAAAGTTTATGCAAAATTTATTAATGGATATTGTAGGAACGATGCAAATTGAATATCAAGGAAATGTTTTAGATTTTGGAAAAGAAACATGGAATCGAATTAATTATTGTGAAGAAATGGAAAGAATTTTAGGATTTGCCTTTTTAGATATTGATGATCCAAAAGTTTTAAAAGAGAAAATAGTCGAAAAAGGGCTTTATCGTTTAGAAGATTTAGAAGAGTATAAGTCTGTAAGTCAAGTTATTGATTTTGTTTATAAGAAACAGATACGCGCTAATATCATGGAACCAACGATTATTTATAATTATCCTGCTGTTATGATGCCACTTACAAGAAGAAATGATGAAGATAAAAGAAGAGTAGATATGTTTCAAGTTGTCGCGGCTGGGACTGAATTATGTAAAGCTTATTCTGAACTTGTTGACCCAGTGATTCAAAGAGAAGCGTTTGAAGCTCAGTTAAAGGCGAAAGCAGAAGGTGATGAAGAAACAATGGATTTAGATGAAACTTTCCTTGCTTCTATGGAACAAGGAATGCCACCTATTTCTGGACTTGGATTTGGAATTGACAGACTTATGATGATTTTATTTAACCAACCATCGATTCGTGATGTTGTCTTATTCCCACTTATGAAACCGAGAGAGTAATCTCTCTTTTTTTGTCTCATTTTTACGATAAACTTTGACTTCTAGTCAATGTTAAATTAAAAATAACTTCGGTACAATTATTTTGGGTGGAGTAGTATGTACCATAAGGAATTTGTAAATTTAGGAAATAATGTAAAAAAGTATCGTTTACAAAGAGGACTTACACAAGAAGCTTTTGCAGAAAAGATTGGCAAAACTGCCAATTATATTAGTCAGTTAGAGAATGGACATAAAGGGATTCAGTTAACAACACTTTTTGATATTGCTAGAGAGCTTGGCGTGTTAGCTAAAGATTTATTAGAACCTTGTGAAAAAGTCGAAGGTAAAATTCATAATTACAATAAAGTGCATCATTGATAGATATTTTTATACATTATAAAACAATAGCATCTGAAACTCTATTGTTTTTTTGGGACTTTTTTAAAAAAATTTCATCATTTTTTCACCTAAAAAACATTAAAAATATTAACTTTTTTTCCATTTGTTGTTATAATTTAATTGGGAGGAGGATTAATCAATGAAAAAATTGTTTAAGGAACATGATTTGGCTGTGCTTATCTTTGGACTTCTTGCAGTAATCATTCTATTATCATGGGTGATTCCAGCAGGATATTTCTCAGGAGGTACTTTTGTAGAAGGAGAACCTTGGCAAGGAATTGGATTACTTCATATTACCTATGGAATTGCTGCAGTAATTAACAGTTATTCAATGTCTATTGCATTCTTAATTTTAGTAGGTATTTTCTATGGAATTGCTAGCAAGACAGAATCTTATAAAGCATTAGTAACTAAGTTAGCAAATCTAGCAAAAGGACATGTAATCAGTTTTGCATGTTTGATTTCTTTGATCGTTGCAGTTGCAACTTCTATGTTAAATAACACGATTGTGCTATTCATGTTTATACCACTTTTAGTAAGTGTTCTACTTCGCATGGGTGTAAGTAAAATGAATGCTTTTGCAAGTACTTTTGGTTCTATGCTAGTTGGTACTTTAGGTGCGACAATAGGTTCTGAGGGACTTGGAAATTATGTTTACTATCTAGCTTATAGTGGTATGGAAGTTACAATTACAACTGAAGTTGTGATACGTGTTGGCATTTTGTTACTCACTTATGTGTTATTTACATTCTTTAATATTGTTTCTATGAAGAAATCTTTAAATAACAAAAAAGATGAAGCAAAAGAAGACGTATTTGCTGTAGAAGAGCCAAAGAAACGCGCAAAAGCATGGCCTATGGTACTTGCATTTGTAGTATTATTTGCCTTTGCAATCTTAGGTTTTGTTGCGTGGGAAGAAGGATTTGGAATTACCGCACTTACTGATTTTTATGAAGACATTATGGCTTGGAAAATCGGAGATGTTGCAGTTTTACCAGCTCTTTTAGGAACAAATTTGGTAGAATCTCAAAGTATTGCACCACACCTTATTTTTGGTGATTGGTACTTATTTACTTATTCTATTTTCTTATTCTTAGTCATTATCGTAGTTATGATTGCATCTCGTAAGAAACTTAATGAAACATTCGAGAATGCTTGGGATGGAATCAAGAAATTTGCTAAGCCAATCGCGTTCGTTACATTAGCCTATTTTGCATTGATATTACTTGATTTTGTTTCATTTATTCCAGCTGTTGTCAATGAATTAGGAAAAATGTCTAGTGCATTCAATCCTTTCGTGGCATCTTTACAAGCACTTATTGTGGGACTCTTTAATTCTCAATTAGATTTTGTAGGGTATTCACTTTCTGGATATCTAATAGGATTTACTGGAGTCAGTGCAAACATTATTAACGTTGTTTATATCACTATGTTTGGCTTAATGCAATTTATTACACCTATAAGTGTTGCTTTAGTATTTGGTTTATCTTATATGGATATTCCTTATAAAAAGTGGTTCCAATATATTTGGAAGTTCTTTGTAGGAATGCTTGTATGTTTGTTAGTAATCTTTACATTATTAACTTATCTATAAAAGGGTACGAAAGTATTCCTTTTTTTTGAAAAATTCAAAAAATATTGAATAAAAAATCTTCTAAAAACTCATAATTGTCATAGAGTTATTAAGGAGGATTTTTTTATGTTTCAAAATTATGGTTATGAAGTGGCATCATTACTAAAAAAGGCAGAAAATATTCGATTTGAATTAAGACATCCTTATGTGGGAACAGAACATTTACTTTTATCTTTATTAAGTGAAGAAAATGAAGTTTCTAAATTATTAAAAGAATATGATTTGACTTATGAAAGTTTTAGAGAAGAACTCATTCACATTGTAGGAAGAGCAAGTAAGGAACAAGAACTGAATTTATATACACCAATGTTAAAACAAGTCATTGAACTTGCGAATATGGATGCAGAAGAAAACAACAAAGGTGTTGTGACTCCAAATCATTTGTTTCTTGCCATTTTAGATGAAGCAGAGGGAGTTGCTTATCGTATTTTAGTAAGTATTGATTTACCGATTGAAGAAATCTATCATAAGTTAAAGAAACAAAATCATACAAAAGAATCACGAAAGAATTTAGAAGTTTTAAAGATTGGAATTTCTTTAAGTGAAACTACGAATAAAAATGAAATGATTGTTGGTAGAGAAAAAGAAATGAATTTGATGATTGAAACTTTACTTCGAAGACAGAAAAATAATCCTTTACTGATTGGAAAAGCGGGAGTTGGAAAGACGGCTTTGGTAGAAGAACTTGCAAGACGAATTAAAGAAAAAAAGGTTCCAGAAGAACTTGAAAATATGGAAATTATTTGTTTAGAAATGGGAGCCGTTGTTGCCGGAACCAAATACCGTGGAGAGTTTGAAGAAAGATTACATAAAATTATTAAAGAAGTGGTAAGAGAACAAAACATCATTTTATTTATTGATGAAATTCATACGATGGTGAATGCTGGAGGAGCAGAAGGGGCCATTGCCGCAGCTGATATTTTAAAACCATATTTAGCTCGTGGAGAGATTAAGGTAATAGGCGCGACTACGTTAGAAGAATATCATGAATTTTTGGAAAAAGATAAAGCTTTAGATCGAAGATTTGAAAAAATTATGGTGGAAGAACCTACAAAAGATAATATGATGAAGATATTGAAAGCTGTTCGTGAAAATGTTGAAAAACATTATGGATTAAAATTAACAACTCAAAATTTAGAAGATTTTTATGAACTCAGTGAAGAATATTTATTTTCGAAATGTAATCCTGATCGAACAATTGAACTTATGGACTCCGTATGTGCCCATGTGAAACTTAAAAATAGTCAAGGAAGAAAAACGAGTGCTCCTAAAGAACTTGAAAAAGTGAAAAAAAGAAAAGAAAAATATATTAAATTAGGAGATTATGAAAATGCTATTCATGAAGCAACTATAGAAGAAAAACTCAAGAAAGAAATGATGGATGCAAACAAGTCCAAAAAACTTCATATTACTAAAAATGATATTTTAGAAATTATTGAAGCGAAAACTCATGCCGTGATTCGGACTCCACATAGCAAAATGATGAAAGAATTAAAAGATAAACTGCATACAAATATTTTGGGGCAAGATGATGTTTTACAAAAACTAGCTGATGTAATGGAATGTCCAAAAAGAAAAGGAACAAGCTTTTTACTTGTTGGTGGAAGTGGTGTTGGAAAAACAGAAACTGTGAAGTTAGTGAGTGAATCCTTAAAAACCAATTTAATTCGAATTGATATGAGTGAGTATTCTTCTTCAGAAAGTATTAATAAGTTACTAGGGTCTCCAGCCGGTTATATTGGTTATGATGATGTGTATGTTTTCCAAAGTTTAAGAGAAAATCCTTATTCGACTATTTTATTTGATGAAATAGAAAAAGCTCATCCAAAAGTTTTAAATTTATTATTACAAATTTTAGATGAGGGCTTTATTACAGACCGTAAAGGAAATAAAATCAGATTTGACCATACATTTATATTCTTAACAAGTAATGTGATTGGTAAAAATCAAGTGGGATTTTCAGTAGCGAATAAACCATCTTTTGAAGGATTATTATCGAAAGAGTTATTAGGAAGAATTGATGCAGTTTTAGAATATAATTCGATTTCCAAAGAGGTTGCTGAAGAATATATTACAAAGAATTTAAAAAATAAAACAATATCTGTGGAAGAAATTCTTCAAGAATCAGATATTGAAAAGTATGGTTTAAGAAATGTTAGAAACTTAATTCATAAATATAATAAAAGATTAGATTATCAAGAGTCTTAAGATTCTTGATTTTTTAACTTTTATCCATATATTTCCTGTCTTAACTCGAAAGGAGCTTCTTCTGTCCCGTTACCATCATATATTTTTACGTTAGTGTTTAAGTAAAGGGTAGGTTTCACTATGTAATTAGTTTCATAAACTACAGTTGTAGCAGCAATTATACCAGTAGGATTTGATATATAAAATACTCCAGCCGAACGTCCACTATGTTGAGTCAAAGTCCATTGACGATGACTAGAATCATATAGCCAATCATTTTGATAACATTCAGAGAACCAATCTTGCAAATAAGAAGATAAACATTTAGAATTTTCATCTAATCGAGCTACTGCATAAGCATAATCGGAAGGATAAAACAAAGCTATTTTTCCAGTCCATGTATATGGTTGATTATCGTAACTAAGCATACCTCTTTCTAAGTGATAGAAATCTTCAGCTGCCAGAGAATGTACTCGACTGCTACCACCTATATTCCAAGTCACTTCTTCTATCATTTGTTTTGCAATATCGGATAAACCATTTTTTGAATATTCTTCAGTTTTGTTATAATAGTCTCCCATATTTAAAAGATTTTCCAAACTTGATTGTGCCCAATTATTAGTATTATTAGTATTCCAAGTAATATTGCCTAAGCTTTCGTCTCTTATTAGTTTTACTCGTTGCTCAACTTCATTTTCACTAGTCATGACATTTACTAAACCTATAATTCGCCAATTTTCTTCGTTAAATGTAACATAATTATTTGGACTTTTTCCAGCAAATCTCCATTCTGTTTGCTTAAACCCTGTATCATTAGTAGTTCCAGTAACTTCATTTCCATGTGGAATTTCATAAAGTCCATTTCCAGTTGTCACCGCTTTAATAGGTTTTCCTAAAATAAATGCACCACTCACAAAATAAAGGTTACACTTTGTTCGTGAAGAAGTAACTCCTTTAATTCTTAATTCCCAATCTTCTGTTAACGATACTTTTATAGTACTGTCATTTTCTCCTGTGACTCCACAATAACTGTTTTCCTCATCTAATATATATCCACTGTTTTTCTGAGGCATTTCTTTCTGTATATTGTTATCCACATAAAAAGCAAAATAAATATCTCCTGGATCTTGTACAGTTCCTTTAATGACATTTTGACTTGTCTTTACTTCAAATATAGCAAACGTTCTATATAGTATTACAGAAGAAACTAATAGAATACAGACTAATGTAAATACTATAATTCCTATTCGTTTATTATCTTTTTCTTTAAACTTTTCTAATTTCATTATAAGTCCTACTTTCTGTTTTATAATTATTACTTCAAATTTATTATAACTCAACTTCAATATAATTTGAAGTATAAATTATATAATCTTGATAAATAGAGGAGGAACTTTAATGAAAAATTTAAAAAAGATTGTAAAAGCTCAAAATAAATCTTTGACTTCTTTAGCAGTAGAACTTGAAGTATCTCAAGAAGCGATAAGTCAGTATATAAGTGGAAAGATTTTTCCTAAAACGAAAACAATTATTCAGATGGCACGTTTACTTCATACTTCTACAGATTATTTGCTTGATCTAACGGATAACCCAAATGCTTCTGACTTTATTTTATCTGAACAAGAAAATGAATTGTTATCTAATTATCGAAATTTGAACAAAGAAGGGAAGTTAAAAGCTGAAACCTATATTCAAGCTTTGAAAGATTTAAGTACTAAATAAATTATTTACCCTCGAAAAACAACGTAAAATTAGCAAACTTTCCCTCGAAAAATTGCACAAAATTGAATAATATTCCCTCGAAAAACAGCGTAAATTTTGATGTTTTACCCTCGAAAAATCGCATAATTTTTTTGAAAAGCTATATTTTACGCGGCTTTTTAGCCTATTTTTAATTTATATAATTTTTTAGCATTTTTGAAAGTATAAATTGAATCTATTTCTTCATACTAAATTTAGGTGAAGTTTTATGCCAAATATTCATAGCAATATATCTTTTGGACTTGTTAATATTCCAGTTTTACTAAATCCAATTGTAAAAAATAACGATGTTTCTTTTAATCAATTACATAAAAAATGTATGCACCGTATTCAATATTTAAAGTATTGTCCTCATTGTAAAATCGAAGTGAAAGCAAATGAAATATTAAAAGGATATCAATATGAAAAGGGAGAGTATCTAGAGTTTAGCACGAAAGAATTACAAGACTTAAAACCAGAAAATGATGGAGATATGGAAATTATTTCTTTTGTGCCTTTAAAAGAAATAGATCCTAGTTACTTTGAAAAAAGTTATATTCTTACTACAGAAAAGAAAAGTAGGTCTTATCAATTATTTGTAAAAGCTTTAGAAAAAACAAATTTGGTTGGTATTTGTAGGTGTGTACTTCATAATAAATTTTACTATGCTGTTTTAAGATATTATGAATCTAATATTATTTTATCGACTTTATATTTTGAAGAAGAAATTAATTTAAAACAAAATACAGATAAAGTAAGTGTGAATGCCAAAGAGTTAGATTTAGCGGTTCAATTAATTCAAAATTTAAAAGGCCATTTTACTCCAGAAAAATATAAAGATGAATATCAAGAAAAAATTCAAGATGCAATAGTAGATAAACTTCATGGAAGAAAGATTCAAAAAACAAAAAAATCTCCTAAAAAAGAAGTGACTGATTTAATGAAAGCCTTGGAAAAAAGTTTAAAAAAATAGGTGTATTTTCAAATTATTCCTTTGAAAAATATGCAATCATGCAGATTATTCCTTTGAAAAATATGCAATCATGCAGATTATTCCTTTGAAAAATATGCGTTTTTTAGCAAAAATGCTTGAAAATAAGGCTTAAAAGGGGTATAATCACTTTAATAAAGTGAGGGATTTTTATGCTAGAACGAAAAATCATGCAAAAATTAATAGATTGGAAAAATCAAAAAGAAAAAAAATGTTTAATTATTGAAGGAGCAAGACAGGTAGGAAAAACTTATATTATTTCCAAATTTGCTGAGGAAAATTATGAGAATGTTATTGCAATCAACTTCTATGAACAATCAAGTTATGCATCTATTTTTGATAGCAATTTAGATATGAACACGATAGAAGAGCAGATACTTCTTCGAATACCTAATGCTAATTTAGTTCCTAATAAAACTCTTATTTTTTTAGATGAAATTCAAAATTGTCCTCGTGCTATTATGGCACTTAAATTTTTTGCTATTGCAAATAAATATGATGTTATCGCAACAGGATCTTTACTTGGAATTCATTATCAAGAAGTTCCTTCTTTTCCAGTTGGTTACGTTGAAAAATTAGAAATGCACTCTTTAGATTTTGAAGAATTTTGCTGGGCTAATGGTGTAAAAAAAGAATCGATTTTGGATATCAAAAAATATTTTGATGAAAAGAAAACAGTTCCTGTTGCTATGCATGAAAAAATGCTAGAATTATTTAAAAATTATATTATTGTTGGAGGAATGCCAGAAATTGTAGAAAATTATGTAGAAAATCATGATTTTCCAAAAGTGTTAGAACTTCAAAGAAACATTTTAGATGCTTATGCCAATGATATTGCAAAGTATGCATCTAGTTCAGATAAATCAAAAATTAGAGAATGTTTTTTCTCTATTCCAAAACATTTGGCCAAAGACTATAAAAAATTTAGATATGGTTTAGTAGAAAAAAATGGGACTTCAAGAAAATATGAAGGAAGTTTACAATGGTTAGTAGATGCCAATATTATTTCTATGTGTTATAACTTATCTACGCCAGAACTTCCTTTAGAAGGAAATGCTAGAAATGATTGCTTTAAAGTTTATATGAGAGATACAGGACTATTGATGGCAATGCTAGAAGATGGTTCTCAAGAAGAGATTATGAATGGAAATTTAGGAATTTATAAAGGGGCTATTTATGAAAATATTATTGCAGATATATTTACAAAATTAGGGAAAAAACTTTATTATTTTGAACATAATTCCACGATAGAAGTAGATTTCTTCATTCGTTATGAGCAAAAAGCTACAGCAGTTGAAGTAAAATCTTCGGAAAATACAAAATCAAAATCATTAAAAAGTGTAATGACAAACTATGGTGTAGAACAAGGAATACGATTATCTAGTAAAAATATTGGTTATAAAGATAACGTGCTTGCTCTTCCTATTTACATGGCTATATTTTTATAATTTGAATAAAAAATCTTTTTTCTTCCCATAACTACTCCAGAGGGAGATGTTTATGACTTTGTTTGAAAAAAAGTTTGAACCAATGTTACTTTCAGAAACAAAAGAAGCATTTAATTCCAAAGATTATTTATTTGAAATTAAATTTGATGGAATAAGGGCTCTTATTTTTGTAAGTCCAACAAAATTTAAAATTTATAATAGACATCAAGGTGATATTACTGAAAAGTATCCTGAATTAAAAGAAATTCAAAAGATGGTTACTGAACCTACGATTTTTGATGGAGAGATTGTTTCTTTTGAAAATGGATTACCTAGCTTTTCCAAATTACAAGAACGAGCTCATTTAAAAAATAAATATCGAATTGAAAGAATGAGTCAGGAAGAACCTGTTATGTATGTTGCTTTTGATGTTCTCTATGAAGGGAAAGACTTAACCAAATATTCATTATTAAAAAGAAAACGTTATTTAGATAAATATAGAGATAACGATGTTTTTCTAAAACCTTTTTGGGTGGATACCAACGGAATTTCCTTGTTTAAAAAAATCAAGAAATTAAATATGGAAGGAATCGTCGCGAAAAGAAAAGAGAGTCCTTATGAAATCAATACACGAAGTGAAGACTGGATCAAAATTAAGAATATTCAAAGAGAAGAATTTGTAATAGGGGGATTTACGGAAAAAGAAGGAACTCCATTCTTTTCCTTATGTTTAGGAGAATATCTTGATGGAGTACTTACTTATGTGGGAAAAGTTTCTGCTCCTAAGAAGAATGAATTGTATCAAAAAATGCAAAAAGAGAAAATTAGAAAAACATCTCCTTTTGATAAAACTTTGTCTGATGATATTACTTATGTTACTCCAAAACATATTTGTTTCGTAGAATTCATTGAAAGAAGTAAAGAAGGTATTTTAAGACAGCCTGTTTTTCGTGGTGAAAAATAATGCTTTACTTTTTTTGACTTTTGTGATATTGTAATAAACATTACAAAAGGGGGAATGTATGCATGAAGTCTTATACAGGAATCGTTGCATTTGATGCAAGAGATGAAAAATGGAATCATGGACTAGAATTAAGAAAAATTCTTGATGATTTTGAATGTAAGGATTTATTTGTTGGAAATACAATACAAGATTCTTCTAAATATGCCATTTATGGTGAAAATCAAAGTGATTTTTTAGTTGTGATTGGTGGTCCTTCATCTCTAAGAGCTGTTATGGGAGTTGCTAAGAAACCAATTCTTTATATTCCAAATGGTATTCAAGATTTAAGGGGTTATATTGAAAATGCTTTTAAGAATGGAATAGAAGAATTACCAATCTATCGTTTCAATAACGAATGCTTTGCAGATTATGCTTGTGGAGGTTATATTACAAATCAATTATTTGAATTAAAGAAACAAAAACTTGAGTTTCAAAAATTAAAAAGGGAAGCTGTCAAAAGATTTTTGAGTGAAAAACCTACCTCGTATCCTTTATCATTTGATATTGATGGGAAAAAAATAGAACGAGAGTGTTTAGGAGTTGTTGTAGTGAGTCCAGATTTTCTAGAACAAATTCCAAAATATCCTTATACATTAGATGAAAATACTTTACAAGTTTTTCTTATTCATCCTGCTAATCGCTTGGAGATGCTTATGGATATAAAAGAATTATATAAGGGAAGTATTCGATTAAATGAAATCCCTTATCTGGAACATATAATAGGAAAAGAAATTGAAATGGAAATACCGAAAGCTTTTGAAAAATCATTTTATTTAGATGGGGACACTCTTTTGAATGAACAAACTCGTATTTCTATTGCCCCTAAAGAGAATGTTCATTTAATTCGTGCGAAAAAGTATTGAAATTTATAGAAAAGTATGATAATTTATAAATAAGAAACACGTAAGTGTTTTTCTTTTGGAAAAAAATTGAGGTGAAAAGAAATGGCTAAAAAAGAAAAAAAGCTAAAAAAAGAAAAAGTAAAGAAAGAGAGAAAACCTTCTTATATTCATGAAGTAAAAGAAGAAATGAAGAAAGTGACATTCCCTTCTGCAAAAGAAGTAACAAAGTATACAATTGCAACTATTTGTATCGTAGCATTCTTGGTAGTATTCTTTTTAATTCTTACATCTATTCTTTATTGGATTAAGGGGGCATTATAATGGAAAAACAATGGTATGTCGTAAATACTTATTCTGGACATGAAGAATCGGTGAAAGAAAAACTTGAAATGCGTACAGAATCTATGGGAATGCAAGACCATATTTTCCGTGTCATTGTTCCTGAAACAACTGAAATTGAAATTAAAGATGGTGTGAAAAAAGAAAAAGTTAAAAAAATGTTTCCTGGATATGTATTAGTAGAAATGATTATGAGTGATGAAGCTTGGTATATCGTTCGTAATACTCCAGGAGTGACTGGGTTTATTGGATCTAGTGGAAAAGGAGCTAAACCAACACCACTTCTTCCTCAAGAGATTGACCGTATTTTAGTCAATATGGGAATGAGTCGAATGAATATTGAATCTGAAATGGCTGTTGGCGACAAAGTTTCCATTGTAGATGGTCCATTTAAAGGAATGGAAGGTACAGTTGGAACCATTGATTTAGAAAATAACCGAGTTGTTGTTATGATTGATTTGTTTGGACAAGAAACTTCTGTTGAAGTAGAACCATTCCAAGTAAATAAAAAATAAACGAGTGTAAAAGCTCGTTTTTCTATGCAATTTTTTCTTTTTCTATCTCTTCAATAGGAACAAAAAATTCACGAATATCGACTTCAAAAACAATACATAATTTTCGCATAGTTTCTAAAGAAGGATATCTGTCTAATAAAGAAAGAGTAAGCATATCACTGTAGGCTTGAAAAGTTATGTCTATTTTTTCTGCTACATCATCTCTTGAAAAACCACTTTGATAATGAAGACGACGTAGATTCTTTTTCATTAATAAATAAAATTTTCTTTGAGAGTATTCCACTTTATAATTCATAAATATCACATCCATGTCTTTCATTATTTTTAAATTTGTGTTATCATAGTATCGTAAATACTACGATAAAAGAGAATAAAGTGACTAGAAACGATATAAAAAGTGCATAATAATATTGATTAACGGCACAACGTTAACTTTTCTTAGTGGTGGTTGTATATGTTTAGAAAGTGAGAGATTGAAAGTGGAAAAAAATTTTAAACGAAAATTTCTATTAACTTTTTTAGGAATCTTAATTTTAATAGTAGGGGGAATAGGAATTACTTATGGATATTGGATAAATTCAGAAACCCAAAATACATTTGATATACTTGGAGTCAAATGTTTTGAACTTACGATGACTAAAGAAACAGAAGGAATTCATTTAGAAGAAGCTTATCCTGTTACAGATGAAGAAGGAAAAGAACAAGAAGGATATCAATTTACGATTAAAAATACATGTAATACAAGTGCAACCTATCAAGTCAACTTAGAAGAAAAAGATTTAGAAGAAAGTATCAAAAGATTATCAGATGAATATATTAAAGTCAGTTTAAATGATAGTACAGGAAAAAACTTAGATGATTATGAGAGTACAGAAGCAACGATTAAAGAAGAAGATTTTCAAGCAGATAAATCCCATAAATTAACAAGTGGAAGTTTAGGTCCAAATGAAGAAGAAACATATACATTAAAATTATGGATGGATTATGATACACCAGCAATAGATTCTGTCATGAATGCAGCATTTGAAAGTAAGATAAGTGTAGTAGCAACTTATATTGAAGATGACAAAAGAAAGAATACAATTGCCATTGATTATGAAGAACAAGAGAACTATTCTAATATCAGTGAAACGATTACATTTACAGCAGAGAGTGAAAATAAAGAAATTAATATTATAGAATATTCATTAGATGGAGAAAAATATGAGCCAATAGAACTCGTAGAAGGAAAAGCATCTCCAAAAGTAAATATAAGTTTAGAATTTACCAAAGAGCAAGAATATACAATCTACTTTAAAGATTCTTTAGGAAATATCAAAGAACAAGCATTTACACCAAGTAAATTGGATCAAACAGGACCAGAGATTCATGTAGAAGAAACAAATGATGATAAGGGAGCCGTATTAACCATTACATTTGAAGATTTAAAATCAGGATTAAAAGAATATAGAATTGAAGATGGAATAAGTCGTATTGATTTAGAAGAAGAATGGACATTATTTAATGAAACCAATAAAGAAACAATTACTTATCCATCCTCTGAAAATAAAACAATCCATATCTATGCTAAAGATAAATTAGATAATCTTTATGATACAGAATATACCATAACCAAAGCAGATACGAAAGGACCAGAGTTAACAATTAGTAATCCTAAAGAGAATGAATGGACTAATGGAAATGTAACAATTAATTTAAGTGCAACGGATGAAATCAGTGGAGTAGATAAATTCTATTATTCTAAAGATGAAGGAGACACCAAAACTTGGACTGAGATTAATGAAGTAGAACTCAATGAAAAAAATGGAACAGCAACTTTAACCATATCTGATGAAGGAGAACAAACGATTTATATTAAAGCAGAAGATAAATTAGGAAATGTAAGTACTATAGGAGAGACAACAGTAAAAATAGACTTAAGTGCACCAACTCAAAAATTTGAATTAGATAATACATCTGAAAATGGAGATAATGATTGGTATAAAAATGCATCTATTACAGTCACAGGAACAGATACAGGAGGAAGTAATATTGTAAGTGGAAGTTACTGTGAAGGAACTAGTAATTGTGAACCAACTACACCAATTGTTGGATTAAGTGAAAGTATTTCTTTAAGTGATGGAATCAATAAAGTGGTATGTGTCACATTTACTGATAATGCAGGAAATACAAGTAAGAAAACTTGTTCACAAACTTATAATGTGGATGGAGAAGCACCAACTATTTCTTCCTTAAATGCTCCAACAGAATGGGGTGCAAGCAATACATTAACAGCCAATGTAGAAGATATAATAAGTGGAATAGCAGGATACCTTTTTAGTGTAGATAATACTACACCAACGATTCAATGGACAACAGTAAGCGATCATCCAACTGGTTCAACAACTTATATGGGAACAGCCAATAGTAATACAACATGGTATTTCTATGTCAAAGATCAAGCAGGGAATGTAAGTAGAAAAGAAGTTGAAGTAAATAAAGTAGATAATGGATTACCAAGGCAAGAGTTTTCTATTAGTCCTGCAAAAGCAAATGGAGACAATGGTTGGTATAAGGGAACAAGACCAACTATTACAATCACAGCAGCAGATGATCAAAGTGGAGTAACTAAAGTAGAGTATTGTACAACAACAGATACAAATTGTACAAATTATACAAATAAGTTACAATTAAATGGACAAAATGGAGAATTAAATCGAACAGGAACATTGACCTTACTAGAAGGAAGTAATTCTAAGGTGTGTGTCAAAGTGACTGATGGAGTAGGAAAGACAAGTGAAGGATGTTCTAGTGGTTATAATATAGATATTACAGCACCAACCATTGGAAGTGTAACAGGAAGTTTAAAAGACACAAGTATCACATTTACAGCAAATAATGTAACTGAAACGGGAAGTGGAACACAAATTTATTCATGGACATTATCAGATCAAAAGACACAAACTTCGGAAGTAAATACAGCAACATTTACAGGACTAACAGAAGGACAAAGCTATACAGCGACAGTGACAGTAGTGGATAATGCTGGAAATATATCAACTGGAGTAACATCCAATAGTGTAAAAATACCAAAAACAGTATCATTAGCTGGAATGAAAGTGCCATTAGCGGAAACAGGGGATGGTTTATATGAAGTAACACATAGTGCTCCAGAAGGATGGACAGCATCAGAATATCGATATGCAGGCAAAGATCCAAATAATTATGTGACTTTTAATAATGAAAAAGCAGGTTGGAGAATTATAGGACTTGTGAATGTGAAAACAACAAATAACAAAATAGAGCAAAGAATAAAAATCATAAGAGCTGATAGTATAGGAGATAACACTTGGGATTCTGGTAATGTAAATGATTGGACTCAAGCAAGCTTAATGACATACTTAAATGTAGGAGGAACTTACTATAGTAAATTAAATGCAACTGCACAAGGAATGATCGCTACAGATATTATATGGAATCTAGGAGGAAGTAGTAGTTATAATAATGTAACAGTAAGTCAGTTTTATGAAAGAGAAAGAGGAACGACAGTATACAGTAGTAGACCAACAGAATGGGATCCTAAAAAACAAAGTATTGCACTTCCATATCCATCGGATTATGGGTATGCAACAAGTGGAGGGTCTACAGGAAGAACTGCGTGTTTTGCAAAAGAGTTATATAACTGGGATAGTGGAGCTTATAAAACTGATTGTGCTGGAAATGACTGGTTAAAACCAGGAAGTGGTTGGATGTGGACGTTATCGCCGACTTCGTCTACCTCCGGCAATGTGTTCTATGTGCATTCGGGCGGGCGTGTCAGCTACACCTACGCTAGCGGCTCCCACGGTGTGTGGCCTACCCTTTACCTTTCATCCTCTGTGAGCATCTCGGGCGGTACGGGAACTTCAAGTTCACCGTATCAATTATTATCAACTTAATATATCTATAATATAATATAAACTTAAAACATGTCATATTTCAGAAGATAGAAATGAATAGAATAAATATATACAAATAAAATATTTAAATATAATTTGGTATCTTACTTCCTTTATAAAATAATATTTAAAAATAAGTAAAAGAAAAGAGGGATACTCATGAAAGAAATAGCTACAGGAACAGATGATTTTAAAAAATTAATTGAAAATGATTGTTATTATGTAGATAAGACAATGGTCATTGTTGATATTATCCGAAGAAAAAAAGAAGTGGTTTTTATTTCCTAGACCAAGAAGATTTGGAAAAAGTTTGGTTACATCCATGTTAGAAAATTTCTTTGATATTGATAAAAAGTCCGAAAATAAACATTTATTTGATGGACTTAAAATAAAAGAAACAGAGTATTATCAAGAATTAAAGTTAGATAAAATACAGAATATAAAAGAATATGCAGTAATATTCTGTGGAATGTATTGTGAGATAAATAGACTTTGAGTTTGCCCTTTTTGGAAGCAGATATAAAAGTTGAGTGCTAAATGCCATTTTTCAAATGATGAAAAGTGGCGTTTTTAAAGCAAAAAAAGAAAATACCAAATTGTTATTGTGTAATAAAATCAGCAAAATTTTAAATTTATACTAAACAACTTTTTGAAAGGTGTTTTCATCAGCTGTTTTACATCAGAATCTTGTATATTTAAAAGAAAATTTGTAAATCTTTCTTTTCTTAAAAAGCTAAAAATGTAAGCAAGTGTATCAACAAATACGAAAAACTAAAAGATAAAACATTTACTTTTATTTTGAAAAGAATGTAAAGGGATAATTTTTTACTTTACATATATAAATTGAATATTATTTTTTCCAAAAAGGGCAAACTCAAAAAATAGACTACTTGAAAAAGGGTCTATTTTTATGTAAAATGATAGTATAAGTGAAATTTGAGGTGAAATGAAAGTGATGGAAAAGCACATATTAATTGCAAAAATTTTATATCAAAATAAAAGATATGCAATATTTTCAAACAAAAATCATCAATTTAGTTTTTTGGAAATACTTAAAGATAATACTTACCAATATCCCAGTTTAGAAGTTTTTTTAAAGCTTAATTCAATATATAATATAAAAGATATAAGTATAATGAGAAGTATTCAGAGTCATTTTCGTGAAGAACTTATGTTTGAACCTAAGGTATTTTCTTTTAATAAAGATGGGAAAAAAGTTTTAATTAAAGTTACTGTATTATTATTAATGTTAGGGCTACTAACAGGTTGCAAAAATAATAAAAAAGGTGACAATGAAACAGATTTAATTACCTATGAAACTGAAGAAAATGAATATGATGATTTTTCAAAAGAAGTGCAAGATAAACTTAAAATACTAAAAGCTAATGGTTGTAATTGTGATGTTATTGATGATGAGTATATTTATGTTAAGGAAAATTTTAATGATCATACAAAATATATATATTCTAATAAAGAATTTAAAGAATATTTAAAAGAAAAAAATCCAACTTTTAAGGATTTAAAAAAGGCTTTAGAACAAAATGAAAATATTCCGACTTCTTTTAAAACTTGGATTAGTGAATATTTAAATGTAGTTGAAGAAAAAGACCCAAACAGAGATTTAAGTATATTTTATTATAATTTGAGTAACTTAAGAATTATATCGGAGACTTTAGACGAAATACACAGTAAACAGGGTCAAAACACATTTGCTTATTTTTCTGCTGAGGAATATACCATTTATGTTCCCAGTGATAATACTAGTTACGTTAAAAGTTCTGTTAAAAGTGCTTTTATGCATGAATTATCTCATTTATGGGATAACGCATATATTATGGTGGATGGAAACGATATACATAAACGTACGTCTTTAATTTTAATTGATCTTGATGAAGATTTAAATTATTCGATTTCTTATATTGGCGGTGGTTTACGCGAAGGATTGACGGATTTAACGGCTCTAAAGTATTATCCACAATATGATTTTGAAAGTATTGGATATTATCAACTGGATGATTTATCGCAGCTTATTTGTGACTTTATTGATAGTACATATACGAGTATGTCTGAAGATGGGATCGTTAAAACCATCGAGTTGTTAAAAGCAAAAGGTATAGATGATCCGCTTTATTTATTACAGACTATGGATGTTTATTGTGAAACAATACAGAATGATTCTAATATAATGTTAGAAACTAATATGAGAGAAAGCGTATATAAAATTTTATTAGAAACTTTAACGAATGAAGCTATCAAAAATAATGATCCTATTGAAGATGTATACAAAACAGCAATAGATCTGTTGAATACATTAATTGAGCAAAATATTTCTAATCGTTCTTTTGTATCTATTGCAATGTATAATTCAAGCCAATCCGAATTGTTGGATAATTGTATTAGTTATGTAACAGATATCTTGAAAGAAAATGGATATGATACTAATATTAATACTTATGATGAAGCAGTGGATTTATGTAATTTTGAAACTAAGGATGAGTCAGTAGATCATAACGATAATAAAGAAGAACAAAGTGATGTTCAAGATTTTGAATCAAATTTATTTATTTATTACTCCGTAAATCATGAAATTAAACTTTGTTATGCTGAAAAAGATCAATTTGATAAAATTAAATATTATAAAATTCCAGGTTTAAGCTTGATTAATGAGAGTGAAGTTTTATACGGTGAGTTTTTAACTGTTTTAAAAAATCAGGGTATTGTTTCTGCTAATCTTGATAAGATGAATCAAAATGAAGTTTCACTTGAAATTAATTATGATAAATGGGATGCATATTTTAATACATTTTCTAAAGATAGTATTAAGGATAACAATAATTTATCACAAAATAATAGTAAAGATAATTATGAAAACTTATATGTTTATGCCTATGAAGAAAACAATGAAAAGCACTATGGTACAGCTTATGCTGTAGAAGAAGGAAATGAAACAATTTTTTATGATAAAACTACTAACAAACCAATAGAACGTTCTATTATTGGAGGAGAATATTTTTCCATATTAAAAGAGCAAAATATAATTATGATAAAAGAAAATGGAACTATGTATATTAATTTTAATAGATTCTTAGAATATATATCTGAAAAGAATAAAGAAGAACAAAATGATGACCAAAATATGGAATCCGATTTATTTGTTTATTACTCAGCAAATCATGAAATTAATATTTGTTATGCCATAAAAGATAGGTTTGATAAAATGAAATATTATAAATTTCCAGATTTTAGTTTGATTAATGAAAGTGATGTTTTATATGGTGAGTTTTTAACTGTTTTAAAAAATCAAGGTATTGTGAATTTTGAAAAGGTAGATCAGAATCAATTTTCTCTTGAGCTTGATTATGAAAAATGGTTTGCATATTTTAAAAAATCTGCTAAAGATAGTATTAAGGATAACAATCATTTGTCACAAAATAATGGTAATGATAATTATGAAAACTTATATGTTTATGCTTATGAAGAAAACAATGAAAAGCACTATGGTACAGCTTATGCTGTAGAAGATGGAAATAAAACGATTTTTTATGATACCGCGACTAATAAACCAACAGAACGTTCTATTATTGGAGGAGAATATTTCTCTGTATTAAAAGAGCAAAATATAATTATGGTACATGAGAATGGAACGATGAATATTGATTTTGATAAATTTTTAGAGTATGTTTCTAATAATAAAACTAGAGAGTTACATTAAAAAATGTAAATCTCAACATCGAGAGAGTGACTGTTTGAATTTTTTTAAATCAAAAATTTAGTATGATTAAACCTATGCTTCATCATTTTATATCATTTGTATATAATGAATTAGAGAAAATCCTTGTATTTTCTCTTTATTTATGGTAATATCTTACTCGAGTGGGAGGGATATATGCGGACTCGCCCTAGACCACTAACATGAAATAACTCAAAAGAAAGGAGAGGATTTTCGTGGCAAAAGAAGTCGTTAAGAAAATTGGATTACAAATTGAAGCTGGAAAAGCAAATCCTGCACCTCCAGTTGGTACAGTTTTAGGACCTGCTGGAATTAATATTCAAGATTTTTGTCAAAAGTTTAATGAAGCAACTAGAGACAAAATGGGAGATGTGATTCCATGTGAAATTACTATCTATGATGACCGTTCTTTTGATTTTGTATTAAAGACTCCACCTGCTGCATTCTTACTTAAAAAAGTAGCTAAGATTCAAAAAGGTAGCAAAAAAGGTGCAAATGAGCTTGTTGCAACAATTTCAAAAGAAGATTTACGTTCTATCGCTGAAACGAAATTACCAGACTTAAATGCATATACTGTAGAGGGTGCGATGAATATTATTGAAGGTACTGCTCGTAATATGGGTATTGCAATTAAAGGTGTAAATGATGCTGAACTTGCTGAACAAGCAAAAGAAGCTCAAAAAGAAGAAGCTGAAAGAGCAGAACGTGAAGCAGAACTTGCTGAGATGGAAGCTGAAGCAAAAGAGAATACGAGTGCTGAAGTTGAAGTTATTGGTAAGGAACAAACTGAAGAAGAAAAAACAGAAGAATAATATAATTTTGATTAGTCCGCTAATAAACCACAGTTAGGAGGTAAATTGATGAAAAAAGGTCGTAAATATGTGGAAGCTAGTAAGCTTGTAGAAAACAAACTTTATAGCGCAGAAGAAGCTGTAGAATTAGTGAAAAAAACAGCTACTACAAAATTTGATAGTACAATTGATTTTGCTATGAAATTAAATGTTGACCCTAAAAAGGCTGACCAACAGTTACGTGGTTCTTTCGTTTTACCAAATGGAACAGGAAAGTCTAAACGTGTATTGGTTATTGCAAAAGGTGCTCAAGCAGAGGAAGCTAAAAAAGCTGGTGCAGAGTATGTTGGAGATACAGATATGATTGAAAAAATTCAAAAAGAAAACTGGTTTGATTTTGATGTCATCGTGGCTACTCCAGATATGATGCCTGAGTTAGGAAAAATTGGTAAACTTTTAGGACCTAAAGGCTTAATGCCAAACCCTAAAACAAATACCGTGACTCCAACCCCTGCAAAAGCAATTGAAGATATCAATAAAGGTATGGTTGAATTTAGAACAGATTCTTTTGGAAATATCCATGGAATACTTGGAAAAGCATCTTTTGATGCAAAAGCATTAAAAGAAAACTTGGAATATGTAGTAACATCTATTGCTAAAATGAAACCTAGTTCAGTAAAAGGTAAATTTATCAATTCCATTACAATTTCAAGTACAATGGGCCCTGGAATTAAAATAGATCAAAATACTTTTGACATTTAATTCTTGGTCATATATAATAAGTGTTAGAAAAAAGCAAAATTACCGAAGACAGCAAGGGGTTTATCCTTAATAATCTTGCCGAGGGACGTGAATCTATTTTTATAAAATAAGCTCGTCCGTAAATCGGTTTCGAGCTTTTTCTATAAATTAAGCAAAGGAGGACATTATGGCTAGCACAAAAATTCTTGACATGAAGAAAGCAGTTGTTGACGAGATTACAAATAGTATTAAAGATAGTGAATCTGTAATATTATTTCAATATCAAGGTTTAACAGTTGCTGAGCTTAGTGAGTTAAGATGCAAACTTAGAGAAACAGATGCTACAGTAAAAGTTTACAAAAACACATTACTAAAAAGAGCCTTAGATGATTTAAACTTGAATTTTGATGGTTTCTTAGAAGGACCTAATGCAATTTGTTTTGGTAAGAATTTATTAGAACCTATTAAAGTTTTATCAGAATTTGCAAAAGACCATGAGAAAATGGAAATTAGAGTTGGTATCATTAGTGGTTCAGTAGCTGATTTAGCTACAATTAAAGAATATGCAACAATTCCATCAAGAGACGGCTTACTTACTATGTTTGCTGGTGGACTTATGGAACACATGCGTAACTTCTCTATTGCGGTAAATTTACTTGCAGAGAGTAAAGAAAATTAGAAAGGAATGATTAGAATGGCTAAAATGGAAAACAAAGACATTATTGAAGCTTTAAAAGAAAAAACAATGTTAGAACTTAAAGAATTAGTTGACATGATGAAAGAAGAATTTGGAGTAGATCCAAGTGCTGTTGCTGTTGCAGCTGCTCCTGTAGCAGGTGCTGCTGAAGAAGCTGATGTAAACAAAACTGTAGTATTAAAGAGTGCTGGAGGAAACAAAATTTCTGTAATTAAATTATTAAAAGAAATTACAGGATTAGGATTAGTTGAAGCTAAAGCTTTAGCTGATAATGGTGGAAATGTTAAAGAAAACGTTCCTGCTGAAGAAGCTAATCAAATTAAAGCTCAACTTGAAGAAGCTGGCGCTGAAGTCGAACTTGCTTAATAAAAAAATTGGTGATGAGCCAATTTTTTTATGCTTCTAATAAATTTAATTGATAAGGACGAAGATCACTACCATCATTATCATCGTTTTTAATTTTTACATTAGTTTTTAAATAAAGAGTAGGAAAAACATCTTGTGCTTGAGTAATATTACTACTTGCTTTGATCCCGCCATCAGTAAAAATACGAATGGCTTGACTTACGGTACCACCAATAACATGAGAAAGAGTCCATGGACTAATATTTTTTGGATAAAGCCAATTGTTAAGATAACAATCCTCAAAACCATTCTCTTTCCAATTATAGATGTCTTTATTCATACAATCATTTCTTGTTTTATTTTCACCACCACTTGTCGCATATCCATAATCACTAGGATATATGAGAGCTACTTTCCCATTCCATAAATAGGAATTCCCCTGATTTACAGTATTAGTCCTTTCCATATTGTAAATATGAATGACAAGTCCATTAGCAAGACCATTATAGTTATGAATTCCACCTAAATTCCAAGTTACTTTTTCTATCATTGGTTTAGCACTTTCAGTTAAACCAGTTTGAGAGTAACTGTCTGTTTTAGTATAATAATTTCCAGAATTTAATAATTCTTGTAAACTTGCTGTTGTCCAATCACTTGAATTATTACTATCCCATGATAATTTCCCTATACTTTCACTTTTAGTAATTTTTACTCTTTGCTCTACATTATTATTTATCATTATATTGACTAAACCTATGATTCTCCATTTTTCACTGTTAAACATAACATAGTTATTTGGTGTTTCTCCCGCATAACGCCATTCGGTCCGTTGAAATCCCTCATCTAATGAACTATCTTCATGTTTGATTTCATAAAGTCCGTTTCCACTTGTTACAGCTTTGATGGGCTTTCCTAAAATAAAAGTCCCTTTTACAAAATATAAATTGCATTTCGTTCTGGAAGAAGTCATTCCACTCACATGTACCGTATAATCTTCTGTTAACGATATTTTTATGTTTGAATCATTTTCTCCAGTAACTCCACAGTAGCTTGCTTCTTCATCTAAGATGTATCCACTCCCGTTCTGAGGCATCTCTTTTTGGATATTGTTATCCACATAAAAAGCAAAATAGATATTTCCAGGGTCTTGTACAGTGCCTTTAATCACATTTTGATTTGTTTTCACTTCGAATATAGCAAATGTTCTATATAGTATTACAGAAGAAACTAATAAAATACAGACTATTGTGAATATCATTATTCCCGTTCTTTTATGATCTCTTTCTTTAAATCTTTTTAATTTCATACTGAAGTCTCCTTATATACGCATCACGTATTTTAAATTTATTATATACGTCACACGTATAAAAGTCAATACGAAAAACGTATATAAGCTAAAATTAAAATGATGAGGTGACTGTCATGAACATTGATAGAATAAGGGAAATAAGAGAGGATAGAGACTATAAACAAAAAGATATTGCTAAACTTTTGAAAGTGACTCAAGCTCAATATTGCAGATATGAAACGGGTGAAAATTCAATTCCTTTAGAAAAAATTATTACACTTGCAACATTCTATAATACTTCAATTGATTACTTAGTTTATTTAACAGATGAGCGAAAAGCATATCCAAAAAGTATCATGCAGAAAAAATAAAAAAATCACTTCACGTGACTTTTTATAACTTAAAATCAAAGATATCATCATCTGTCATATCTTTTCCATCAAAGAATGGTTTCGTTGATATGTGATGAATTTTAGCAATGAGATTATTTGGAAATTTACGAATGTAAGAATTTAATAAATTGGTTTGTCTATTATAATAAGAAATCCCTGCTGATAGCTTCTCATTCACTTCTTTAAAACTTTTTTTAATTTCTAACATATTCTCATTTTTATTTAGTTCTGTATTGTCGTTATATAAATTATAAATTAAATTTTCTGCTTCTTTTAGTTTTCGTTCTAAGTCAAAATTACTGATTTTTTCATCTTTTAATTTACAATATTCTTTCAAATAATCTTTATTTGATTTTAGTAAGCTTTTTATCGCATCATCAGCTCTTTTTACAATATCAAACTTACTTCGTAAATCTTCATCAATTAATCCTTCAACATGTTCAATTTTTGTGATACTAAATTGAATTTTATTGTAAATGACAACATAAATTAAAGCTAGAAAAGCAACAATGCCTATGATAGCAAGAATTAAACCAAATGCACCCATGTTTACCACCTATTTTCTAATTAATTGTATCATTCTTTCTTATTCTTTGTAAAGGAAAAACACTTTTGAATTAGTCAAAAGTGTCTGAGTAATCAGGATTGTAATTAATGCGTTCAGCAAATTCTACATAGTTGATATAAAGCATACGAATGAGCCACCAATTTCCTGTAGATGGGTCGGACAAAATTAAGTGGTCTCTTCCTGCTTCTTCAATAATTCCATTATAGATTTTATCTCGCCACTCATTCGAGTCTGGATAAGAAGCATAGACTTTGACTGATTTTCCTTTGTTTAAACGTAAAATATTTTCAATTAAACTTTGTTCTAAAGGGAAAGATGTTTGACTACTGATGTTTCCTGGAGGACTCATGATTTGACCTGGGTTTTGAGTCGTAGGAAATGTTGGATTACTAAAAAAACTACCGTTCAATGATTATCACCTCTTTAAAACGTATGCATCTTGCAATTCATTTAGAAGTTCGTTATAATAGAAATGAAGTTATAAATAAAGAGGGTAAAACATGGACATCAAAAAAATATACAACAAAATTTTTATGAAAGATTTTTTTCCAAGATTTGTCATTTTCATTGTTGGAGTTTTTTTACTTGGACTGAATTACAATTTGTTTTTAAGACCAAATCACTTGGTTATTGGGGGAATGTCTGGGTTATCCATTGTTTTTGAATCTTTACTTGGATGGGACCCGAATGTTTTCTTATATATTTCTACATTTATTTTACTCGCTTTAAGTTTCGTTTTTCTTGGTGTCAAAAAGACAAGTACTTCTATTATTGGCAGTATATTATATCCTGTTTTTGTATCGTTAACAGCTCCACTTGCTGAGCTCCTTCATTATTATATCTTTTTTGATAATGTAGTGATTCTCATTTTAGTTACCTCTATTTTATATGGAGTTGGAACTGGACTTATTTATAAAGTCGGTTTTGATACAGGTGGGTCTGATATCATCATGCGAATACTAAATAAATATTGTCATTTATCAGAAGGAAAAAGTTCGTTTGCCACTCAAATTTTGATAATATTGTTAGGTGGATTTGTGTTTGGAATGAACAACATGATTTATGCAATTATCATCCTTATTATTTATACTAATTTAGTAGATAAGATTATGATCGGAATATCTGATTCTAAACTATTCTTTGTTTATACAAAGAAATGGGAAAGTGTGGAAGACTTCATTATAAAGGAATTACAAACGGGAGTGACTCTTTTAGAAACGGAAGGGGGATACTCTAGAGAAAAGAATAAACTTCTCATGTGTGTCGTACCAAATAAAGATTATTATTTATTTAAAGAAATGATATTAGAAATAGACCCTGGTGCTTTTTTAGTCATTCATGACTGTTATGAAGTACAAGGTGGGATGAAAAGGCGAAATTTACCATTTATCTAGGCATAGAATTATGGTATAATGAATATCTAAGATATGAGGTGGTAGTAAGTGAAATTAATTAAAGTAGAACATGCCTATAAAATTTATAAAAACGGAACAACAGCTATTGCTGATTTAAGTGTTACCATTGATAAAGGAGAATTTGTGTTTGTCATAGGTTCCACAGGTTCTGGTAAAT
Source organism: uncultured Bacilli bacterium (assembly GCA_947629255.1). GTDB lineage: Bacteria > Bacillota_I > Bacilli_A > RF39 > UBA660 > Ventrenecus. The sequence continues at coordinate 29,881 of CANRDF010000007.1, forward strand.
CAACATTTATTAAAATGCTATACCGTGAGGAAAAACCAACCCAGGGAAGTGTCATCGTTGGTGGAATTGATGTTGCCAAATTAAGAAATTCAAAAGTATATAAATTAAGAAGAAAACTTGGAGTTGTATTTCAAGACTTCAAATTGCTTCCTAAATTAAATGTGTATGAAAATGTTGCTTTTGCACTTGAAAATTTAGGATTGCCGAATAGTGAAATACGTCCGAAAGTATTGAAAGCCATTGATGCAGTTGGTTTAAAAGAGAAAACAAGAAATTTACCAAGTGAGTTATCTGGTGGAGAGCAACAACGTGTCGCGATTGCAAGAGCCATTGTAAATGAGCCAAAGTTACTAATCTGCGATGAGCCGACTGGAAATTTGGACCCAACAACTTCAAAAGAAATCATGGCAATTCTTGATAAAATCAACAAAGAAAGCGAAACAACAATTATCATGGCAACTCATGATAAAGATTTAGTAAACCAAATGAAGAAAAGGGTTTTAGTCATCGAAGATGGTGTTTTGGTAAGCGATACGAAGAAAGGAAGTTATAAAGTGAATGAAAGCGATAAGAATTCTAAGAAGAAGCATTCGTGATTCTTTTAAAAGTATATTTCGTAATTTTTCTTTATCTATGGCATCCATCATTTGTACAACGATTACTCTTATTCTAGTGGCTATTTCTTTGTTCTTATCTTATAATGTAAGACAGATTACAACAACTCTAGAACATGAACTTACTGTTGTTGCATATTTTAAAAGAGATGTAACAGAGGAGCAAAAAATCAGAATTGAAAATGATTTGAAAACGATGGAGAATGTCGATGAATATCGAATTAAAACCAAAGAAGAATGGAAAGCAGAGATGGGAAAAGAACAAGAAATTCTAGAGACAACTTTAGATTATTTACAAGATAATCCATTACTTGATTCTTTAATTGTTAAAGTAAAAGATGTGAATAACTTAAAAGGTGTAGCTGAGAAATTAAGAAAATATGATTTTGTTGAAAATGCAGAATATGGCGAAGGTATGGTTGAAAACATTATTGGTATTTTTGATGTTATAAGTGTTGGTACCATTGCTATTGTGATTGCTTTAGTTGTAGTTACAGCATTTTTAATTAGTAATACCATTAAACTTACCATTTTCTCTAGAAAGACACAAATTGAAATCAAACGTTTAGTTGGAGCAAGCAATGTAGCTATTAAACTCCCATTTGTGTTTGAAGGATTTTTCTTGGGTATTTTTGGTAGTATTGTACCTGTACTTTTAAGTATTTATGGATATACGATTCTTTATAATACCACAGGAGGTTATTTATCGACAAAGATTATGACTTTAGTAGAACCATTCCCATTTGTCTTTATTGTATCAGGTTTCTTAGTTATAGTTGGTTCTGTTGTTGGTATGATAGGATCTTGGTTATCAGTTAGAAAGCATTTGAAGATATGATGAAGAAGTTGTTTAGTAAAATTTTAGTGCTTGGATTTTTGCTTCTTTCTTGTGTTCCTTGTGTAAATGCATCAGAAGATAAACAAACACTTGGAGAATTAAAAGCTTTGTATCAACAAAAATTACAAGAACAAGAAGAAAATAATAATAAAACCGAAGAAGCAAAAGCAGAGATTGCCGCGAAGGAAGCTGCTATTAAAAAAGCTGAAGGTGAAATTCATGCAGCAGAGGCAGAAGAACAAAGAGTCCAAGAAGAAATAGATGAATCCAATAAAAGAATTGACGAATTAACAGAAGAAGTGAAAAAGGTACTTTTATATTTACAACAGATGCGAAGTCAAAATGTTTATGTAGAATATGTAAGTGGAGCGTCTTCTGTTACGGATATGATTATGAGAATCGCGGCAGTTGAGCAAATATCAGATTATATTCAAACAACCATTGATAATTTACAAGCCGAGATTAAGAAAAATGAAGAATTAAAACAAGAGTTAATTGAGAAACAAGAAAAGTTAAAGAAACAAGCTGAAGAATATCGAAAAGTGATTGAAGCTAGATATAATGATATTTCTGAATATGATAAATATGCTTTAGATATTGATGAACAAGTAAAATCATTAAAAACAAAATTAGATTCTGCCAAAGAAAAATGTGAAAAATATGCTCCAGATAAAGGAGACAATGCTATTATTAGTGAAGATTGCGTTCAAAAAGTAACTTATGGAGATGGAACTGTTATTGTGAATGATGGTTGGTTAAAGCCTTTAACGCATGGTATAATTACAAGTGTTCTTGGTTCTCGTTGGGGAAGTTTTCATACTGGACTTGATATTGGTGGACCTAGTCCATTTGAGGGAACACCTATTTATGCTGCAGCAGCTGGAGTGGTTTCTGGTAAAACTTATCATTATAGTTGTGGTGGAAATATGTTATTTATTGATGTAAATGTTGGTGGACAAGCATATACCACTTATTATTATCATTTATTAGAGTTTAATGTAGAAGTTGGGGATGTTGTGGATCAAAATACGGTTCTTGGTTTGGTAGGAGGATATTCCACTTCAATCGAACATGGGGGATATGATTATTGTACAACGGGTGCTCACTTACACTTTGGCGTTGCAACAGGATACTATAATGGATACTCTATTTCAACAAGTCGTATGATTGTGCCACCAGGATTTCCAAATACAAAAGGTTGGTCATTCTCTTCGAGATATCAAATGTATAACGGTTAAACACGAGAAATCGTGTTTTTCTATGTTTTCTGAAAGCTCTTTACATTTTTATTTAATATGTGCTATTCTTTATATGGAGATGATCTTGAATGAATAATTATTACGTCAATAGTATTTCTTTAATTAAACTTATTTTAAAACAAAATAAAGCAGAACTAAAATCTTTTGAGGAAGAAAAAGAAAGAATTCAAAGGAAAATGGAAAGTACAAATTCAGAAATTACGTTGTATACAGATTCATTAAATACTTTAAAAGAACAAAAGGATATTTTAGAAAATTATAAAAATATTTTTTGGAAAAAATGTAAAAGTTTTTTAACTTTTTATTTTACAGGTGAGATTTGTTCTTCTATTTTAGTGTTTAGTATGGTTCCTATGAATATGAAATTATTTAGTTTTCTGTTTTGTACTGGTTTTATTGGTTATCTTTGCTATCATGATGTTACCAATCAAATGAAAGATGAAAATTTTATTAAAAAAAGCTTTCATTTAAGTGATGTAGAGAAAAATATAAAAAATAGTGAAGCAACGTTGTATTGGCTCAATAAAAATAAAAGTCGTTTAGAAAATGAATTTAGTAAATGTGCAGAACAAGAAAAAGAAAGAATTGGGGAAATAGAAACTTACACTCAAAAATTAAATGAATTTTCAAATTCTTATTGTGAAGCTATAAAAAATGCTACGAAATACTCTAAAGTTTCTGCTTATCAAAGAGAAATTTTAGAATTAGGAAATAGATATAATCATGAAATCGATATGATTGTAAATCAAGAATATGATAATCAAAAAATGAGCCTTAAACTTATTTTGGAAGAAAATTAAATAGATTTTTTATAATAATAAGTGGTAATACTAAGGCTTTGATGTTAATACAACTGTAGAAATTTTAGTAAGTTTAGTTGCAGAAGCTAAAAATGTATCTAATTGTTAAAAAGAGAATCATTAGAAATAATAAGCAATACGAGTTTTATTTGAGTATTTTATTTATTTATTTTATAATAGTCATAGGTGTTGCCTATGACTTTTTCAACGAAATTAAAAGAAGAGATTTGTAATCAAGAGATTACTAGGACCGAGATGGTTTGTGAACTTGCTTCAGTTTTAAGATATGATGCGAATATCGAAGAAGAAAAAATAACACTTACTTTTGAAAATGGAAGTGTAGCAAGAAGGGTTTATAAAGATATTAAAAATTTATTTTCCGTAAATCCTCATATTATTGTACGTAATCAAAAAAGGTTTCGAAGTAAACAAATTTATATTATTGAAATGAAAGAACAAGTAAGTCATATTTTAAATAGTTTAAATATTTGGAAAGATAAAAAGTTAATTCCAATGCGAAGAGAAAATTTGGATAGTCCAGAAGAAATGGTTGCCTATGTAAGAGGTTGTTTTTTGGTTACTGGTTCCATAAGTGACCCTTCTACTAGTGGATATCATTTAGAATATGTTTTTTCTCGGGAAGAAGATGCAAACTTTTTAAATGAACTCTTGCACGAAATGAAATTTGATACAAAAATCACAGAAAGAAATAATAAGTATATGATTTATTTAAAAAGTGCTGAAGAAATCAGTGATATGATAAGAATGTTTGAGGCTCCTTTATCATTGTTTTCTTTTGAAGATATTCGAATTTATCGAGACCATAAAAATATGGTGAATCGTTTGAATAATTGTGAAATTGCAAATCAAGAGAAATCTATTTCAGCTGGTATGAAACAAATGGAAGATATTAAGTATTTAAAAGAACATGATTTAGTAGATTTGTTAGATGAAAAAACAAAGATTGTTTTAGAGTATCGTTTGAAATATCAAGAAAGTTCTTTACAAGAGCTTGCTGATATTATTAGTTTAGAAACAGATTATAAAATTGGTAAAAGCGGAGTGAATCATCATTTTATAAAAATGAAAAAATTAGTAGAACAACATAAAAAGAACGATAAATAAATTTTAGACTTTTTCGGAGTGCTATTCCGAAAAAGTCTAGATTTTTATTTTGAAATATGATATATTATATCTAGGTGATTTTATGTCAAAGTATACAAATAGAACAATGGAGAAAGGGGTACAAAAACTAATCGATAAATGTCCAGTTATTATGATTACAGGCCCAAGACAGGTGGGTAAAACAACTCTTTTAAATTATATTATTTCTCTATCGCATTCTAAAGTTAATAGTGTGTCTTTAGATGATGTTTTACTAAGAAAACAGGCAAATGAAGACCCAGAGCTTTTTTTAAGAACTTATGAAGCTCCTTTAATGATAGATGAATTTCAATATGCGCCTAATTTGCTTTCTTATATTAAAATGAATGTAGATGAAATACGAAAAGAAGTCATGTTTCGTGGAAAAAAAGACCCTGGGACTCTTTATTATTTAACTGGGTCACAAGTTTTTGAAACGATGCAAGAGGTATCTGAATCTTTAGCAGGAAGGGTTGGTATTTTAGATTTGTATGGTTTTTCGACTAGAGAAATCAATGGATTAGAAGAGGATGTGTTTATTCCTGATATTAAGATTTTAAAAAAGAAAGAAAAAGTAAAAAACTATACGACTAATCAATTATTTGAAAGAATCATCCGTGGTAGTTATCCAGAAGTTATTTTAGGAAAAAGAGATAAAGACGAATATTTTGAAAACTATATTAGAACTTATTTAGAAAGAGATGTAAGAAAATTAATTCATGTTGATAATGAAATAAAATTTATTAAATTTTTATCTTCTGTCGCAGCTCGAACAGGAATGGAATATAATGCTTTAGATATTGCTAAAGATGTTGAAATTGATTCAAAAACTTGTGATGCTTGGTTATCTATTTTAAAAAATACACATTTAGTTTACTTATTGCCATCATATTCCAATAATAATATTCAAAAAGCAATTAAAAGACCAAAACTTTATTTTTTAGATACTGGACTTGCATGTTATCTTACTGGTTACTTAAATGCTTCTACTTTAGAAAAAAGTGTTTATAGTGGACAAATTTTTGAAACCTATGTGATTGGAGAAATCATAAAATCTTTTACAAATCATGGAATAGATACAAAGAAAAGATTATATTACTATAGAGATAAGAATATGAAAGAAATTGATTTATTAATTATACATGATAATAAAATTTATCCGATTGAAATAAAGAAAAGCGCAAATCCTGGGAATCATGCTATAAAAAATTTTGACGTGTTAGAAAAGTTTGGAATGGATGCTGGAAATGGAATTGTTCTTTGTATGAAAAAAGACATTGTAGCTATTGATGAAAATAATTACATTGTACCTATTGAATACATATAAAAAATAGACTTTTTTGGAGTACAATTCCGAAAAAGTCTAAAGTATAATATCAACGATACCGTAATCTCGGGCTTCATTACTGGATAAGTAATGGTCTCTATCGGTATCTTTTTCTATTTCTTTTAAAGTTTTACCTGTATTTTCAGCTAAGATGTGATTTAATTTTTCTTTCATTTTTAAAATACGTTCACAAGCAATTTTCATATCACTTGCTTGTCCTTCCATGCCACCTAAGGGTTGGTGAATCATCACATCGGCATTTTTAAGAGTACATCTTTTTCCTTTTGTTCCGCTTGAAAGAAGAAATGCAGCCATGGAAGCAGCCATACCAACACAAATTGTTTTGACGTCACTTTTGATATAGTTCATAGTATCGTAAATAGCCATTCCACTTGTTACTGAACCACCGGGACTATTGATATATAAATAAATATCTTCTTTACTTTTAGAATCTAAATATAGAAGTTCACTAATGACGATGTTGGCTGAGGTGTCATTAATTTCACCAGTTAAAAATATAATACGGTCTTCTAATAATCTAGAGTACAAATCATATGCTGTACTTGAGTTTTCTGTTCGTTCTAATACAGTTGGAATAAGATTCATTTTTGTCACCTAAAACTATTATAGTAAGAAGAAACAAATTTTATTCAAAATTGATTTAAAATTGTTAAAATGAAAAGTAGAATTCTCATCTACTTAATTTATTTTAAGTTTTTTTTGTAATTTTCTAATTTTTCCTTTAGGCAAATCTGTCATTTCTGATATATAAGATATATCATCCGTTTTTTGTAGCATCCTTTTTGCTATTTCAATGTTACGTTTCTTAGCAGCTTTTTCTTCAGCAATCTCAATTCTTGCATTCATAAGTAACTCTTGATCTCTTTCTTCAGATATTGTTCTTGTAAATGTATTATCACTATTTAATACAAACATTTTCTCATCAAACTCCTTTACTAGTTCATCTTGTTTAGATAATTCCATTAATTCTTTTTCATTTGCACTTAACATCACTAAATGGATATTCTCTTTCTCGCCTTGTATGTTCTTATGATAACACTCTTTTTTAATTGTTGCAAGATTGATGGTTATAATTTTATAGTTTTTGACATATGGCTTTGTAGTTTCAGTATTTAAGATTTGATAAACTTTCTTTGGATTTCCTTTTGCTTTTCTAATAAAATTGAAATCCAGATGTACAAATTCGCTCCTGGTATCATATTTCTTTCCTCTTTTTACTTTCTCTGAATAATAAGAATTAAAGAAACAAAGATTACGAACTCTTGTAGCTTCATCAAAGGATGTGTTCACCTCACAATGAACGTATTTCTTATCTTTTGTTTTAAGTAAGACATCTAAAACTTTCACTCTTTCTTTTTTATTACGTACAGGAAGGTCGGTTGGATAAAACTTTAACACTTTCACTTCTTGTTCTAGAGCCTCCTAAGAACGCGCATTCATAAATTTCGTATTATCTGGATTTACAAACACAGTTTTAAAAAGTCTATCAATTTTCGCAGTTAAATAAGCATCTTTTTTTGCCATACGGATCATTTTCCCCCTTAAGTCCGCTATTCTACAACAAGGGTATGTCGAAACTTGTCGAACGGTGTCATAAGTCTATCATATGGCGCCACTATTAAAAGTGCTTAAATAAAGATGCATTAATTTAAAATACAAAAATGTATGCATAAAGCCATTTTAATGGTATAATGATGTAGATAAAAGGGTAGGGATACTATGCAGATGGTGGAAATTACATATAATGGGAATAAAAAAGAATTTGAAAAAGGAACTCTTTATTATGAGATTGCCCAAAGTTTTCATGTGGATGATGCCATTGCGGTCAAAATGGGAAATGAAGTTGTTTCTTTAGATAGTAAAGTGTTAAATAATGGAGACATTGAATTTTTAAATGTGACTTCATTATCCGGTTATAAAATTTATCAATCAGCTTTAAAATTTTTATTTTTAGTGGCTGTAAAAGAGTTATTTCCAAATAGTGAAGTTCAATTTTTACATAGTGTACCAAAAGGAATTTTAAGTGAAATCGAAGTAGATCAGAATTTAACTAATGAGGATATTTCTAGAATTAAAGGTAAAATGGCTGAGATGGTTGAACAGAAACTCCGGTTTCAAAAATATAATTTAGATGTTAAAGATGCTTATAACTATTTAAAAGAGAAAGGATATACTGAAAAAGCAAGCAATATTCAGTCTCTAGCGAATGAAGTTGTAACGATGTATCGACTAAAAAATGAACTGAATTATTTTTATAATATTATGCCTTATGACACGAGTGTAATGAATCGTTTTGAACTAGTCTTTTTAGGAAGAAATCGCGTGGTTCTTGTTTGTCCAAATGTCGTGAGTGGAAGTAACATTCCGGAATATGTCCATTATGAAAATATTGTAAGTAACTTTATGTCAACAAAGAAATGGTTAAAAAGAATGGGAGTTTCCTATTTAGCTCAGATGAATGATTTAGTAAGTCAGTCTAAAATCAATGATTTTATTGAATCCAATGAGATTGCTTTTCAAAGTGATATTAGAGATGCTTGCGATAAGATTATTTCAATGCGAGATGTAAGAATGGTTTTAATATCAGGACCATCTTCTAGTGGAAAAACAACGACAATGAAACGACTTGGGGCATACCTTAGAAGTCGAGGGTTTGATCCCGTGGGGTTATCTACAGATGATTTTTTTGTAGATAGAGAAAAGACTCCTAAATGTGAAAATGGGGAATATGATTTTGAATGTTTACAAGCAATTGATTTAGAATTATTAAGCAATACTATTAAAAAATTATTAGATGGAGAATGTGTGGAAATTCCAGAGTACGATTTTATTAATGGTAAGAAAAAGTTTACTGGAAAAAAATTACAGTTACATGAAAATAGTATGCTTTTAATTGAAGGACTTCATTGTTTAAATGATGATCTTTTACCATTTATTGATAATAAATATAAATTTAAAATTTATTTAAGTCCATTTATTCCTCTTAATATTGATAGACATAATTACATATCCACATTAGATTTAAGGTTATTTAGAAGAATTGTTCGTGATAATCGAACGAGAGGAAAAACTGTGTCTGATACGATTCGTGAATGGCAAGTGGTAAGGTCTGGAGAAGAAAAATATATTTTTCCCTATGTGTATCAAGCCGACATGATTATCAATACAGCACTTGCTTATGAAGTTGGGGTTTTAAAAGTTTATGTGACTCCACTTCTTCATTCAGTAGGGATGGATTCAAAATATTATAATGAAGCAAAAAGACTTATACAAAGCTTGCAAGTATTTTTTACTATTCCTGGTGAGTTGGTTCCAAAGGAATCTATATTAAGAGAATTTATTGGGGAAAAATGAGAATAATAAAGGAAAGAAAGAAGGCTTAAAAAATGATTAAAGTTGCAATTAATGGGTTTGGAAGAATTGGAAGATTAGCATTTCGAGAGATGATTACAGGAGTAGATTTTGATGTTGTCGCGATTAACGATTTAACACAAGCAGAAGATTTGGCTTATTTACTTAAGTATGATACAAATCATCGAAGATTTCATGAGAATGAAATTACTGCTCAAGAAAATTATATTGTGATTAGTAATCAAAAAAAAATTCCTGTGTTTTCAGAAAGTGATCCTGAAAAACTTCCTTGGTCATCTTTAGGAGTTGATTTAGTTTTAGAGTGTACAGGACATTTTACGGATTATGATGGAGCGATGAAACATATTCGGGCAGGGGCTAAAAAGGTTTTAATTTCTGCTCCTGGAAAAGGAGACATGAAAACCATTGTGTATGGAGTGAATGAATCTATTTTAGATGGAACAGAGCAAATCGTGTCTGCGGCTTCTTGTACGACCAATTGCTTAGCACCTGTACTTCATGTTCTTCATAAAAACTTTGGAATTCAAAAAGGATATATGAGTACCATCCATGCATATACAAATGATCAAGCTACTTTAGATATTGCTCATAAAAAAGGATATTTATCTCGCCGTGGTAGAGCATGCGCGATGAATATTGTTCCAGCTTCTACTGGGGCTGCCACAGCAATTGGAAAAGTAATTCCTGAGTTAGAAGGAAAGTTAAATGGAGTTGCCTACCGTGTACCAGTAAGTGATGGATCAATGATTGATTTGGTTTTAGAGCTTCGAACTAAAGCTAGTGTAGAAGAAATTAATAAAGTCTTAATTCAAAATGAGTCTGTTGCCTTAAAAACAACGAATGACCCAGTTGTATCTAGTGATGTCATTGGGGAAGATGTAGGTGCTTTAGTAGATTTATCCTTAACAAGTTTGGTTTCTACTGAAACCGGGGACTTAGTGAAAGTGGTTGCATGGTACGACAATGAACTTGGATATACCGCTCAGATGATGCGAACTGCAAAGTGCTTATTTAAACACATATAAAAAAGAGATTTGAGTCTCTTTTTATTTTTTCTTTTCACTTGATAAAGTCATATCAATATCATTGATTTCTAGTATTTTTAAAAAATCATCAAAACTAATTTTTATTTCTCCTCGTTCCGCTTTTGCTGTCCAGCCTCTTGTTTTATTTAAGTCTTTGGCAAAACTTGTTTGCGTTTTTCCACTATTCTCACGGATAAAGCGAATAATATCTTTGGAATTATAATTATTACAATTTATACGCATAGGATCACCATCTTTAAAATTTTATCATGTCTTCTTTTTAATATTTAGGTTTGTATATTGACACGGTACAAAGAAATAAATTATAATATTAAAAATATGTATAGTGATAAGATACAAAACGGGAGAGTGATTTCATGAAACTGGAGAAGTTTAAAGAACGGGATAACAAAAGAATAGGGATCATAGTATTTACCATAGCTTGTATCTTATTAGTCAGTGGAGTTATACTCTATCGAACATTTGCCATATTTGAAGTAAAGACAAATCAAAATGTGATTAATGGTAGTGTTCAAAGTATGGGAGACCTAGAGTTTGCTTTTTATAAAGATAATGACATAGTAAAAGAAGTTCCAAAAAAAGAAGAAGGTTATTCATTAGATACAAGCTCTAGTTATTGTGTAGATTTATTAAACAATCAAAAAGTAAGTAATGTAAATTGGAACTATGAAAATTGGAGTGTAGAAATTAAAAATGTTTCCACTACTAAAACGAAATGTTATCTATATTTCAAACAAATTTATAAGGATCCAGAATTAAATGGAGCTATACCAGATCTTGGAAATGGAAGATTGATACCAGTTCAAATAAAAGAAGAACAACCAACAGGAATTACGATTCAGAATATGGATGGTATATATGGAGGAAAAGTAGTAAAAGCAGATATCACAGATAAGTGGTACAGTTACACAGATAAACAGTGGGCAAATGCAGTCATACTTAAAGATGGTGTGTCAGATAATTATACTCCCGGGCAAGAAATACCAGAAAGTGATATTGAAAGTTACTTTGTATGGATTCCAAGATATCGTTATCAATTATTTTCTGAAAATTTAAATCAATATAGTTTATCTGATTTAGGTAATATAGATAGTAGTAAACCTGAAGATTTAGCTAAGATTCCAAGCAATGTACCAAATATACAAATTGTATTTGAAACAAAAGAAGAAAACGTTACCCAAGGAGTTAAAAAAGGAGATTGGCTTACTCATCCAGCATTTACAAGTTTTAATAGCAATGGACTTTGGGTGGGTAAATTTGAAACAGGATACAAAGAAGCAATAGATGAAGCTGGTGCTAGAAAAAATGCCAAAGAAGAAAATAAAGTCATTATAAAGCCGAATGTATATAGTTGGAGAGGTTTACAAATAGGTAATGCTTTTTATAATAGTTATGATTACAAACGAGAATTAGAAAGTCATTTAATTAAAAATACAGAATGGGGAGCCGTTGCTTATCTTGCTAGTAGTAAATATGGACTATGTGATGAAGCAACATGTGAAAATATTATGCTTAATAATAATATTTCTTATATTACAGGGTATTCTTCTAAAACTCAACCAGTATGTGGTTATATTGGTGTGAGTGAAGCTTGTAATAATTATGAACGAGCCCCTTTAAATACAAATGGAAATAATACTTATAATTATTTTGATACAAGAAGTAAAGTAGCAAGCACTACCCAAAATTATAGTGGAATTTATGATATGTCTGGAGGTGCATGGGAAGTTACTATGGGAGTCATGCAAAGCAGTGCAGAAAGCTCTATTCCAGCAACTGGCCCAAATCAAACGAGTAATTCCGGATTTAACGGACCATATTCTAATGCAGATGGAAAGAAAGAAGATGGATTTCTTTGGCCTAGTAAAAAATATTATGATTTATATGATTATGATACTTCTATTAATACATACAACAGAGGAATATTGGGAGATGCAACGAAAGAGATTGAAACATTTTTTGCAATCCATTACTATAGTGTAACTTCAGGATCTTATTATCATCAGAATTATTATAGTAGTTATCAAACAGATTCTGCTCAGTTTGTAAGAAATATACAACCTTGGTTTGTGCGTGGAGGACATTGGAATTATGGCTCTGGCTCTGGAATTATGGCTTTTGGTATGTCTGATGGAAATTTGGATTCTGGACATGGGTTTCGTATTGCTCTAGCTCCATAATCTAATTTGTAAAAACGTATTGACTGTAGATTTGTCAAACAAAAGTGACAAAGTCACGACAATCCAACGATAGATTATTTTAACTTGTTAAAATAATCACG
>CANRDF010000008.1 GCA_947629255.1 uncultured Bacilli bacterium
AATCAAGATGAAGAATTTGTAAGATTTGCAACCGATGAAGAAGATATGCAAATGATGCTGAATTCAGAACGTACTGTAGGTCATGATGAAGGACGTGAAGAACGAAACATTGAAATTGCAAAATCTATGTTGGAAAAAAAATATGATATTCAAGAAATCATGAATCTTACAGGTTTATCAATTGAAGAAATAAAAAAATTAAAAGAGGCTTAAAAAGCCTTTGTTTTGGTTATTCTTCAACTCTTATAGAAGTTACTATGAAATCATAGTCTTCTAATGGATAAGTTTGATGGCAAAATTCACAAACACCAGTTTTATTAATACTCATACTTGCTCCACAACTAGGACATTTCCGAACTCCATCAATTTCTTTTACATCATTCTTTTTTTCTAAAGTGATGTAATTTTTTTTCTCAATTCTTCTTTGATCTGTTCCAAATATAATGTTTCCGGTTGAGTTATCTATAATATAATCCATATATCTTGATATTAATTCGATGTGAACCACTGTTTTGTCTTCTTGCTCTTCAATATCAACTACTCTCGAGTTCTTCACATTGATTTCATCATAGATTTGTTTTTGATTTTTCTTTTTGTTTTCTTCTAAAATAGATGCATATTTTTCATAGACCTCATCACTTAAAAAATGTTTTACATCTCGTAAGTTTTCGAGAGTCATTCCTGTATAAAGTTTGACAAAAATATTATCAATTTTTGTTTTGATTAAAGTTTCGTTTATTTCCATAATTTACCTTAAAGATTTTCCAAAAACTCAATTGATCTATTTTTGGTAAGAATGGCATTCGCTGCATTTAAAATTCCTGATAATACACAGTAGGCACCAGCTAATTGAGTAAATAAAATATTTGTAAATGGATTGATAAAAATTAGTATACTCATAAATATAGATAGAAGCGCACTGACAAAAAGAGTTAACCAACTTTTTTCACTAATCATTTTTAAACGTAATGCCAAATCAATTTTCATGACTGCTAAATAAATTAACCAAAAACCAATGAATATCGTAATCATTTGAGTGAATGTAAATGGACTCATGATAATAAGAACTCCTAAAATTAAATCTAAAATTCCGTATAAGATATGGAAACGGAAAAAGTAAAGTTCTCTACTTTTTAAATAAGCATAGATGTTTAAACCTCCAAAACATAATACTACAATTCCAAATAGAATACCAATCATATTAAGACTTAAAGTGGGATTTAATAAGAACAAAACTCCTACTAAAATGAGTAATGCTGATAAACCAATTTCAATCCACATAATATTTGTGAATAAGCGGTCTAGGTTTGTGAATAATCTTTTTGTTCTTTTATGGAACATTCTTTGAAAAAATTCTTGAAAACTCAAAGTATCTCTTACTTCTTCTTTATTTTCATTATACATATACATGCAACTCCTTTGTGTCTTTATTATACCACTATTCTTTGGATTGAGAAAGGTTTGTTTTCTTACTTAAAATATATTTTGTGGATAACTTCTCAAATTTGGTATGACAATATGGACAAGTGTCTATATTTTCTTTGATTTCGGCTCCACAGTTTGGACATTTTGTTACCTTATCTTCCACTCCTTTTACAAATGTTAAATTGTATCTTACTATAACTCGGCGAGATTTATCTCCTCTTACTACTTTATTCGTTTCTTCTTCTATTACATAATCATAGAATCTTACTTGTAAATGAACTTGAACTGAAACTGTGTCTTCTGTTTTCGACATGTTGATAATTTTGATATCATCTAAAGAGAAATTGTCCATGATATTCTTTTGTTTCTTTGTCTTTAATATTTGTAACTGACTTTCATACATGTTATATAATTCATCTGTTAAGAGTTTACGAAGAGTATCAAAATCAAAGTTTGTCCAAGCATTTTGTATTTGAACAAATGTGTCATAAACATTACTCTTAAATTCTTCAATGTTCATATCTGGGTCGATGGCATGGATTTGTTCTTCACTCATTTCTTGATATTGTGGATAAGCACTTGTAGAAGAACTGTGGCCTTTATTTGATGAAGATACAATGATAATGATGATTACAGTCATGAATACGATTAGAAACACAACAGAGGGAGTACTTGAGCCTAAAGAATAAGAGCCATAATAACCATCATCGTCCCAATCCCAACTACTTCCTGAGTCCCAGCTTGAGCCAGAATCCCAACTAGAACCTGAATCATAATCAATGTCCCATCCTGAATCAGCTTTCACAAATTGAAATACAAAACCTAGACTTAATAAAAATATTAATAAATAGCTTATCCACTTCTTTTTCATAGTTTTCTCCTTAGTTTGTCCTTATTATATCATAGTCTTAGAAGAATTTGCATTTTTTCTTAAAGTATGATAGTATATACATCAATTAAAAAGGGGCGATACCTATGAATTTAAAAGAATTATCCATTGAAGAATTTACAGACTTTGTGTCAGCTAGTCCACTTTGGACTCATTATCAAACGATTAACTATGCGCTTTTGATGGGAGAAAATGGTTTTGATTATGATCTAATTGGTTTTGTGAATGAATATGGTCAAATTAAAGCTGCTTCTTTAATACTTACGAAAACAATTAAGTTTCATACCAAATATGGTTATGCACCTAAAGGATTTATTTTAGATTATTTTAATCAAGGTTTATTAAAAGAGTTTGTGGAAGCTTTAAAAGCTTATTATAAAAAGAAACATGTTGTATTTATTAAAATTAATCCTGAAATTGCTATAAGTGAAATTGATACAACAAACTTTGTAAAAACTTATAATTGGAATTATGATATAAAAGAAATATTAGAAGATAATGGTTTTATTAAATTAAAAGATAATTTATATTTTGAGTCTCTTTTACCAAGATTTAGTGCAGTTATCTCTTTAAAAAATTATGATATTAAGGAAATAAGTAAAAATACCAGAAATAAAATTAATCGTTCTACTTTAAAAGGACTTCATTTAGAAAAGGCTGAGAAATCTGGAATTGATATTTTACAAAACTTTATTGCTAAGAAAAGAAATACACGTGACTTTTACTATAAAGATTATTATAATGTATTTGAAAGAAATGATATGATTGATTTATTTTTAGTGAATATTCATCCTGATGAGTTTTTAGTGAATGCTCGTAAACTTTATGAATTAGAATTAGAAAAAAATAATCATTATCAATCTTTATTAGAAAAAGAAAGTACAAATAAAAATATTAATCAAAAGATGGATTCTGATCGAAAGTTACTTTCTTATAAGCATGATGTAGAACTTGCAACAGAATTAAATAAACAAAAAAATCGTATTTATATTGCTGGCGCTTTAGTCATTCATTTAAAGAATCGTATTCAAATATTAATGAGTGGATATGATAAGAAATATAAATCTTTTGATGCTAATTATTTTTTACATCATTCGATATTAGAGTATTATAAAGAAGATTATGATTATGCTGAATTAAATGGTATGACAGGAGATTTTTCTTTGGAAAATCCATATAATGGATTAAATCAATTTAAGTTAGGTTTTCGTCCAAGAGTTTATGAATATATTGGTGAATATGACTTACCAATTGATTCTAAAAAGTATTATAAGTTAAGAAGCAATGGAGTTTTAGCTAAGATATTTAATAAAACAGATATAAAAAAGAAGAATGAAAAGGAGAAGAAAAATGATTAAAAAGAAGAAAAATGGGGAGTTAATTGTTATTTCAGGAACTACATGTGCAGGTAAAGGAACGATTGTAAAAGAACTTGTGAAGAAAAATGAAAACTTAAAAGTATCTATCTCTTATACTTCTAGAGAAAAAAGGGAAAATGAAATGGATGGAAAAGATTACTTTTTTGTAACACCAGAAGAATTTGAGAAAAAAATTCAAAATGGAGATTTCTTAGAATATGCTAAAGTTCAATATGGAAAGTACTATGGTACTCCTAAAAAAGAAGTAAAAGAAATGCTTGCTAACGGAAATGATGTGATACTAGAAATTGATGTTCAAGGGGCTAAACAAATTAAAGAAATGTTTCCTGAAACCATTTTGATTTTTATTCTTGCTCCTAGTATGGAAGAAGTAAAAAGAAGAATTAAAGCAAGAGGAATGGAAAATAATGAACAGATTATTAAGAGATTCCAAGTTGCTTATCAAGAAATTAATGAAATCAATAAATATAATTATGTAGTTGTGAATGACATATTAGAAGATGCTGTACAAAAAGTAGAAGCTATTTTAATAAGCGAGAAATGTCGAGTAGATCGAATTGAAGAAATTGCTGTTGAAAATCAAGAAGAAATTATTCATGAATTCTTAATGGATAAAGAATTCGATAATACACCTTTAGATATTGATTAAATTAAAAAAAGTTATTGTGTGTGTTTGCAATAACTTTTTATTTATTTAATTTTTTAATTATGGAGTAAGAACGATGCGGAAACTACGACTTTCATATGCTTGCCCAGCAAGATTACCAAACGCTGATATACCTGTATCCGTACCATCTAAGTAAGCACCACCTCGTTCAACCCATGGATTGGTAAGACTGACAAAGAAAGAATCATCTGCATTATAACTTCCTAAATATCTACTAGACAAAGTACCATCATTTTTTTTATATGCCACGTTATAGAAGGGTCCGAATTCTTTTGTTCCATCCCCTAATTTTCCTCTATTATAATATTGATTATTAATATTATAATCATATAAATCATAGTATTGCGGGGAAGGCCATTCTTTACCATCTGATTTAGAGGCATTTTCATTAGAATAAGAACCATTAAACCCAGAATTGTTTGTAGCATTAGGTCCTGTTGTTGGAGTAGAAACATCAGTTTTTACTTGCATAACTCCCATAACATATTCCCATGCTCCTCCAGACATATCATAAATTCCAGAATAATTTTCTGTTGTACTTGATGCCACACTTAGTAAATTATCATAACGATTTACAATACTAGAATCTGTACCATATTGATTGCATTCTTGACTACTTCCTGTATATCCACATGTTGGTTCTTTGACGGCTGAACTTCCTGTTACATAATTACTATTATTATTCATTCTTACTTCTTCACATTTTCCATTTGTACATCTCCCATATTTACTGTAAGTAAGATAAGCAACAGCTCCCCATTCCATATTCTTCATCATATGACTATCTAAATTTGTCTTGTATTCTTTCGATGTATAAAAAGCATTAGCAATTTGAATACTTCTCCAACTATAGACATTTGGTTTTATAATGACTTTTGATGCATCTTTCACATTCACTTGGACTGTACTAACGTCAGTCGCCCCTTTATATCCTGTTTCAAATTTGCCGACCCAGAACCCATTACTATTAAATGAGGTGAATGCAGGATGTGTTAAGTATTCTCCTTTTTCTGTACTTTGACTTATTGGCATACTTTTACTTTCAAATTCAATTCTAATTGGTTGTTGTTGATTTAAGTTTGGTTCTTTTGTAGCATTTTCTATCGTACCTAAATTTTCAATTCCTGTAAATTTACTTGTTTCTTCTTCTCCATTCCACAAAAGATAACGATATCTTGGTATCCATACAAAATAACTTTCAATATTATCTTCTGATATCACTTCTCCTGCTTCATATGTTTTATTTGTAAAATCTACATATTTGAGTAATCCATTACTATTTGTTATTTTAAAATTATCTGTAGACATTGCTTTAAATTCTTCTTCTGTTAGGGCTCGATTAAAGATAGCTGCTTGTTTTATATCTATTTGGCTAAAAACACTATGATTCGTTTTTCCAGGATTTCCACCAAGAATAAAGCCTAAAGAGGATGATTTTATAGTTCCCTGGACATTTAAAGTAGCTTTCACTTCCCCATCTATAATAAGTTGAAGTTTTTCATTATCATATGATCCTATAATGACATGGTAAGAATTAATATCAAATTCATTATTTGAAATTGATACGCTTTTAGATCCATCTTTAATATATTCATTAAAAACAAGATTTTTAGAACTGTCCATTCCAAATCCACCACCAGCTCCTTCCCAGTTTCCAAAATAAGCAACAGTATTATCACTATTATATAATTTAGCATTAAGTACTAAAGTAATCCCTTCACTAAAATTATAATTAGCAAGTCCTAAATCAATGTAATCATCTTGTCCATCTAAATGAACATATTCATCTTCTTTTTTTGCATCATGAACATTACTTCCAAGTAAATCATAACTATTTTTTGTAATCACTGCATTTGCCCATTGTTGATTTCCATAATTATACCATTCTTGTGTAATATCAGCTTTTCTAACTGTTCCATTTTCATCTATAGTAACTGGTGTTAAATCTCCTTCTAATTTAGGTACCGCTCCATTTAATAAAGCTTCACTATACTCGGTTTTAAATTTTAAATAACACTTTGTTTTGGTGTCTGTTAAGTTAGAGACTGTTGGCCCCCATACCTGATAATCCCAATAAACAGTCGCACCATTCGTACAACTACTACTTTCTTCATCAAAAGTATATTTTTCTTTTTCAGTTGCTTTGGGAGCAGATTTAACAATATTATTATCTATATAAAATGCAAATTCTATGTCTCCCATGTCTCTTACTTTTCCTTTAATCACATTTTGATTGATCTTTACTTCAAATATGGCAAATGTTCTATAAAGGATGACCCCACTCACTAATAAAATACATACTATAGTAAACAATATAATTCCTATTCTTTTATTATCTCTTTCTTTAAATCTTTTTAGCTTCATATTTTTCCTACTCTCTGTAATTTATTATAACATAACTTAGGCGCAAAAGGTTACTATAAGTAACATTTCTTTAAATTTTTAAGATTGATGCATTCTAATACTCATTTTTATTATGGTTATATGAAACTTTATTTATTACAATTTAATAAAAAAAAGATTGTTTTTTACAGTAAAGCTTTATTTTTGACATAAAAGGTTACTATTGGTGCACCGTTTTTATGAGAAAATTTATTTGTGATATGAAATGAATCGAGAATACAATTTTAATGTTGATATTAAAGCTGTAGTATGCCAAAATATGAAAATTGCAAGAAAACTTGCTAAGATTAGACTTGAAGATGCTGCAGAAATCTTTGATGTGACTAATGAGCATTTAAAAAGAATTGAGGCTCCTAGAGATAGAAATAATATGTCTATTATTATGCTTTATAAAGCTTGTATTGTCTATCAACAAGATCCCAATTTCTTTTTTAGAGACCCTAATGAAAATCTAAAATTATTAGAAGAAAAAGAAAGAGAATCTCTTTATCAATAACTTGTTTGAGATTCTTTTTTTTACTATTAAAGTAATCAAACTAAAATACTATTTTGTGTTAAGCATTCTATTAATGGTATAAATACATCATATTTTTTATCCAATATAAGAGAAAAATCAAGTGATTCTATAAATCCTTTAGTAGCAAAACCTTTTTGATAAAGCCTATTTCCTTTATTAAACAGAAATTCTAATTTCTCTACCCCATTTTTCCCGATTATTTTATTAGGCTTTTTAATATCTAGATAATTTTAATATTCCTTGCAGATCTAACAAAAACCAATCTTCAATGCATTTGTCTGCTGATAAATGATAGATTTTACTTACACCTAATTCATGTAATTTATTCTCTACCTCTTTCCAGTTAATAGATGGCTTTTGAGTGAATTCAAAAACATCTGTATCATAGCATAAGAAAACAATTTTTTCGTAGTCTTTATATTTCATTTTTAAATCATTTTTATAGATATTTAATAATTTGTTATCAAATTTTGTAATACCTTTCAAACATCTTTTTTCTAATTTATCTATTGGAAATTTTTGAATATGATATTTTTTTTAATTTCGTTTAGTAAAACGTTATAAAATTCTTCTTCTGTTTCTCCCTCAGTAAATATAATAACATTTTTTTCCTCATGACTAGCTACTCCATATACTTTTTCAAAGTTTCTAAATCACTTTCATCCCCACTCATTAAAGAGAATAAGTAATCTCCTAATAGCATATCAGAAACTCTTGCATCATATATAATCTTATTTACCGATTTTTCATTTATTTTTGAAAAATTAGCTAAACCATCATTGTTTGGTAAACCTAAATATATACTAGAAGGACTTAAATAATTTACGAGATATGGAGAATGACTTGTAATAATAATTTTAGTGTTTTTTGCAAATCCATTTAATGTTATTAAATATCTTTGAAGAATTTTGGGATTTAATGAATTTTCTGGTTCCTCAATTGCTACAATTGAACAATGACTTATCTCAGCTAAAACTAAAGTAATAAGTATAAGCAATACTCTTCTTACTCCATCTGACATATTGGAAAAAAGAATAGGTTCTACAACATTCTCTTCCATTGCAAACAAAAAATAGAGCATATTTTCTTCTACAAACTTTTTAGAATTTGAGAAGCTTACTAACTTATCTTTATTCAACTCATACTCTACAATTCCAATTTGACTTATAAAAGGAAATATATCTTTCATAGTATTGATGATTAAATTGTATTTTTCAGGAAAATCACTTTTCAAATTAAATAATAAAAGTGGTATATTTGAATTTTCATTTAATACATAATTTTTTGTATTTTTTTTCATTAAATAATTATCATAAAATTTACTCGTATTAAAATGTCTATCAATATATATATTGATTAAATTTAACTCATTTATAATATTTTCAAAGAATAAATTATCATATGCTAAAAGCTTATTTATAATTAACTCGTCATCTTCAATTTTTATGTTTTTTGTACATTTTGCACTGAAAGAAGGTTTTATCATTGCGTCATTTTCATCACGTTTTATAAAACTTACATATTTTTGAGAATTTGTAGATTTTATCTTTAGATACTCTTGTAATATTTTAGATTTTTTATGCGAAGTTTCCCATGCAAAAGTATAACCATAAATCATTTTATTATATTCATCATTATTTTTATTGATAAGCTCTAATTCAAATAAGAAATTGTCATATAATATATTTTTATTTAAAGGCTTCGAATCTATATCCATCATTTCGCGTTTCTGCTCTCCTATAGCACGAATAAAATTTAAACCAAAAATAATGGCATCCAAAACATTTGATTTTCCATAACTATTAATAGATAAAAGACTCGTTATTTTATTTAATTCTATTTCTATTTTTTTGATATTTTTAAATCCGCCTAAAGTTATTTTTTCAATTTCCATTATTTCCTCATCTCTTTATCATTATATTCTACATTTATAAAATAAGCAATATTTTTTTACTTATTTTTTTCAAAAAAGTTAAAATTAACGTCATTTTATAAAAAATAAGTAATTTTTTATTACTTATTTTTGTATATTTTAAATCGCAATTCCTTTTGTATCTCCGTATTCGTTTGCATTTTGTTTCAATTCTTCTTCAATATTATCTAAAGAAATATATCGTAATTCAAAATTGCCATCTATTTCATCTTCTGTATATTTGTATTTTCTAAATTTGGAAGCTCATCTGTCTTTACTTCAAAATAGTATATTTCTGTTTTACGATTCTTTCCTTCCATAGGCCAATCCTTATAATATCCTATCATGCATACAAACGGAGTACTATTATCTAGTTTTAAATCCATACCCGTTTCTTCTAAAATTTCTCTATGAAGTGTATCAACTAGAGACTCATTTCTTCGACATGTCCTCCTGGAAATTGATATTCATGATGTGAATAACCAAGTAAAATTTCATTTTTAGAATTAATGAGTAAACCTTTTACTCTTTGTACCACTTCTGTCATGTCTGCATCTGTTAAATTATATTCATTATTTACTACAATCTTTTTCATCACTTATACTCCATTCTCTTTTTGCTTTAAACAATATTCTTTCTTTTCTTCATAGTTTTTAGAATAGATATTGTATATTTTTTTACTTAAGTCGCCAATAATTTTAGAATAATCATCATACGCATATCTTGTAAATATAGAAACTACGTATGGATTCTCATTTTGATAATAAATTCCTATTTCATTATAGTGACGAGAAGCATAACCATATTTATGTAAAAATCTTACATTATCAAAATTAAGCTCATTATAGTAATCGCTATCCATGATATCTTCTAAAAAAGAACTGTATTCATTTTGTAAAGATAATACCCGATAAGCTTCTTTTAAAATATTATATCCATCAATGGCTCTTAAATTTCCAAATTTATCACTTGAGGAAATTGTCGTTTTGACATTAATACTTTCAGCATATTTTTTTAGGTTATCTATTCCAATATAATCAACAAGCATCATATGAGCAGTATTATCACTGACTGAAATTGCATATTCCATAATTTCTTTTAAAGGAACTGCATCACCAATTTTATGATTTTTCATTCCTTCACTATAAACAAATTGATGTTTACTTTCATAAGTCATAGTAGAAGATAAGTCAACCTCTCCGGCAATCGCTTTATTAATTAAATATAAAACATCCACTAATTTGATTACACTTGCTCCAAAGTAAATCGTGTTCTCTGTTTTATGTATAGTATATTGATTGATTACATCTTCTACATAAAAGCTTAAATTCCAGCCCTCATATTCTTTCTCTAAAGCATCTATTTCACTCTGTAGGCTCTCACTTTGATAAGGTGATAACATACAAGTTTGATATTTTTTTTCTTTTTCTATTTTTTTCAATCTTTCTTGTTCTTCTTTTTCTTGCTTTAATCTTTCAATTTCTAATTTTTGATTTTCGATTTGTTCATTTAATAAGATTTTTTCTTTTTCAACCATATAAAGTTGATTTGCTACTAAAGAAGAACCTAATAAGATAAGACATACTAAAAGAATACGTAATAAAATAATGATTTGATTTATTTTTTCTTTAGCATTTTTCATATCCATCACATTATCATTATACTATATTTTATAAAGTTTGTGACTTTGTTCTTTTTATTTTGTTTAGTATAGTAAACAAAATTGTTAAAAATTGTATTTTTGTTTAGTACACTAAACTTTTTTAACAACAAAAAAAGTACTGAAATTTCTTCCAGCACTTTTAAGTCATAACTTAATTATTCAATGATTTCAGATACAACTCCAGCACCAACAGTACGTCCACCCTCACGGATAGAGAACTTAGTACCGTTTTCTAATGCAACTGGTGCGATTAGATCAACAGTCATATCAACATTGTCACCTGGCATAACCATTTCAACACCATCAGGTAACTCGATAACACCAGTTACGTCTGTAGTACGGAAATAGAATTGAGGTCTGTAATTTGAGAAGAATGGAGTATGACGTCCGCCTTCTTCTTTCGTTAATACGTATACGCTTGCTTTGAATTTGTGATGTGGTGTAACACTTCCTGGTTTAGCAAGAACTTGTCCACGTTCTACTTCTTCACGAGCAATACCACGTAATAGAACACCTGCATTGTCACCAGCTTGAGCAAAGTCTAGTGATTTACGGAACATTTCAATACCTGTAACAACAGTTTTCTTAGTGTCTCTTAAACCAACGATTTCAACTTCGTCATTAAGGTTTAATTTTCCACGTTCAACACGGCCTGTAACAACAGTACCACGTCCAGAAATTGTGAAAACGTCTTCAATACTCATTAAGAATGGTTTGTCAGTTTCACGTTGTGGAGATGGAATATATTCGTCAACTGCTTTCATTAAGTCACGAATAGATTGTTCAGCATCAGGATCTCCTTCAAGAGCCTTTAATGCAGATCCACGAATGATAGGACAATCTGAATCGAAATCATATTCTCCTAATAATTCACGGATTTCCATTTCTACTAAGTCAAGTAATTCTGGATCATCTACTTGGTCACATTTGTTCATGTAAACAACGATTTTAGGAACTCCAACTTGACGAGATAATAGGATATGCTCTCTTGTTTGAGGCATAGGGCCATCTGCAGCAGATACTACAAGGATAGCTCCATCCATTTGAGCAGCACCAGTAATCATGTTTTTAACATAATCGGCATGTCCTGGACAGTCAACGTGAGCATAGTGACGTTTTTCAGTCTCATACTCAACGTGAGCAGTATTGATTGTAATACCTCTTTCTCTTTCTTCTGGAGCTTTGTCGATATCTTCATATGCAACATAGTGTCCAAATAATTTTGTAATTGCAGCTGTTAATGTGGTTTTACCATGGTCTACGTGTCCAATGGTACCAATATTAACGTGTTCTTTTGAACGGTCAAATTTTTCTTTTGCCATTTGATTTTTTCTCCTTTCACTTATTCTATTTTATCTAATGCTTGAAATAAATTCAAGTATTATTTTTAATTAACGCTGTTTTTCTTGATAATTTCTTCAGCGATTGATTTTGGAACTTCTTCATAGTGGTCTAATTCCATTACGAAGTTTCCACGGCCTTGTGTATTAGAACGTAAAGTCGTTGCATAACCAAACATTTCTGCAAGTGGAACCATAGCTGTGATTTGTAAGGCATTTCCACGAGATTCTTGTCCAAGTGGACGTCCACGACGACTTGTTAAGTCTCCCATAACATTACCCATATATTCATCTGGTACAGTTACACTTACCTTCATAATTGGTTCAAGTAATACTGGATTACATTTGTTTTTAGCTTCTTTCAAAGCCATAGATGCCGCAATTTTGAATGCCATTTCTGATGAGTCTACATCATGGTAAGAACCATCAAATAATGTAGCTTTAACATCTACCATTGGGTATCCTGCTAAAATACCACCAGCCATAGCTTCTTGTAATCCTTTATCTGTTACCGGAATGTATTCACGAGGAACAACTCCACCAACGATTGCATCCACGAATTCATATCCTTTTTCAGGATTTGGTTCAAAACGAACCCAAACATGTCCATATTGTCCACGTCCACCTGATTGTTTAATGTATTTACCTTCACATTCACCCATTTGTTTAATCGTTTCACGATAAGCAACTTGAGGTCTACCAATGTTAGCTTCTACATTAAATTCATCTTTCATACGACGTACTAATACTTCTAGATGTAATTCTCCCATACCACTGATGACAGTTTGTCCAGTTTCAGGGTCTGTTTTATACTTAAATGTTGGGTCTTCTTCTGCTAATTTTTGTAAAGCAATTCCTAACTTTTCTTGGTCTGCTTTTGATTTTGGTTCAATTGCTTCATCAATAACAGGTAATGGGAATTCCATACCTTTCATGATAACAGGATTTTTTTCATCACATAATGTATCAGCTGTTGTTGTATTTTTAAGTCCTACAGCAGCCGCGATTTCACCACAGTAAACTTCAGAAATTTCTGTACGATTATTGGCATGCATCTGTAAGATACGTCCAATTCTTTCTTTTTCACCTTTCGTACTATTAAGTACATAAGAGCCACTAGCTAAGTGTCCTGAATAAACACGGAAGAAAGCTAAACGTCCTACAAAAGGGTCTGTCATAATTTTGAACGCTAAAGCTGTAAATGGTTCTGAATCACTTGGATGACGGAAGACGTCTTCTCCTGTTTTTGGGTCAAAACATTCAATAGCTTCAATATCTGTTGGAGCTGGCATGTAATCAATAACAGCATCTAATAATAATTTGATACCTTTATTTGATAAAGCATCTCCACAAAGTACTGGGAAGAATTTTACTGCAAGAGTTCCTTTACGGATTGCACTCTTAATTTCTTCAATACTTAATTCTTCACCATTTAAATATTTTTCCATTAAAGCATCATCGAATTCAACAACAGATTCAATTAAATCTGCTCTTTTTTCTTCAGCAATTGCTTTTAAATTTTCTGGAATTTCAATTTCAGTAGCATTTTCTTCTTCTTTACCATCATAGTGATAAGCTTTCATAGTTACTAAATCGATAACTCCATTAAATTCGTTTTCAGCTCCAATAGGCCATTCAATAGGTTTGGCATTTGCGCCTAATCTTTTAGAAATGGTCTCAAGACTATATGCAAAATCAGCTCCTAATTTAGCCATTTTGTTACACATAATAAGTCTTGGAACTTTGAATTCATCAGCTTGTCTCCAAACTGTTTCTGTTTGAGGTTCTACTCCAGCTTGAGCATCTAGAAGGGCAACTGCACCATCTAATACTCTTAGAGAACGTGAAACTTCTACTGTGAAGTCTACGTGACCTGGGGTATCAATAATATTTAATCGGTATCCTTTCCAGTGAGCTGTTGTAGCTGCTGAAGTAATAGTGATACCTCTTTCTTTTTCTTGTTCCATCCAGTCCATTTGAGAAGCTCCATCATGAGTCTCTCCAATTTTATGAATTTTTCCTGTATGGAATAGAATTCTTTCTGTGGTAGTCGTTTTCCCGGCATCAATATGAGCCATAATTCCTATGTTTCTAATTTTATCAATTGTAACATCTCTTGCCATATTTTTGCCCTCCTACCATCTGTAATGTGCGAAAGCCTTGTTTGCTTCTGCCATTTTGTGAGTATCCTCACGTTTTTTAACTGCTCCACCTGTACCGTTAGCAGCATCTATAATTTCGTTAGCTAACTTTGTAGCCATACCTTTTCCACTTCTTGTTTTTGCATAATTTACAAGCCATCTTAAAGCAAGCGTTTGACTTCTCTCATCGCTTACTTCAATTGGAACTTGATAGTTGCTTCCACCAACACGACGTGATTTTACTTCAAGTGCTGGCTTAATATTCTCTAGTGCTTCTGTATAAACTTCAATTGCAGGACGTCCTGTTTTTTTGTTTACGATATCAAAAGCTTCATAAAGAATTTTTTGAGCTGTTCCTTTTTTACCATCTAACATAATTTGATTCATAAGTTTAGTAACAACTTTGGAATTATATATCGCATCTGGTAAAACGTCTCTTTTTTCTGCTCTTCTTTTACGCATACTTTTTTCCTCCTTCTATTATTTTTTTGGTTTTTTAGCACCGTATTTACTACGTCCTTGCATACGTTTTGCAACACCTTGAGTATCAAGTGTTCCACGAACAATGTGATAACGTACACCGATTAAGTCTTTCACACGTCCTCCACGAACTAAAACTACACTGTGCTCTTGTAAGTTGTGTCCTTCTCCTGGAATATAAGTATCGACTTCTCTTCCATTTGATAATCTTACACGGGCATATTTACGTAATGCTGAGTTCGGTTTCTTTGGTGTTTTTGTTCCTACACGAGTACAAACTCCACGTTTTTGAGGACTATATGTATTTGTTTGTTTTCTTTCAATTGTATTGTATCCTACATTTAAAACTGGGCTTTTACTCTTTCTTGTTTTTTTACTTCTACCTTTTTTAACAAGTTGATTAATTGTAGCCATATTTTCTCCTTTCTCATTTACACACATCCTGGTGTATCAAACATTTCTTTAAATAAGGTTTCACCGAAGTAAAACCTTGATTTAAAAATCAATGATATCTTATCATTTCATTATATGCTTGTCAAGTACAAATTTTGAAAATTCACCTAGCAACTTTTGAGCATTTTGTTGTACAAGTTTAATATTATTTCTTATTTATCATTTCATTAACTAGCTTCCCCACATTAGTGCCAAGTTTATTTTCCAAACCTATTATGTTTTCTTCATATTTTTTCTCGCGTCTAATCGCATCATGAATATATGGTTCTAATCTTGAAAAATCAAATTTTGTTTTCGTATAGCCACACAAATCATGTAATTTACTTTCAATATATCTTTTATCCTTTGAAATAAATTTATTTTTTAAAAGAATATCCGGTTTTTCTTTTTCAATTTCACGAAAATGTAAAAATAGCCAAAATTCAAAACACGGGTTGCTAACATAATAACCAATATTATTGCTTTTGCAAAAATCATATACATAATCATATTGTTCTTTTGAAAAGCTCTCTGAATCTCTATCAACTACCAAACAAATTTTATCAGTTAATGGAGAATAGGTAATATCTTGCCACGATAAATATTTCATGAAATTTTGAGATAGATCAAGATAAATTTCTCCAGAGAAAAATTCAAAAACAAGTTTTTTCAATTCTTTATATTTAATAATTTTATTGTCCTTATACTTTTTTGTAATGAATTCTAATATTGGATTAACATCTTTATGATATTCATGACCCCAATTTTTTAATTTATTTTTTAATTCTTTTACTGTGATTTCATTACTATTCACAGCAAGTAATTCTTCAATCAATTTTATAATTTTCGACGGGTTACTTTCTCCTACATTTGCATAATCTCTTAACACATTTATGATTTCAACATTTTTAGATAAAATAGATGTATTTAATTTTTTAAAATATTTTCTTTCTGTAATATCGCCTTCTGAAAAAATGTAATATTTTGGTTTAACAGAAAATATTTCGGAATTTCTTTCTTTTCCAAATTCAGTTTCAATTCTACTCATCGATATCAATATTGGCAATCGCGCCAAATCTACCTTCCATATATGCTTTATCTATTTTTCTATCAAATCTTGCTACATCTTTAAATTCTTCTAATGAGTATAATTTAGAAGAACAGTCATCATTTTTTTCAGTAAACCATATTTCATCTCTTCGTACCAAATCAAAATCTAATGTTTTAGATTCATGAGTAGTTACTATCAATTGTGTGTTATTATTTGTCTTTAAAAATTTTGACAAAAATCCATTCACCAAAAGAGGATGTAAACTATTATCTAATTCGTCTATTGCATAAACTTTATTTGTTGAAAATATGATATCTAGCAATTCGAATATTCTTATGGTACCAGCAGATTCTTCGTATGCACCAAATTCATCATTACAATTTATGTGTTTAAATTTCAAAGATTTCACCACTGTATCCCCCTTTTCATCAATTTTAAATGTATAAACATTGTTACCTATCGTTAAAGACATTTTTTTATTTAAATCTTTTTTCAAGTTATTAATTTCATTCATTAAGTTTGAAAAGACATTATCTGGCAACATATTTTTAATATTTTTCATGTCCTCATCTACCTCTTGCAATTCTTGAATATTTATTCCTAATTGTTGAAGAATTCTTACCTTTTCTTCTTTATTATCCATAAAGCCAATTTCAACAGGTCGATGGGTATTTGGTCTAATGATAATAAAATCTTGTTCAAAGAAATTATAGATATTTTCTATTTCTTCAATTAATGAATCTTTAGTATTAAACATTGATAATCTTCTAACAATCTCACTTAAAAATAGTATAGATGAGTTTGTACGCATCTCTTCTAAGCAATTCATAACACTGATATTTTTTAAATGTTTTATAGTTTCATATCTAGCATTTTCTACGTCTCTATCAAAAAGCACTCTTTTGCGAGAAGACGACATATCAATTAACCATTCTGAAATAATTCTTTTTTCTTTTATAATCATTTCATATCCATAGGAATACATTTTTCCATTCATTAATATTTCATATTCAAAGTATGATGGTTCTTCCTTCAATATTTCTTTTCCCCTAAAATATATATTTTCAATAATAATGTTTGTCCCAAAATCTAGAATGTCATGAATAAAATCCATAGCCGCGATTAAATTACTTTTTCCACTCCCATTAGCACCATAGATTCCTGAAAACTTCAAAATTTTTTTATTATTCTGTTCATATATATGACTTTCGTTATTTCTCACTTTTCCTGCAATGAAAGAAAAATGTTGTAAATCTTTAAATGATTTAAAATTTTTCACCTTAAAACCTATTAACATTTTTAGTCCTCCTATCCTATACTACCATTATATTATAATTTTTCTCTTTCGTGAAGACTATTATACATATTTTTTTGCAATTTTCAAGTTTTTGTGTGATTTTTTCACATTTAAAGTGTATTTTTTTTAAAATTTAGTCAAAAAAAGAAAATAGATATATGATGTAACTATTTTCAGTTTATATCAATTCACTTTGATATATTCAAACCGTTAAGGTTTTAAAGCTGTGATAGGTAAAATATAAATTCCTGTTTCTGGGTCTTTCACTACATCTTTCCATAAACCACATATAATACACATGAATGTTGGTTCTTTTTTTACTTCTTTAGAGAATCTCAAAAGATTTTGTTTGGCACTTTCAATTTCATTTGAACCTAATTTAATTTCAATAGCTCCATAATCTCCACTTGGAAGTTCTACTATGGCATCTACCTCTAATCCATTAGAATCACGATAGTGATATAGTTTTCCTTCTAGATATTCTATGTATATTCTTAAATCTCTTTCTACTAAGGCTTCAAAGAAAAGTCCAAATGTTTTGATATCATTCATAAGCTTTTCAGGATTAATATCTAATGCTGCACAGGCTAAAGAAGGATCAGTAAAGTGTCTTTTTTGAGATTTTCCTACTACCGATTTGCTTCTTAAATTTAAACTGTAAGCTTCTTGATTTTCAATTAAATTTAATTTTTGCAAAACGTTTAGATAATCAGCAATTGTATTTCTTGATAATTGATAATTTTTATCTGTAGTATAATCTTCAATATCTGATATTAATGTAGCATTACTCACTACCGTACTTTCGTTACGCGCTAATGATTTGATAAGCATTTCCATCTTCATTCGGTCTCTTTTTATTCCATCTTTATCTATATCAAAATCTAATACGGCCTTTAAATAACTTTTTGGCATTCTATAAACTAGATTATCTTCTGTATCTTTGTTTTCTGGCCATCCACCTCTTACAATTAAGACCGCTAATTTTTCGAATGATGTTTTTTCAGTTGTTTTATTTTTTTGAGTTCCATCGAATAAAGCTTGAAGGGAAGCCTCACCCGTAGAATCTTGTGATTCATATAGACTCATAGAGTACATTTTTATTCGATTTATTCTTCCAGCACCAGAATGATGTATTTTATCTTCATCTTCGCTTTTTCTTAAAGTCGTAGATTCTGTTAAAATATATTTTCCTTTTTTTGTATCTTCATCACATTTATGTCTTACTGCATCCCATATTTCTGGAACTTCACCCCATTCATCTATTAATTCTGGTGGTTCTTCATTTAATATTAAAGATACGTCCATTTTTGCTTTTTCACGTTTATCAAAATTTTCTGTACTATCGTCTAAATATACAACTGAGTTTGCATGATTTAAGGATGTCCATGTTTTTCCACACCATTTTGGTCCTTCAATAGATATGGCTCCAAACAATTTTAAATCTTCTTCAATCAGTTTATCGATTAGTCTTTCTTGATAACCATCTCTTTTTAATGACATATGTTTCACCGTCTTTTCTATGTTGAAATTATATCACATTCTTTTCCATTGTGCAACTTTAGACGATTTTGTTGTGCAACTTTTGGCGATTTCATTGTGCAGTTTTAGACAATTTTGCTGTGCAATTTTAGATTATTGTAAAAATGTATGATACATTCCAGTCTGGTTTTCTGTAGTTAAAGTAGTTCCTTGTCTAGTTAATGTTGCACCTTTTATATTGATTGTTAGCTTTCCATAAATTTCACCGTACTGATAATTAAATATTCCATAAACAAGACTTATTCCAGTTTGTTCTAATCCTTTTATTATTGGATAATTTTCTATTGAACCATTTAACTCTAAAGTTCCTTGATATATTAATATTCCATATGTATTACCAGTAATAGTTGTATTCCCAGATATTACTACGTTGCCAACGTGATCAACATTAGTCTGAATTCCAACTAGCAATGTTGTAGT
This sequence comes from uncultured Bacilli bacterium, assembly GCA_947629255.1. GTDB lineage: Bacteria > Bacillota_I > Bacilli_A > RF39 > UBA660 > Ventrenecus. Next base: position 19,556 of record CANRDF010000008.1, read on the forward strand.
AATTTTTGAGTCTTTCACTAGTATATTGCCACCATTTCCACCAATTCCATAAGGCGCACTCATATTTGAATTAATTATTTCTAATTTGCCTGTTTCAGAAGTAAATACTCCACAAACTCTGCTAGAGGATGTATTTTCTAGGTCAACATTTTCTAATTTCATATATGATTGATCATTAGCCCGTATAGTGTGATTACTTGTATTTATTAATTTTAAATTTTCTATTTCTGTATGAGAATTACTATAAGTCATGATTATGCCATTTATTATTCCTTTATTCTCTTTACTAGATTTTAAATATAGAGTTCCTGAATTACTTATAGTTCCATTTTTTGTATGTCCATTTAAATCAATTGTAACTTCTTTTGTTTCTGGAATAGTCCATGTACTTTGTGTTTCTTCATCAGTTAAAAATAATATATAATTTTTACTATCATCAATATTATCTATAGCATTATTTGATGTATCATAAAATCTACAAGTACTATCTTTTGTGATATTACTTAAATGAATTCCATCTGTCTCTTCTTTCGCAGTAATTCCATTATTACATAATAATATATTTCCTGTTTTTTCTATCATTAATTCATTCGATGATGTTGGTATTTGATATTCTGTTTCATCTGTTTTTACTTTATAATAATTTCTAAAATATAAATTACATTTTGTTCTTGATTGTTTCATTCCTTTTACTGTAATAGACCAATCTTCTTTATTTAAACTAGGTTTGATAGACTCATCTTTTGCTCCTAATTCTCCACAGTAACTTTTTTCTTCATCTAAAATATATCCTTCATTTTTTTGAGGCATATCCTTTTGGATTACATCATCTACATAATAAGCAAAGTAAATATCTCCAGGATCTTGTACAGTTCCCTTAATCACGTTTTGATTTGTTTTGACTTCAAATATAGCAAATGTTCGATAAAGAATCACTCCACTTACCAGCAAAATACATACTGTAGTAAATATTATTATAGTTGTTCTTTTATGATTTGGTTCCTTAAATCTTTTTAGTTTCATCGTTTCACCTACTCTATATTTATTATAGACAAATTTTGTCTAAACTTCAATAGTTAATTTTTATCTATGGTTAAATATACTTGGTGAGAAACAATGAACCGATTAAAAGAAATGAGAGAAGATAGAGATATTTTGCAAAAAGATATTGCCAAAGATTTAGGTATTACTCAACGCAACTACAGTTATTTTGAAACAGGTATGACAGCTTTAACAGAAGATATTTTGAATAAACTTGCTGATTACTATCAAACTAGTATCGATTATATTCTGTATCGAACCGATAAAAAAGAAGCTTATCCTAAATCTCACATTATGAAAGATTAGGTTAAGCTTTTTTATTGTCTTACAGTTGTCCGAAAAAATCGGACAACTCACTTTAACCATTTTAAAATCAGAAATTTTACTTTCTGATTTATTCTATTCTTCCCCAGTTGATTGGAGTAATGCCTTTCGACTCTAAAAACTGATTACATTTAGAGAATGGCTTACTTCCAAAAAAACCATGATTTGCTGAAAAAGGACTTGGATGTGGAGATGTAATGACATAATGAATTGGGTTTGTGATAAGAGCTTTTTTCTCTTTTGCAAAATTACCCCATAATATAAAGACGACTGGTTCTTTTTTTAGATTGATTACTTTGATAATGTAATCTGTTAGTTTTTCCCAACCATAGTTTCGATGAGAAGCAGGCTTATCTTTTTCTACAGTTAAAACAGCATTTAGAAGAAGGACTCCTTCTTTAGCCCAGCCTGTTAAATCTCCTTCACTACGAATAGGTATTCCTAAATCATCTTTTAATTCTTTATAAATATTTTGCAAAGATGGCGGAACTTTAATTCCTTTTTGAACAGAGAAAGAAAGACCATGAGCTTCTCCTTCTCCATGATAAGGGTCTTGTCCCATAATCACAACCTTGACATTTTCATAAGGTGTTAGTTTTAAAGCATTAAAGATATAATTTCTTGGTGGAAAAACGGTATGCAATAAATACTCATGTTCAATCATACCATAAAACTCTTTGAAGCCATCACTTTCCCAAACACTCTTTAATTTTTCATCCCAGCTATTTCCTATCATTTTTACACTTCCTTCTTATGAATTCCTTTTTATTCTTCATCCCACTCTATGATATTTAAATTAGAAAATCTATCTTTCCAACTTTTTACCTTTTTTTCATATTGTTCTTTAGAATTCTCTTTATTTTTAATAGGTCGTATTGTTTTGGTAAATATATCTTCTACTCCATATGGTGCATATAAAAATAACTCACCATTTTTTTTAGTTACACCTACTGCTTGAATTGTAGCATATAATCTTTTTATGGAATCGTTTATGTCTATAAAAGGTTTGCACTCTTTCTGGGTAATTTTTGATTTCCATACATTCATAATTCTAATATTATGTGTATCAAACTTATAAGACATATTTAAGTCTTCAAAATGATTTGTTAATTTTTGTTTTAATTCTTCTTCTTTTTCTTCTCTTAAATCATCCTTATCTTCAAATAAGATATCAATATCATCAATGTTATGATTTAATGGCAAATGATCTAGATAATTCCATACCGTTTGGTTTAATGAACCTGTACAAATACAATAATTAGGAACGTTTAATTCTTCTAAATAATCTAACACTTTCATTAAATCGGTATTTTGCTTAATGATTTCTAAAAACTTTTCTTCCATTTCTGACACTTCCTCAAATTTTATTTATGATAACTTTCATGATTTCTTATTTTAAATGAACGATAAATCTGCTCAAGGAGAATTCCCCTAAAAAGACCATGAGGAAAAGTCATATGCGAAAATGATATGGCTAGGTTACTTCTTTTCTTTATCTCTTCATGAAGTCCTAAAGACCCGCCAATCACAAATGTGATGTTGGAGTGATAAATAAATTCTTTTTCCATTCGACTTGCAAATTCTTCACTCGTCATTGATTCCCCCTCAATTTCTAATGTAATCACTTCATCTTTATCGCTGATATATTTCATGAGATTGTTTTTTTCTTCTACAATATTACTATCTTTCACTTCAACAATTTCAATTGGATGATATTTCGAAATTCTTTTTTGATAATCACTTACTAAATCAACCAAATATTTTTCTTTTAATTTACCCACGCACAATATCTTTATCATCGACGACAATTGTCACCTCTCTTTGTCTTGCACATTTCACTTCTGGTAATGTTTTTTCATAATCTTTAAATGTATTTTTTAAGGTTTCTAGTGCTTTTTCTTCAGTGTTATTCGTTTCTGATAAGTGCATCAAGATAATTTTTTTAGTCCGTTCGCTTACTAATTTAGTTAAGTAAAAACTGCTATCATTATTAGATAGGTGTCCCAAAGTTCCTAGAATTCTTTGTTTTAAATATTTAGGATAAGGCCCATCCATGAGCATTTCAATATCATGATTGCTTTCCATTAAATAGTAATCGGCATCTTCTAAGACTTTAAAGTATTTCCGATTTAAGTAACCAGTATCTGTTAAATAAACAATTTTTTCATTTCCAGTATCGACTAAGAAGTTTCTTCCGTCACTTGCATCATGACTGGAATGAACGGATACAATTTTTAAAGGTCCAATAAAGAAGTCTTCATCGTAGACAACAACATTATCATATTCTTTTAAGTAATCTAAATCATAAAACATTTTCTCTGTTACATATACTTTTGGATGATATCTTTTAATAAATACTTTTAGGGCACTGACATGGTCATCATGGGTATGACTTATGATAATTGCATCAATGGTGGAACCATCAATTTCTATTTCTTTTAATTTATCCGTAATGTATTTATTGTTTTTGCCTATATCAAATAAGATTCTTGTCCCGTTACTTTCTATAAAAGTAGAATTTCCTTCGGAACCACTTGCTAATACAACGATTTTCATCGGAACAAACTCCATGGATTATACCAAACGCCCCCATGATTTGGCATACCAGTCGTTAAACTAAAGTGTAAGTGTGTTCCTGTTGATGACCCACTGCTACCCATGTAACCAATGACTTGACCAGCACTTACCTTATCGCCTACATGAACAATGATATCACTCTTCATATGGCCATACAAAGTATAGTAGTTGTTTTCATGTTGAATGGATACAAAGTTTCCATAACTTCCACCACACATGCTTCCATAGTAACCATAGTTTGCACATGAAGTATTCACTTCGACAACAGTACCTCCACGAGCTGCATAGATAGGAGATCCAAATCCTGTTCCGGATATATCTAGACCACGGTGAAATGAACCCCATCTTGGCTCGTAATCCGTTGTGATAACATAAGGCTTATTCGTAGGCCAAACCCAGTCTAGACCAGTATTAATAGAACCTGCTGTTCCACCACTCACATTTGGATAGTATCTAGGACCTACGGCAGTAATTTCTTGCACAGCTTCTCGAATGGTGACTTTACTTAAAACCGTTGTATCCTGTGTACGTTCACCATTAATAATACGATACTCCTGCGTAATTCTTTCAAGTCCGGTGACTCCTGCTTGAGTGATTTTGCTTGTATTATAACTCATCGAATCATCTGTCACAGTGACTTTGGTGAATGCTTGCTCCACATCTTCTGTGGAACGAACTTCTTCATAAAGAGTTAAAATTGGATTAATGATACCGTTTGCTAAAGTGTCTCCAATGGATAAAACAGCATTTTCGTTTCGAAACTTTGGATTTAAAATCATAAGTTCACGAACATTTAATTCGCTGGATGCAGCGATGCTACTTAAGGTATCTCCTTGTTTCACGGTATAGTTTTTTTGAGGTTCTATCGTTCCATAAAGAAGATATTGAGTAAGTTCACTTGCATTCGTAAATATTTTTTCTTTGACAGGAATGTATGCTTTTTTAATCACAATGCTTTCTTCAAATTCCATATGATTAATTAAAGACCCGACATCACGAATCGGTTCTTGAGAGTTTGTAATATAAGCATTGTATTCTTGTTCAGATACAAATGTGGTAATAAAACGATGCTCTGCTTCTTTATAAATTTCATCATCTAAGACATAGATATTTGTCACTTTTTCTTCTTCGGTTTCACTTTTAGGTCTCGTGATTGTAATCATATATCCTTCAATAGTAAAATCACTTTTCTCTCGCATTTGTTCATAGATATTATTTGCTGATGTGACTTTCTCATTATATGTTACATATTCTTCAATGTTAAATCCGTTTGGCGGATACACTTGACTCACATGATACGTTTCTTTGATATCTTGTTGTTCTTCATTAATCATATTTAACAATTCGTCTTTATTTTCAACGAGTCCTAGAACTTCTCCATTCAAATAAATTTGATAAACGTTTTTTGGAGTTCGATTCATTGGATGAAAGCCACTAATTACAAATACAATAATTAAGATGACACATATGACCCCTGCATAAATTCCTTCTTTTTTCATACAAATTCCTTCCTAAAATTCTCCTTCATCAGCTGGAGAAAAAGATTTAAAGCTACTTTTATTTAATTCAAAGAGTAATTGAATTAAGCCTGTACTCCCACGTCTTTGCTTAGCAATAATTAAGTCTACTGGTACAATGTTTTGTTTGTTATCTGCAGTCTTAGCTTCAAAGTAATCTTGACGATTTATGAATAGTACCAAGTCTGCATCTTGTTCAATCGAACCTGATTCACGTAAATCGGATAGTTTTGGTTGATTTGATTCACGTCTTTGTTCGACACCACGGGATAGCTGAGCTAAGGCAATGACAGGTACTTTTAATTCCATGGCCATTGTTTTGAATGAACGTGAAATTTCAGATACTTCCACTTGACGAGATTCTACTCTTCCACCAGTTGTAACTAACTGTAAGTAATCGATGATGACAAGGCCTAGCCCTTTTGGATTTCCGGCTAAACGACGACATTTGGCTTTAATTTCGGGAGCCGTGATGGATGCATTATCTTCAATATAGATATTCGTGTCCGCAAGTTCACTCATAGCCTCGGTATAACGTTTCCAATCGTTTTCATTTAACATACCAGTTTTTAATTTATCATTTTCAATTTGGCCTACAGAACTAATCATACGATTTACTAGTTGGTCAGCACTCATCTCTAAGTTAAAAATGGCGATAGCTTTGTCTGTTTTAGCCGCGGCATTGGTTGCAATATTAAGTGCAATGGCCGTTTTACCCATACCAGGACGGGCAGCGATGATAATAAGCTCTCCTTCATGGAATCCACTTGTAGATTTATCTAAATCAACAAAACCAGAAGGAAGTCCTGTAATCGCTGATTTATTTTTACTCATTCTTTCTAAGTTTTCTTGAGCTTGCCTTAAAGCTTCTTGAATGGTTTTGAATTCACTTGTTTGTCTTGCTCGAACTACATTTAAAAGTTTTTGTTCGGATTGATCTAAAAGATGAGTTAAGTTATCTTCTTCGTTGTAAGCATCGGTGATAATATTTGTTGCTGTATTAATTAATCGTCTTCTTGTTGCTTTTTCTTTAACGATGTCCATGTAGTAATCTAGATTCGCACTGGTGGCAACCGAATCAATCAGTTCCATTAAGTATTCATATCCACCAATCGCATTTAAGTTTTTTTGTTTATCTAATTCATTTTTGACTGTTGTCGGGTCAATGGGTGAGCCTTCTTTATAAAGACTTGCTAAGGCATTAAATATTTTTTTGTGTTCTGGTTTAAAGAACATATCTTCTGTAATGTTATCTAAAATTCTTTCAAGTGCATAAGGGTCTAAAAACGCAACACCTAGTACACTCATTTCTGCTTCTAAATTTTGTGGTAGTTCCCTTGCTGCCATATTCTCACCTACTTCTTTACTGTTATCTTTATTTTAAATTGAACTCTTTTATGTAATTCAATGTTCACTTCATGAACTCCTAACGTATCAATTGGATGGTCTAATTGAATGCATTTTTTATCAATGTTATATCCTAATTTTTTTAGTTCATCACTAATTTGTTTACTCGATATCACTCCAAAGACTTTATCTTCTTTTCCAGTTTTTACATGAAACTCTAGATGTTCTTTTAAGATATTTTCTTTCATTTTGGTAAGGTCACTTACTCTTGTCTCTTCTTCTAAATGACGATTTAAAAGTTCTTTGTCTAAAACTTCTTTACTTCGTTTTGTTTCTGGAACGGCTAAACCTTTTTTAATTAAAAAGTTGTTTGCATATCCATCACTGACATCAATAATTTGGTCTTTTTTCCCTTGCCCTTTTACATCTTTTAATAAAATGACTTTCATTTCTTAAACCTCCTTTAAGTGAATTTATTATATCAAAAATTTTAGAATTCGTATATACTGTACCAATAAAAAAGACACTTTTTAAAAGCATCTATTTTACAAATGGAATAAATCCCATAAATCTTGCATATTTTATTTGTTCAGCAATATGTCTTTGATGTCTTGCACATGCACCAGTCATACGTCTAGGTAAAATTTTACCTTTTTCACTAATATATTTATTGATAATCATAACATCTTTATAATCAACGCTTTTTCCAGCACACATTTGACAAATTTTTTTCTTTTTTCTTCTAAATTCTGGCATAAACTACTCTCTCCTTTCTCACTTAGAATGGTAAGTCATCATCCGTTAATGCGACTTCATTTCCAAAATCATTAAAAATATTTTCTGTAACATCGGTTGTTGGTAAATCTTGTGGTTCCTCATAAGTTGGCATAGGTTGAGAATAACTCGTACTTCCTCCAGCAGAACTTCCATCTTGTGAACTACGGCTTCCTAAGAATGTTACATTTAAAGCTACAACGTCGGTTGTATAATGTTTTTGTCCATCTTGTCCTGTATAAGAACCTGTTTGAATTCTTCCATCGACAGCGACTTGAGAGCCCTTAGTACAATATTTTGCAATATTCTCAGCTTGTCTTGCCCAGGCTACACAGTTAATGAAATCTGTTTGAGGTTGTCCACCGTTTTGAGAACTCGTCGGACGGTTAATGGCTACAGAAAATCTAGTGACTGACATTCCACTTCCCGTTGTACGTAGTTCTGGATCCCTTGTTAATCTTCCAATTAAAATTACCTTATTCATATGTTACTCTCTTTCTTTACGAATAATTAAATGTCTTAAAACGTTTTCATCTAAACGAATTTTACGGTCAAATTCACCAATGCAATCTTTGTCAGCTTCTACTTGCATAACAAAATAGTATCCATTCATTTCTTTTTTGATTGGATAGGCAAATTTCTTTTCACCAAGTTCTTTGTACTCAGCAACTTTACCTTTTAAGTCAGAAACTAATTTTTTATAACCTTCAGCAGTTTTCTTTACGTCTCCGCTTTCCATAGTTGCTTTTACAATAAACATAATTTCATAATTGTTCATTTTTTTACACCTCCTTATGGTCTAATGGCTTTCTCATTTTTCAGAAAAAGCAAGGAGTAAATTTCATTACTCGCGATTATTTTAGCATAAGTTGCTAGGATTGTAAACCACTTTTTTACTTTATCCATATGCTATTTTATGATTAAGCTTTTGGTTTCACGCATTTCTTTTGGAACAGCAATTTCCAGGTGCGACGTCATCAAATACTTTTTACCATTCATGACATCTGTCGATATAACGTCTCATTAAAATGATATCACCTTGCATAGTATCTTGTTGATTTTCCAAATCAAAAAACATCATTTCAGGATTGTTGAGTTCCCTAAGACTATGACCCATTGTATGTACTTCCCTTACATATTCCTGTAATTTTTCTAATATTTCTTTTTCATCAGGTGAATCAAAAAATTTCTTTAAGCCTCGATTTATCCTCTCTGCGATATACTTGTCACCAAATCCATACCAATCATTTGCAATAAATTCCAACACTTGCAAATACTTTCCATATCTTATTGGTTTTAATAAAATAGATTCTGATGGCCATATATAAGATGTTACATATTTATTATTTTCTTTTTTTCGAATATTTGTTTCTAATACTCCCAAATTCATATATCTTAAAAGAACATATAAAACTTCTAGGATATTTTCTTTATTTTCTAAAAATTCTTCCTTTAATGGATCTGGTCTTGGACATTCCCAATGCTCTCTTCTATATACTTTTGCTCTCATCAATTCTGTTTTGCAAATTTGTAAATACATTTTATCTTCAATTTTTTCTAAAACTGAGGAATTAATATTCCCGTTATTTACAGTAATGTTTTCCCTTTCACATAAGTTACTACTCACGATTTCTTTTATAAGCTTTTCCATATTTTCTAAAGACATCCATGGTTGGTTTTTTTCTTCTATTTGTTTCATAAATGAAATAGGTTCGTATTGAGCTTTCAAAAAAGTATAATCTATATCATGAAGTTCTACTTTTTCTTTTAAAAGTAACATTAAATTTTGATTAAACAAAAAACATAATAAATCAACTAGTAAATCTTTTTTATTTTCATCTTGTAATTCTTGTTCTACTTTCTCTTTTAATCCATAATGAAATTGACTGAAAGCAGAAATCATTTTATTTTTATCCATAGTGATTTCACTTAAAAAAGTAAAGGGAGTTATCGTTATCCTGTCATTTTTTGCCTCCACTCCATAAAGAGTTTCAAAGCCAATTGTACCCATACTACCGTTTATTTCTCTTACCCAAATAGAATCATGAAAATGAGGGTTTTTTATAGAAATAAAATTTTTATCTAAGACTTCTATATCTTTTTTATCAATAGAAAATGTGATTGAATTTGGAATTTGTGAAACAATTCCATCTCTTCCTAAAGTAAGTAAATTTGCAACAGCACCGTAAAACATATTATAAGGTCTATCCGCGTCCTTAACTTTATATTTCAAGCGTCGATAATCAGAAAGATATGCCGGAGGTATTACATGACCTTCATGCCGAGACATATAAATAGATTTGACTATTAAAAGGGGAGAATTATACATAAAACGCACACCTGGTTTTGCTTCTACGTCCGGAATGTTTTTCTGTACTTTTTCATTCATAGTTTCTAATAATGCTTTTACTTCATCTCCAAAAGAAATATCTTCTCCAATAATTAATGTAGGAATCCTTATTTCTTTATATTGTCGTAATTCATCTGCATATTCTTTTGCCTTTGCATACAAAGCATTTTTTGTTAAAACAATTGGTACTTCTTTTTCCTTTATTTTTCCTTGATTTAACAGAATCTCTTTATAAAGATTTAACAAATTTAATGTTTTGGTATCTAATACGACAATATATTTATAATATTCTTTTAAAACTTCCTCAAAAAAAGAATAACATTTTTCATTTACCCGCGTTAATTGTTTCTCTAATTCTTCATAATTTATCATCTATTTTTTCCTCCATTTTTTCCTACTATTTTAATCTATAGTTTCGACATTATAAATCTTTTTTTGTTATTTTATGATTAAGCTTTTGGTTTCACGCATCTCTTTTGGAACAGCAATTTCCATATATTCTAAAACGGTAGGTGCGACGTTTGTTAAATCGCCTTTTTCTTCTAGTTTTATTTTTTGGTCGGTGATAATAAATGGTACTTTACTTAATGTATGGGTTGTGACAGGTTGTCCTTTTTCATCAATCATTTGGTCGGCATTTCCGTGGTCGGCTAGAATTACTAAAGTATAGAAATTTTCTTCAGCTTTCTCAGCTAATACATTTACACAGAAATCTACTGTAATACAAGCTTTTACGGCAGCATCTAAAACACCGGTATGCCCGACCATATCAGGATTCGCATAATTGACTAGAATGAAATCATAATCTTTTTCCATACATTGAATGACTTTTTTGGTAACATCAATCGCGCTCATCTCTGGTTTTAAATCATAGGTTGCCACTTTCGGAGATGGAATTAAAAATTTTTGACATCCTTCTAACGAACTGTTACTTTCTCCATCAAAGAAATAGGTAACATGGGCATACTTCTCTGTCTCGGCAATTCTTGCTTCGGTAAGGCCTAAGTTTGATAAATAAACTCCTAAAGGATTGGTGACTTCTTCTCGTTCTAGGAAGAAGTTAGTTTTAATCTTGGGGTCAATAGGAAGAAAAGAATAAACGGCTACATCTTTTTTGATTCGATGAAACTCTTCAAAAGTCTCGCTTGTAAATGCACTGATGATTTGTTTTGCACGGTCTGTACGATAGTTCATCCAAAGAATACAATCGCCATTTTGAATTTCAACAAAATCTTTCGTTTTTAAAGGTGGGATAAATTCATCGGTAATATTTTTTTCATAACATTTTTGAATCATTAAAGGAATATTTGGAGTTACTACACCGACTCCATTTGTTAGTAACTCATAGTATTTTTTTGTTCGATCCCAGTTTTTGTCACGATCCATTGCATAATATCTTCCACAGATACTCGCAATGGTTCCGACTTTTGTTTCATTTAGTTTTTCTTCTAAAGGATGAATATAGTTATAGAGGGCTTTTGTCTCGGTATCACGCCCATCACTAATGGCATGAAAAGAAACATTTGTTATTTCTTCTTTTTGTAAGACAGAAATCAGTTTCATAAAATGGTCAAAACTAGAATGAACTTTTCCATCACTTAGTAAACCAATGACATGAAGCCGTTTTCCTGTTTCTTTTAAGTAGTTAATCATTTGAGAAAAATTCTCATTTTCCATAGGCTTACCATCTAAAAACTCACTTAGCAAGGCAATACTTTGTTTTATTTTTCTTCCGGCTCCAATTGTCATATGTCCAACTTCACTATTACCAAATTGTCCTGGTTCTAGTCCAACTGCTTCTTCACTTGCTTCAAGAAGGGAATGAGGATATTTATCCCACAGTTTTAAAAAGTTTCTTGGAGGTGCCATCATAACAGCATTTCCTAATTTATTATCACTGTAGCCAAATCCGTCCATTACTACCATACATATTTTTTTCATAATCGACTCTCTTTTCTCTATTTATGATTTTATCATAACTTTTAAAAAAAAGAAATAAGTGTTCCTTACTTCTTATTAATCTATTAATATTAAGAATTCATCAACTTTCCAAATGTCTTCTTCTTTTACTAAATCAAATTCGTATACATCATCTCGACTACAGATTCCTTTGTCATCACACAATTTAATATTTTCTCTTGCTTTAATTCGTTCGTTCGTGGCAGATTCTAAAATAAGATATTCTTCGGATGCATCATAACTCGGAATTGCACTTGTTACAAAAATTGCATCAAATAAATCACGAGGTGCCATATATAGACTTCCAGATATATTAATATCACTTCTTTTTTCTATTTCTTCCATATATTGATAATAATTGTCGTAAGCTTTAGATGATAATAATGTTTTTAATTCATTTAAAAATTCTTCATTTACCACCATATAGATATCATTCTCTTCACTTGTATGATTTGCTGAAACGTCACCAATATTGTAGTACTGAGCATCATGAAAGAAATTTTTTAAATTCGTTCTTTTTTCTTCCACAAGCTCTCTTATTTCACTTTCTGTCATATCACTTGCATTTGTAAATTTAAGTTCCTCAGGTGCTGGTGGCTCTTCTGTATAATCAATATTTTCTCTTTTGCCTGTAAAACTCATTACTCCGAGTAATACAAATACAAAAAGTATTCCGACAACTATGACTAACCCTAGACGTATCCATTCTTTCTTTTTCATTCTACTCACTCCTCATTTAATATGTTTGTCAATTTCATACGAATCCTTTGCATAGTATTATCTATTTGTTTTGGACTTTTGTCAAGTATTCTTGCAATTTCATTATAATTCAAATTATTTAACATGTACAGAAAAACTTCATATTCAATATCGGAAAGTTCTGTCTTAATTTTTTCACGAATTGTTTTTATAGTCTCTGCATCACTTAATTTTAAGGATGGATCAGAGGAAATATCAGCTAAAGTTTCTTTTAAAGAATTGCCTTTCTCATCATATTCATAATCTAGGGATAAACTCTCTTGAAATGTTTTGTATTTTGTTGATTTATGCTTCTTGAGATAATTAATAATTTTTCTTTCTATGCATATTTGAATAAATGTTTTAAATGATGCTTCTTTATTCGAGTCATAATGATTTATAGCATCTGTAAATCCAACGTTTGCTTCTTGATTTAAATCGTTTAAGTCAAGTCCTAATTTTCTTGCCGTGGATGCATATTTCTTGACTGTCATATCAATAATAGGTTTATATTTTTCATAAAGAGAGTCTCTTGCTTCTTCGTTGGTTTCACATACCATATCCATAAGAAGTGTATCATCTTCTTCATCGTAATTCATGAAAGGCCTCCCATTTTATAAATCAGTATCCCGGCTGCCACAGATGCATTTAAGCTATTGACTTCTCCCTTCATGGGAATACAAATCACTTCATCAGAATTTTTACGCACAATAGGGCTGACTCCTTTGCCTTCGTTCCCAATAATCAAAACTTTTTTGTCTGGAAAGCTCATCTGATTCATATCTTTTCCATCCATTGCAGATGCATAAACAAAGAAATTGTTTTGTTGTAATTTTTTTATCGCATCTACCAAATTGGTTACTTTGATAATTTTTACATTTTCTGTTGTACCAACACTAGTTTTTATTACAGTATCTGTGACATCTACACTTCTATCTTTGGGAATAATCACCGATTTTATACCCGCAGCTTCACAAGTACGAATAATAGCTCCAAAGTTATGAGGATCTTCTAAATGGTCTAGAAGTACTACAAAATCTTCCTCTAAACAAGATTCTAAATTTTGATATTCAAAATCATTTCTTTCAAAAACAACTCCTTGATGATTTTGTTTGCACATTTTATCTAAAATGTTTGGCTCTACCAAAAGATAATGAATATGATTTTCTTTTAAAAAGTTAAATAATTCTTCATCTTTTTTGCTTTTACTTACATAAACTTTTTGAATTTGTTTAGGATTTGTCATATAAAGAACATTTTTTCCAAATGCTAGCACACCAAAACACCTCATTTCAAGTGTTATTATACTATACTTTTGTTTGAGTCGTCAAATGGTATCAAAGTTCATTTTTTAGACATTTTTGTAAATTTTTTGCATTTTTTTGACAAATTCGACTTTTTTCGACAAGTTTCGACATACCACTTGTTGTAGAATATACACTCGTATTCCAAGGAAAAATTTTTGATTTAATTAAAGTTTCTGTTTTTCTTGTATTTAGTTGTCGATACCTTTTGTTTCCCTTGGAATACATCCTAGCAAGAATTCACTCATTTGTTTCTAAGGATTAATTTTTCCACTTACCTCTTATATGTCATGTATTATGTATCTCAATTCTTGCTAGCAAATGAAAAAGGTTTTCAAGTCGGCCTTTTTCTTTTTTTATCGCATAATCCTTCTTGGCCTCGGATATAATACAACTTTATTTTCGTTATCCAATAGTTCTTCAATTACTAAATTTTTGTCTACATATTAATAGTTTTCTGTCATAAGATTTCTAAAATCTTTTTTTAATTCATGAATATCTCTTTTTTCTTGAACTTATTGTTTCAAATATGACTTTTTCATGCAAAAAAATGAAAATATCTAAATTTTTTGCATTTTTTTGATAAATTCACTCTTTTTCGACAAGTTTCGACATACCACCTGTTGTAGAATATACACTCGTATTCCAAGGAAAAATTTTTTCTTCAGTTAGTCATAAAAATTTCGCCCTTCTTTCTATTACACTTGGAATACATTAGCAAGACATATTGTAGACATATATATCCTTTCTAAGAATACAGTCTTGCTATTACAGGAAAAAGGTTTTAATGGTTATCCTTTTTCCTTTTTCCTTTTCAAATTAAAGGATCCTATGATAAAATAAACCCAAGAAAGGAGTTTGAGTTATTTTGAAAAATACCTATGTTGCCAAAAACAAAAATGTGAATATTCGTAAAATAGTCATTATCGTAGCCATTAGTATCGTTCTTCTTGTAACTCTTCTTTGTAGTTTTCAAACGATTAATTCAGGTGAGATTGGTCTTAAAATCCGTTTTGGAAAAGTCATTGAAACCAATATGAAAGAGGGATTTAATTTAAAAATTCCTTATATTGAAAGTATCGTAAAAATGAGCATCAAAGTCCAAAAAACAGAACTTGAGACTTCATCTGCTAGTAAAGATTTACAAGATGTATCTACATCTCTTGCTGTAAATTTTCGAGTGAACCCTGATATGGTCGTAAATCTTTATAAGAATGTTGGTAAAGACTATGAAAGCATCATCTTACAACCCACAATTGAAGAGTCTGTAAAATCGGTCATTTCAAAGTATAATGCTGAGGAACTTGTAACAAAACGAAATGAAGTTTCTGACTTAGCTTTGAAAACTTTACAAGAAAAAGTGGAAAAATATGGAATTATTATTGATGAGTTTAACATTATTAATATTAATTTTAGTGAAGAATATTCTAATGCCATTGAAGCAAAACAAGTTGCTGAACAGCAATTAGAAAAAGCCAAATTAGAAGCCGAAGCACAGTTGGTTGAAGCAAATGCAACAAAACAAGTGAATGATTTATTAAAACAAACTTTAACAAAAGAAGTTTTGATTCAAAAATTCATTGAGAAATGGAATGGAGAGTTACCAACGAATTATGCTGGAGAAGATATTTTATCTATTTTTAATTTAAATTAGAGTGATGAACAATTCACTCTTTTTATTTCAAAAGAAAAGGAAACTTTTGAAACGTTTCCTAAACTTCAGTATTAGCTTTAAGCCCATATTCTCTTCAATACGCGGTTAAAATACAATGCACGACTAATACTGGTGTGCACCATTATTATTGTAACCGTGTATTTTTTGTTTATCATTCCTATTTTTTCCAAACACTTACTTCCTCAGCATTTATGGCTATCGCGATAACAATGACGTAAGCAATGATATAGAACCAAAGCATTAAAACAACAAAGTGAGAGAGTCCTCCATATAAAATATCATAATGGGCAAAGTGACTTACATAGAAGGAATATAGCCTGGTCGCGATGACAAAGCCAAGTGTTGTGAATATGGCACCCTTAGTCGTTGCTCTGCTTGGGATATCTGTATCTGGAGCCATGGTGTAAATAATTTTAATGAGTAGGAAAATGAGTAACCATGATACTGGACCTTTTGATAGATTAATGATAAAGGTAATAATAGAAGTGACTGTTTCATTCATATTTACATATTTTATCAGTTCAATAAAACGGTCTCCAAAAGCTGGTATGAGTAATAAAAATAAGATTAGAGTAATTAAGATAAATGTCATAATTAAAGATTTTATTTTTCTTTTTAGATAACTTGTATTTTCACATTGATATAACTGATTTGAGGTAATAATTAACGAACTTGTCCCCGCACTCGCGGCTAGAAAGGAAATCATAACCAAGATAACAAAGTTTGGAGTGAATTTAATTTCTTCAATGATTGGCATGATAAGGTCTTTGATTTCTCCTCCAAATGCCTTTAATAAGAAGTTCCCAATAAAATCATAGGAAAAATGAAAAAGGGAAGCTCCATATAAAATTAAGGTTATCATTGGCACAACGGCAAGCAAGAAAAAGAAAGCAAGTTGTCCGGGTAGTATTAACATTTGAGGTTTTGCTAATATTTTCCATAACCGTTTTATGACTCTTTTTGCTTTCTCTATTAATTTCATTTTTCTTCTTCCTTTTTCTGTTCTTTTGTTTTTTTGATTTCTTCAATACATTCATTTAATGCATCTTCAATGGATTTTAAATCATTTTCAATCATGCTATAAGCGACTGTTGCTCCATAATCATAAGGTAAGTTTTTGAAATCTTTCTTTAATTTGTTTAAGTAACTTGTAATTTGCTTTTGATTATATCCAATTAAGTATACTACAAATTCGTTTCCATCTGTTCTCATGATATCGGTGTTGTCTAGTTGAGTTTTGATTAGACTATTCGCGGCTGCTTTGATTTGATTGTCTCCTTCTTCATAACCTAAAGTATCATTGATTTCTTGAACTTTATCTAAGTCTATCATAATAATACTTTGTGGATAAATTGTATTTTTATTCCAATTTGATAAATTTTCATTTAAATAATTTCTGTTTTTTAGGGATGTTAATTGGTCAATGTATTTCAGTCTATCTTCTTTTTTGACTTTCTTTTGCATTCTCACTTTTTTACTAGAACGATAAATGAGTAGAAGGATAAGTCCAACGATGAGAATTCCATATAATGCATATTTAGCAATTGATGTCATGATAGAACCTCTATTTTCTGTGACTAAAGCATCATGGAAACCTTTTTCGATATAAGAATGATTATCTAAATAATTAAAATATTTTGTTAGTAATGTATTTAGAGTTTCGCTTCCTAACGAACGAATCACGTACGTTGAATTTGTCGTTTCTCTATATCTTGAAGTGTAGTTGTTTAATGTAGAACGTCCTAAATAAGTGCCTGCCACTTCATCGATTGCAAGTAAGGCTTTTTTATCTTTTAATACATCACTGATTTTATCTTTTTTATATGTTTTTAAATTTAATCCTTCTTTATTCGATAGATATTGATAAGCAAGGGTATTTTCTTCGACATAAAGGGTATAATTTTTTAGAGTTTCACTTGAATAAATTACAACTGGATTGGATTCATGCGCATAGATATCTATCACAAGTGGGATAGCAGTATCAATCATGACTCCATTATTCATAGATGTATCATAGTTTGCATATAAAGAAATTTTGTTATTGTTTAAATCTTTGATCATTTTCTTTTCATTGTTGTATTTTGTATATTTAATTTCTATCCCAGAAAAATCTTGGAATGCATCTAGGTACTTCGCAAAAATACCACCAAACTGACGGTCTCCATAAACTTCATATGGGGCATGTACACGATAACCAAATGTAACATTAGATTTTTGTAAACTTGCTAAAGCAGAATCAGAAATATTTAAACTTGTTTGAAATAAAGCTTTTTCTTCACTCGTTAAAGATTTTTCTAAGTTACTTTTAATCCAACGATTTGCAAACTTCTTCATAATGCGGAAGAGGATACTATTTGAAGAATCATCAATATAATAATATCTTTTTAAATCACTAAAATGATAATTAATTGTATAATTTTTTGATAAAATTCGATTCATGTATTCTATTCTTGGAATGACTAAATAGGAAACAGTTCCTTGGTCTAGGGCATTAAAGAGCTCATTTTCATTGTTAAATGATGTATAAATGTTTTCATTTTTTAAATATGCTTTGACTTTATTTGTGTCATTCTCTAATATACCTATTTTTTTATTTTTAATCTCATTTATAGACGTAGTTTGGTCTTTGGTGTTACTTACCATTACAAAATGGTCTTCATAAAAATTGAGTGCAGAAGAAGATAACTCATTTCCAACTTGTAAGGTAATACCAGTTGATGCATCATTTCTATTCATGGTAATTGGATTTAATTTTAGCCCATATTCATCAGTAAAATCTTTGATATAAGAATAGAAAATTCCTTCTCCAAGATTTCCAAAAAGATTGCTGTTATTAATAATGGATATATTTTGTACTTTGGTTTCATTTTCACTAATCCATTGTCTTTCTTCCGTGGTTAGCTTGTTTTCGTTGTCTTGGAAAACAAAGAATAATATAACTCCAACAATGATTGTTAATATTCCTAATACGATAATGATACTTTTTTTCTTTTTCATAAATTATTCCTCCGTTGAAGGTTCTGGCATTGGATTGTTATTATTCCAAACGATGATAGAGCGATTGATATTTTTAGCTCCCATAATTGTAAATCCTGCAACTTCTTCTGTTCCAGCACTTATTAATGTATAATGAATGTCATAAACACTTTTATAGTCATCATTAATTACTTCTAATGCGGTTCCAGCAATTTCTTTGGCTCTGTCTAAGGTTACATTATTAAACTCGATACGAATATAAATAATTTTTCCTTGTGTTCTCACATCAACATTTGTAACCGTATCACTTTCTTTTAATTTGGAAATAATTCCTTCTTTATCTTCATCTTTTAATGCATGCTCTTCCATACCATCTAGTCTATCTCCATAAGGAGATTTATTTCCTCCAAAGAACATTGTTACACAGACAATCGCGACTGTAACAAGGCACGCGAGGATAATAAAGCTTAGAATAAACAATATTCGATTGTTATCCCAAATTTCTTTTATTTTTTTCATATACTCACCCAATTCAATTTTGTATCCTTATTATACATTAAATTTTATGTTTTTGAAAGTCTTTCTTATTCATATCTTAAAGACATACAAAAAGAGCAAGTGATATTCTCATAATTTATTTTATTTTAATTTTAGTTCTTTTTGATTAAACTCACTTTTTGAATCATTATTCTTTTCATTTAGATAGTCTAATATTTCAGACAAATAGACAAAATTGTTGTTAAAATTGCATGACTCTTTCACAATTGCGTATCCTTCATAATTTTCTGGTTGCCAAGTTTCAATATTAAAAATTTTCGTATCTGATAAAGGATAACCTATAATTATCTGTTTATTGGTCCCATCAATTTTCTCTATATAAAATAGTTGAATATCTTTTGCTCGAAGACTATTTTCTGCAAAAAAATCACTTTTTAATTTTTCAATGTCCGATTCAGTTAAATTGTTTATTACATTTAAAGTGTATGTTACATCAGAATTGCACTTATTAAAAGGCAAATACCCCACTAAATAAGAATACCAACTTCCAAAGCCTTCTTGTTCTCTATTAAGCAAAGTATAAAAAGGTAACGTACTTAAATATTCATATGATTTAAAATCATAATACTTACCATTTTTTTCAAAATAAATTTCCCAGTTTCCATCTTGTTTTTTATAAAGGCCAGCATACTGTCCAAGATCACGAGTTTCTTCTATACAAGAAACCACTTCCTCACTAGATAATATTTCATTAGACCCACATCCACTTAGACTTGTGACACTTAAACTTGTTGCTAAAGCAAACATAGCCAATTTAGTTCTTAATAATTCTAATCTCTTATTTTTCATAAAATTCTCCTATTTTCCCTGTAAAATTTATTCTAACACACAACCCCTTTATAATCAATCTCATCTGTTAATCGAGTAGAGAAAACTTTTAAGTATTTTTCCCTCTCACACCACCGTACGTACCGTTCGGTATACGGCGGTTTAAT
>CANRDF010000009.1 GCA_947629255.1 uncultured Bacilli bacterium
CATATTTTATTTCAAAAGAAAAGCCTAATTTCAATTAAAATTAAACTTTTTTTAATTTATGAAGTACGAAACTCGGGTTATACCATAAATCTAAAAAAAAGAAATAGGTTTTTGTAAAAAAGCAAAAAAAAAGAACGAATTTTCTTTCATTCTTTAATAATCCGTAATTTGTTTCAAATTGGATACAAAATCGTTCATAATCGTAAAATAAGTATTTTGATTTTGAACATCTTCTTCTGTTAAAGTATGCATCATTGGTACACTGATGGTAGTCGCACTTGCATTTGTTGTAAAATCAGTAATTTTATTATTTTCTTCATTACTTTTGATAAGCAGATATTTATAGGTTCCCGAACGAAAACTGTTTTTTAATGATTCATAAGTAGAAGAGCCTTCTTCATAATCTTCTAAAGATAAAACGGTAAAACCATAATCTTCTAAAAACTTAAATACATTAGAAGATGCGACAATAGTCTGTTCATTACGGCTACTTGCTTGTTTGGCAGTCATTCGCATATCGGCATCCATCATAGATAACTTTTCTTCCAAATCTCTAAAATTTTTATCAATTTCTTCATTTAAGTAACGAGTTCCAAGTTGACTTTCCAGTCCATCTTTTAAATTGGTCGCAAGCATTAAGTAACTACTAGGACTAAGCCATAATTCTTCCATGCCATATTTTATTTTTAAACTATAAGCAACATCAATAATCTTTAAATTCTTTTTTTTACCGACTAACGTCTTTGCAATATTCTTTTCATTGGAAGTTCCATTATAAATAAACAATGATCCCTGACTAAATGTATCTAATTGTTTCTTAGTAAATTCTACATTTTCTATATCTGTTCCATTTGGATAAATGGATTCTGTTTCTGCATGGGCTCCATACAAAGTATCTACTAAATATTTAATCGGATACACTGTTGTGTACACCTTCATTGCATCGTCATTCCCACATCCAGTCAAACAAAGACACAGCAAACAACAAATTCCTAGTAAACTCAATTTTTTCATCACAAATCTAACTCCTTATTTAATGGTTGATATCCATAGATTCCTCCTGGACGGCAACGAGCGATTCTTTTGATTCCTAACTGAATTCCTTTTCTTACTCCATAATATTCAATGGCTTCTTTCGTATATTCACTACAAGTGGGAATACAACGACAAGCATTATGGGTAGGAAGGGGCATCATTTGATAAAGGTTAATCAAAAAAATACAAAACTTTTTCATTTCTTCACCTAAAAGCATTTTACTACAAATTAAAGCGTTTGTAAAATGAATTTATTGTTTTGCTTTTTCAAATAATTGTTGTTATAATGATTAAGGAGGGTATGACCTATGAATTATAAAGAGTTTTTTGATAAATACCAAATTGAAGTAAAAGATGAAAGGAGAATGCGTTCCGCATTTACTCATAGTTCTTATTCGAATGAACATCATGTAGAATCTTATGAGAGATTAGAGTTTCTTGGGGATGCAGTTTTGGAATTAATTACCAGTGAGTATTTTTATTTAAACACGGATTTAAAAGAAGGAAATATGACAAAGACAAGAGCCAGTTTTGTTTGTGAACATGCCCTTGCAACGTATGCCAAAGAAATCGGTTTAAATAAGTATATTCTTGTTGGACATGGGCAAAAGGAAGTGAACGATACCATTATTGCAGATGTCTTTGAAAGTGTCCTCGGTGCCATTTACTTAGACCATGGTTATGAAGTCGCCAAACGGTACTGTGATACCATTATGATTCCATATATTAAAAAAGGATATCATTTCTTAGAAGATTATAAGTCTCGTTTACAAGAACTTGTCCAAACGGATAAAGAAAGTGTAACTTACGAACTTGTAAGTGAAAGTGGGCCTGCTCATGACAAAGTCTTCAAAGTAAATGTCATTATTGAAGACATGGTTTATGGAACAGGGGTTGGAAAAAGTAAAAAAGAAGCAGAACAAAGAGCGGCTTTTGATGCAATAGAAAAAAGGGCGAGATAGATGAAGTTAAAAAGTATCAGAGCATATGGATTTAAATCCTTTGCTGAAAAAATAGATTTAGAATTTAAAAGTAATATCACCGCGATTGTAGGGCCGAATGGTTCTGGAAAAAGTAACATTGTCGATGCCGTTCGTTGGGTGTTAGGCGAGCAGTCCGTAAAAAGTTTACGTGGGTCAAATTCGATGATTGATGTTATATTCGCAGGAAGTGAGACTAGAGAACCATTAAAAAGAGCTGAGGTTGCTTTAGTTTTTGATAACAAAGACCATTATTTAAATACCGATTTAGAAGAAGTTGAAGTGAAAAGAGTTTTATATCACACAGGTGAGAATGAGTATTTCATTAATAATGCGAAGGTGAGGCTCAAAGACATCACAAGTCTTTTCTTAGATAGTGGAATAGGCGTTGACTCATTTAATATTATTAGTCAAGGAAGTGTCGATGAGATTGTAGACTCTAAACCAATTGATCGAAGAGTCATATTAGAAGGAGCATCTAAAGTTTTAAAATATAAAACAAGAAAACAAGAAAGCTTAAAGAAATTAGAAAAAACGAAAGATAACCTAGAAAAAGTAACTCTTGTAACCGATGAACTTGCTTTAACAGTAGAACCTTTAAAAGAACAAAGTGAGATTGCAAAAAAATATTTAGGATATAAAGAAGAATTAGAAGACTTAGAAATTTCTTTAACAACATATGATATTACAAAAATTCATGAAAGTTATAAAAAACTAGAAACAGAAACAAAAGAACTCGAAAGCAAAAAAGAAACACTTGAAATGACGAATACCAAAGGAAATGCAGAAACTGAAAACTATAAACTAGAACTTGTAAAACTAGAAGAAGAGATGGGGAGTGCAAATAAAAACTTCTTAGACTTAAGTGAAGAACTTACCAAATTAAAAAGTGATTATACTCTTCTTTTAGAACGTCAAAAATACAGTGTAGATGAAGAAAAAATTGATGAAAATTTATTAAAATTAAAAGAAGAAGAAATGGCTTTACAAAAAGAATTTGAACTTGTAAATCAAGCTTGTGTAGACGCGGAGAGTCTCTTAAAAGAAAAAAGAGGTCTGTTAGCTAACGAAGAAGAACAACATAGTTTACTGATGATTCAAAGAAAACATTTAGACCAAGAATATGAAAATGCAACCAAAAATAATTTCTCTTTAAAAAATCGTATCCATTTATTAGAGAGTAATATTGAACAAAATTTAAGTATTCCTGTTTCTGTTAAAAATATTTTAAATCATCCAAGACTAAAAGGAATTCATGGAACGATTGGTAAATTATTAGAAATTCCAGAAAACTATATCACCGCGATTGATGTAGCCCTTGGTGCTTCTTCTAACTTTTTAGTTGTAGATACCGAACGAGATGCTGCAAGTGCCATTGAATACTTAAAACAAAATCGTTTAGGGAGAGCCACATTCTTTCCTTTAAATGTCATCAAAGAAAGAATGATTAGCAAAGAAGAACAAAAATTGTTCGAAAATGAAGAAGGATACATTGGAATAGCCAGTGACCTTGTAAGTTATGATGCAAAGTATCAAAACGTGATGAGAAACCAACTCGGAAATGTTTTAGTGGTGAAAAATTTAGAATCTTTACAACGTATTGGGAAAAAGATTTCTTATAAGTATCGAGTCGTTTCATTAGATGGAGAGATATTACATGCAGGAGGTTCCGTAACCGGTGGCTCTATCAAACAACAGAATAGTGCCTTAAAAGAAAAGCAAGAATTACAAAATTTAAAAACCGAATTAGAAAACAATGAGATCTCTTTACAACATCTAGAAGAAAAGAGAAAAGAATTTACAGAACAAAAAAGTATTTTGGAAGACCATATTACCCAGTATGAAAAAGAAGTGGCTTTGGCTGAAGAAACATGGAACCAAAAAAATAACTCTAAAAAAGCCTTTGAAACTAAACTAGAAAGCGTTCGTAAAAATGCGAAGGATGCCACGACTTTAAAATCAGGTAGTTTAGAAGAAGAAATCGTAAAGAACTTAGAAGCTCAAACTCAAAAAGAAGTGGAAAAAGAACTTTGTGAGAAACATATGGATGAATTAAAGCGAAAGAAAAGTGATATTTCATCTCAAATAGCTGAACTTGAAACTTCTTATCGTGAATCCAATAGCGAGTTCCATAAAGTGCTTACTGAGTTAAATAACAAACAAGTGGAGATTGGCAAACTTGATACCAAAATGGATTATTTACTAGGGGTTTTATCCGATGAATATCATTTAACTTATGAAAGTGCCAAGATGAATTACATTTTAGACTTAGAACCAGAGCTTGCCAGAATGAAAGTGACAAGTCTAAAAAAATCAATGAAAGACTTAGGAGACGTGAACATCGGAAGTATCAGTGAATATGAAAGAATGAGTGAACGTTATAATTTCTTAATGAGTCAAAAAAGTGATTTAGAGCGTGCAAGTGACGAACTTTATAAAATCATTGCGGAGATGGACACGATTATGGAAGAAAGACTTAAAGATGCCTTTGATAAAATTCAAAAAGAGTTTGCCATTACATTCAAAAAGATGTTTAAAGGCGGTATGGGAATGTTAAAACTTACCGACCCAGATAACATTTTAGAAACAGGGATTGATATTGTTGCCCAGCCTCCTGGAAAGAAACTCAATAATATTCAACTTCTAAGTGGAGGTGAAAAAACATTAACCGCGATTTCCTTATTATTTGCGATATTAAATGTATATCCTGTTCCATTCTGTATTTTAGATGAAGTAGAAGCTGCTCTTGATGAAGCAAATGTAGATACTTTTGGTTCTTATTTACAAGAACAACAAGACAAGAGTGAGTTCATTTTAATTACTCATAAAAAGAGAACGATGGAATATGCCTCAACTCTCTATGGAATTACGATGCAAGAACAAGGGGTTTCTAAAATTGTCAGTGTGACTCTAGAAGATAAAGATAAATAAGTAGAAAGGACTTTGATTATATGAATAAAATACCTACTCATGTAGCAGTGATTATGGATGGGAATGGAAGATGGGCAAAAGAAAGAGGACTAAAACGAAGCGAAGGACATCGGGAAGGAGCAAAAACGTTAGAAAACTTAATTCTTTATGCCAAGAAAGTGGGAATTAAAGTATTATCTGTTTATACTTTCTCCACCGATAATTTTAAACGAAGCCAAGAAGAAGTAGACTTTTTAATGAATTTACTCATATTATATTTTAATGAGAAATTAGAAAAAGTATGTAAAGAAGAAGTAAGGGTTGTTTTTAGTGGGAGAAAAGAACCTTTACGAAAAGATGTTTTAGATGCCATGCAAAATATTATGGAAAAAACCAAAAACAATACCAAATGTATTTTAAATGTTTGCTTTAACTATGGCGGACAAGAAGAGATTGTCGATGCAAGTTTAAAAATTCATGAAGATTTAGTAGAACATAAATTAAAGAAAGAAGATTTGAATCGGGAAACTTTCTATCATTATTTATATCAAGACTTACCACCAATTGATTTACTCATTCGGACGGGAAAAGAACATCGTCTAAGCAATTTTATGTTATATCAAGCATTCTATGCCGAACTTTATTTTGTCGATACGTATTTTCCAGATTTTGATGATGCTTGTTTCGATGAAGCTTTAAGATATTATGAGAGTTGCAATCGACGTTTTGGAAATGCGGAGGATTAAGAAGGACTTTGTGATAAAGTTCTTTTCTGTTATGTACGAATAGATGTGGCTTAAAAAGTGTTGCAAAATCCAAAATTCTTTTTTATAATAAATATAGAAAAAAAATAGAAAGACTAAAGAGGTGCCTCCAATATGGAAAAAAACACATGTGGGGGGGGGTTGTTTAGTCAACCCCCATTTAAAAGAAAAATATTAATTGTACTCGGAATATTAATTGTATTTTTAAGTATGATTGGGATAAGTTATGCTTATTGGCTTTTTACTACATCCCAAAAAGATTTTAATCATTTAGGAACAGCTTGCTTTGATGTAAAAATCGAAAATGAATCTGCAGGAATTACGATACCAAAAGCATATCCTGTAACTGATGAAGAAGGAAAGAAACAAGATGGTTATACATTTACTATAACCAACAAATGTTCTACAATTGCTTATTATCAAGTAAACTTAGAAGAACTTGAAACACAAGTAAAAAGACTTGGTGGGCAATATATCAAAGCGAGTTTAAATGATAGTAATGGCAAAGTGTTAGATACATATGAAGATGCAACTCCAACATTAACTGAAGAAAAAGATAGAGTCACAAGTGATGAATCTCACAAACTTACTACTGGAAGTTTAGGGCCTGAAGGAACAGTGACTTATAATTTAAAATTATGGATGGATGAAGCTACTCCTCCAATAGATGATGTAATGAATGCCACTTTTAAAAGTAAAATTACAGTTACAGCAAGTTATATCGAAGAAGATAAAAGAAATAATACTATAACAATTGTTTATCAAGAACCAGAGGATTATAATAAAGAACATGAAACGATTACCTTTCATGTAACTGGAACTAATTATAAAATCATAGAATATTCTTTAGATGGAACAACATATCATGCAGTAGATGAACCATCTATGAATTTAGAATTTACCTATTCCTTTGAGGAAGAGAAAGAATACACCATTTATTTTAGAGATGAAATGGGAAATATTCAAAATGAAACCATTCAAATAAATAAATTAGATCAACAAGGCCCAAGTATTGATATAAATGAAAGCATTGATACAGAGGGAGTTTTATTAAATATAACATTTAAGGATGAAAAATCTGATTTAATGGAATATAAAATAGAAGATGATATCAGTAGTATAGATGTAAGTGATGGATGGATAAGTCTTCAAGGAAAAGAACAAACTGTAGAATATAGAGCAAAAGAAAATAAAGATATAAAAATTTATGTAAGAGATGTACTTGGAAATGAAAATACGAGAACATATTCTATTACTAAGTTAGATACAACAGGACCAGTATTAGAAATAAATAATGAATTTGATGATACTTGGAGAAATGAAAAAGTAGTGATTCAATTAAGTGCTACTGATGAAAGTGGAGTTTCTAATTTCTATTATTCTTTAGATGATGATACATGGAATGTAATAGAGAATACAGAAAGTAATGGAACTTCTGCAACGGCTACTTTGGAAATTTCTAATAATACAAACGCAACGTATTCATTTAAAGCAGAAGATGGATTGGGAAATAGTAGTAATATTGAAACTAGTGTTGTTAAAGTAGATATAGATGAACCAACTTTGGATTCTATTACTTTTGATGATGAATGGGCTAAAACTAAAACTTTAACAGGAACTGCTCAAGATGAATTCAGTGGTATTTATGGATATGAATTTACCACTAGTAGTGAACCAACGGGTAATTGGACTACTTTAGAAGATGAACCAAAAGATTTACAAACATTTACTTATGAAGCAACTGAGAAAAACACATATTATCTTCATGTAAGAGATATGGCTGGAAATGTAGGAACAATAAGTGCTGATGTTCAAACCATTGGTTCTCTTGCACCAGTCATATCGGCAGTAAATCCTTATGAAGATACATGGACAAATGGGACAGTAACTATTACTATTACTATGACAGATGATGAAGGAGGACCAGATTATTGTGAAAGTTCTGCTTCAAAAGATACAGGATATTCTAGATTAAGTGGAAGTTTTAAAGAAAATACTTTTACAGTTTCTTATAGTCATCAGAGAAATGCGACAAGCTATTATCGTTGTTATGATAAAGCTGGTAGAGTTAGTAATGTAGTTTCTACAAAAATAAAAATAGATACTACAGGGCCAGTTTTATCTATGTATGCTGGAAGTATGATGTCTAATGATCCAACATTTACAAATAATACAAATGAGATTGAAGTATATAACCTAGATGGCAATACAACATTAGAAAGAAAAGAAATGGAGACCCAAGCTGGAACTCAGTATGGCTTAAATATTAAAACAACGAATGGAACTGGAGAAGAATTTGGTGGATTTACTTTTAAAACTCCATATACTTCTAATAAAGTTTATGCGACAAGAATTATAGCTAAAATACCAAGCGGATATACTCTTGAATCTACAAATGATACTAGAATAACAACGAGTGGTAGTAGATGGTTAACCGATAATGAAGGTACAGGAGAATGGCGAGAATATATTTACTTATTTAATAATGGAAGTGCAAATAACTTTAATACATCAAATTATTTCTATTTGAAAGGCACCTCAACAGAATCATTAGAATGGCAAGTATCTTATGCTAGTGTTTTTGATGTTGGAACATTAGGAGTAACAGAAACTTATTTGATATTGGTAGCATCAGATGACTCTGCAGTAAAAGAGTATGGATTAAGTACTAGCCGATTTGAAGAACCATCATATACACAAGCCCAAGTGTATCAAAATCGATTTGCAACATTTATGCCAGAAGCTTTAACAGGTAATACAACTAGATATTGGATTTGGGTAAATGATAAATTTGGAAATCAAACAAAAGAAGCTTTTAATCCAAGTGAATTAGATTTAAGTGCTCCGACAGTAAATATTACAGAGGATATTGCTGAACAGGGAGATAACGGCTGGTATAAAAGGGTGTCACTTAAAGTGACTATAACAGATGATGGAACCGGTGTTGCTAGTGCAAAATACTGTATCAAACAAGGTGCTTGTACTCCAAATGCTGTTTTAGATTTAGAAGGTAGTGCAGGAGATAAAAATAGGGTAAGTCAAGTAGAATTAGAGGAAGATGAAAATCTTGTTCTTTGTGTTCAATCAATTGATGTAGTAGGAAATACTAGTGACATTGTATGCTCTTCTGCTTACAATATAGATAAAACGCCTCCAAAAATAAACAGCCTAACAATTGAAAAGACTGATGATACTACCATTAAGATAAGTGTGGACGCAGAAGATAATTTTGATTCAATAGATTATACATATTCTTTAAAAAATCGTTCTAATGTAAGCGAAACGTATGATCCTAAGGTATCAAATACAAGTGTCTACAATTTTACAATACCGTATATAGAGAAGCCGAAAGAAACTTTAAATAACGTTGGTGAGATAACTGCCAGAGGTGGACTTTATGAGGTGCTTCATGAAGATACTCCATATATAAAAAATGGTGATTTTAGTACAACAGAATATAGATATGCTGGTTATGATCCAAATAACTATGTGAGTTTTGGAGAAACTTATGATCATGATGTTTATGTTTTCAGTAGTGCGAGTCGCCCTTGGAAATATGATTCAATGGAATCATGCATAGAAGATAATCAAGCTTTTTCGGGAACGTGTGAAATGATACATCATCAAGGGGATCCACTTTTATGGCGGATTATCGGACTTGTAAATGTTCCGGTAAGAGAATATGAAGTTAACGTAATAGTAAAAGATTTGGCCGGTAATGAGATTTCTTCTAAATCTATAATAATTGATACAACACAAAGGCTAAAAATAATTAGAAGTGATAGCATAGGATTTATGGCATGGGATTCTAATGGAATGGATAATTGGACAAAATCCACTTTAATGAAATATCTGAATACGGAGTTTTATAATAATTTAAAAAATGATACATATAAAAGTATGATTGACAAAGACATCATATGGACCATAGGAGGATTAAAGGAATCATTTAGCACGACTGCAGCTGTGTATTCTATTGAAAAAAGTGCAGCTTCTGGTGGTAAAAGTGCACCAGAAACGACAATATGGAGTTCAAATAATACAGAGGCAGAAACATTTCATAGTATTGGAATAATGTATCCGAGTGATTATGGCTATGCAGTAGGAGGAAATGACAGAATTTGCATAGAAAATAATAGTCTTTTCCATGAGAGTACCGTAAATGACTATACAAAATGTACACTTAATAATTGGCTATACTCAGGTATTCGAGAATGGTTATTAGCGCCATCTACGTCATTAAGTTACCCTATTGAATATTGCGAAGCGTACGTGATTGATGGTTTGGAAGACCCCAGTACTCTTTATAAATCGAGTGCAGGAAGCGTTACAGATTATAATGTTAGGTTACTTTTCGCTGTACGTCCTGTTGTATATTTGGCACCAAATGTAAAAATTGTAAACAATAGTAAAGATGGAAGTTCTGAAAATCCATATGAGTTGGAATTAGTACAGGAGTAAGTGAAAAATGAAAAATAAAATGAAAATAATGATTGTTATAGTTTTAGGTATTGCTCTTGTGGTAGGAGGTTGTATTCTATGCTTTCTACCCAAGAATACAAGTCAAAATGAACCTGTTATCAATGATAATAAACCAGTGGAAGAAATAGAAGAAGTAGAGCCTAGTAAAGCAAGAGAAATGTATGAAGAAACTATTTCTTCTTGTTCTGGAGCACTTGTATGGGATTTAAAAGTAGGAGATATCATTCAAATAAAAGATAAACCTAAGAATGTATGTAAAAATGAAAATTATTATTCTAAAATGGTTGGATATACCTATGATACATATGGAAATGTAATTATTCATGTTAACGTTTTAAAAAAAGTTGGGACAGAGCTTAGAAAGTTAGATGATACTTTTGTAGATCAGTATAACGAAGATGAATTAGACCTTATTTTAAATCATGGGACTACCTATGAATATGTTTATCAGAAAGATGGAGAAGCATATAAGTTAATTGAAGTACATTTGATGCCTCTTCCTTAAGCCTTAGGGCTTTTTTCTTTTGATGTAAAATTTACAAAAAATTAGCAATTAAGTGTTGACAGTGCTAACAATTGCATATTATAATATGAGTAGCATTTGTGATTGAAAAGTGCTAAAAGGAAGTGAACTATGAGCGAAAGACAAAAAGAACTACTAAAAGAAATTGTCGAGTCTTATATCGCGACAGCGAAACCTGTTGGAAGTAAATCTTTATGTAAGAAACTAAAGTGTTCTTCAGCCACGATTCGAAATGAAATGGCCCATCTAGAAAACTTAGGCTTACTAGAGAAAAACCATATTTCTTCTGGACGTATTCCATCGGAAGCTGGATACAAATTCTATGTGGCTAATTTAATGAAACCCAAAGAGTTATCGGAGAAAGACGCAAATAAATTACAAACGATTTTCCGTAACCAAGAGCTTGCCTTATCCGATGCGATGGAAGCTTGTATGGAGATCATCAGTGAGATTACCAATTATACAAGTATTGTTCTTGGAAAAAGTAGTTTAGAGAATGCTTTACAGCAAGTGAGTATCATTCCTTTAAAAGAAAACAACATTGTTGCTTTAGTTTGTACGGATAAAGGAATCGTCGAAAATAAAAAGTTTGTTTTGCCAACCACGATTTCGATTCAAGAAGTAGTAAAAACTTGTGAAATTATCAATAAGATGTTAGTAGGGACTCCAATTAATGAAGTGTCTGTAAGACTAGAATATGAAATTAAACCAGTGATTGCTGAGAAAATTGAGCAATATGAAACCATATTTTCGATATTCAGTCAAACATTCCATGATATTGCTGCAAAGCCAACGGAAACCGTGCATGTGAGTGGTAAAAATTTGCTTTTAAATGAACCAGAATATGATAATGTCGAAGAAATTAGAAATATTATGGCAAAGTTTGAAGATGCAAGTTTAATTGAAAAGATTGATTCAACTGGAAAAGACGGTGGTGTCAATATCTACATTGGTGAGGAAAGTGAATTTGACCCGAATGTGACAGTCATTAAAACAACGTACAAACGAAATGGCGAAGAAGGAACTATTGCGATTATTGGACCAAAGAGAATGGAGTATGACCGAGTTGTTGGTTTGCTTACATTTATCAATAAAGAGTTAAACAAGGAGGATGAGTAATGGAAGAAGAAGTAAAAGAAAAGGAAGAAATGAAGACTACTGTAGAAGAAACAAAAGAACTTCCAAAGAAAAAGAAAAAAGAAGAAAAAAAAGAGGAAAAATTTTGTAAAGAAATCGAAGCGCTCAAAAAAGAGAGTCAAGAAAAAGATGAAAAAATTTTAAGACTTAGTGCGGAAATGCAAAATATGAAAAGACGAAGTGAAGAAGAAAGAGCAAAATTATTAAAATATGATGGGGAAGAAGTGATTACTAAAATTCTGACCATCTTAGATAATTTTGAACATGCCATTAAAATGGACGATAATGATTTAACCGATGAAGTAAGTAAATTCCTAAGTGGATTTAAGATGATTTACGGAAATTTGGTAGATATGTTAAAGTCTATGGGCGTGGAAGAGATTGAATGCTTACATCAAAGTTTTGATGAAACTCGTATGAATGCAGTCCTCGTTGATAATGACGAAACATTCGATTCGGATATCGTCTTAGATGTTTTACAAAAAGGATATCTATATAAAGATAAAGTGATTCGACCTGCCATGGTCAAAGTAAATAAGAAAGAGAGTGAATAAAAATGGCAAAAATAATAGGTATTGATTTAGGAACCACGAATAGTTGTGTTTCTGTATTAGAAGGGGGTACACCAACTGTTATCCCAAATGATGAAGGAGGAAGAACAACTCCATCTGTTGTCGCATTTAAAGGAGATGAAACTCTAGTAGGAGACCGTGCAAAACGTCAAGCAGTTACTAATCCTAAAAACACCATTTCATCTATTAAAAGATTAATGGGAACGAGTGAAAAAGTAAGTGCAAATGGTAAAGATTGGACTCCACAAGAAATTTCAGCAAAAATCTTAGGAAAATTAAGAGCCGATGCCGAAAGTTTCTTAGGTGAAAAAGTAACCGAAGCAGTTATTACAGTTCCAGCTTACTTTAATGATGCTCAAAGACAAGCAACAAAAGATGCTGGTAAAATTGCTGGTTTAGATGTAAAACGTATCATTAATGAACCAACCGCAGCTGCTTTAGCATATGGACTTGATAAACAAGATAAGACTCAAACCGTTTTAGTTTATGACCTAGGTGGAGGAACATTCGATGTTTCTATTCTAGAACTTGGTGATGGCGTATTCGAAGTAAAATCAACTTCTGGAAATAACCATTTAGGTGGAGATGATTTTGATAAACGTATCATGGATTACTTAGTAGATACATTTAAGAAAGATACGGGTGTCGATTTATCTGGCGATGCAATGGCTATGCAAAGAATTAAAGATGCTGCTGAAAAAGCCAAAAAAGATTTATCTGGTATGAGTTCTACCCAAATTAATCTACCATTTATTTCTCAAAATAGTGATGGACCAGTTCACTTAGATATAGAACTTACAAAAGCAAAATTTGAAGACTTATGTCGTGACTTATTTGATTCTACATTAGATCCAGTTCATAAAGCTTTAAGTGATGCCAAACTATCTAGTAAAGATATTGATGAAGTCATTTTAGTAGGTGGTTCTACTCGTATTCCATATATTCAAGATTTAGTAAAAAAAGAACTTGGACGTGAACCACATAAAGGAGTAAACCCTGACGAAGTTGTTGCTATGGGTGCAGCAATTCAAGGTGGAGTTTTAACCGGTGAGATGGATGACTTAGTTTTACTTGATGTTACACCACTTTCACTTGGACTTGAAACTTTAGGTGGAGTTATGACTGTTTTAATTCCAAGAAATACAACCATTCCAACAAGTAAGAGTCAAGTATTCAGTACAGCTGCCGATAATCAACCAGCAGTAGACATTCATGTCTTACAAGGTGAACGTTCAATGGCGGCTGATAATAAAACACTTGGTAATTTCCAACTTGGAAATATTCCACCAGCACCTAGAGGAGTTCCACAAATCGAAGTTAAATTTGATATCGATGCCAATGGTATTGTTCATGTTACTGCGAAAGACCTTGGAACCAATAAAGAACAATCAATTACCATTACTTCAAATACAAATTTAACGGATGAAGAAATTGATAAGATGATGAAAGAAGCAGAAGCTAATAAAGAAGCTGATGAAAAACGTAAAGAAGAAGCTGATGTCAAAAATGAAGCAGATTCTATGATATTTGCAACTGAAAAAGCTATCAAAGACTTAGGTGATAAAGTAGACTCTAAAGACAAGAGTGAAGCAGAAGACAAGATGAAAGAATTAAAGAGCGCATTAGAGAAAAATGACTTAGATGACATCAAAAAGAAAACAGAAGAATTAAAAGAAGTCAGCATGCGTTTAGCAACCAAAGTTTATGAAGAAGCTGCAAAAAATAATCAAGCAAATACAACAGAAACTGAAAGCAGTAATGAAGCTCCAAAGAAAGATGATGGAGTCGAAGAAGCAAATTACGAAGAAAAATAAAAAAAGTTCTAGGAAACTAGAACTTTTCTAAGACTAGAAAGGATTGTTATGAAAAATCTTAAGGAAAGACAAGAGATAGCCAAAGAAGATTGTTGGGATTTAAGTTATATTATTAAAAATGAAGCCGAATATCTTACTTTAATCAAAGAAGTGAAAGCCAAAAATAAAGAAATTATGGCCATGAAAGGTAGTATTTTGAATAGTCCATCTTCCTTGCTTCATTATTTTGAAGTTGCTGAGGAAAAGAGTAGAAAACTCGAAAGACTTATTCTATATACCAAACTTCGTTCTGATGAAGATACAAGAGATAACGCACGTAAAGGGAAATTATTAGAAATTGAAAGCCTTGCGGACCAAATCCATGAAAGTGAATCTTTTGTTCTCACCGAATTTATGGAAAAAGATTATGAAGATGTCAAAAAATATATGGATGAGGAAGAAAAACTCAAAGTCTATGATTTCTATCTTAAAAATTTATACAAGGATAAGAAAAGAGTTTTAAGTGAAAAAGAAGAAGCGATTATTGCTCAAGCAACCACGGCTTTTGGAACCCCTGATAATGCATTTGAATCTTTGGATATCGCCGATGCTACGTTTGGGACTGTGTCTGTTTCACCTAGAAAAAAAGTGGAACTCAGTCACTACAATTATGGAGAACTCCTAGAAAATAAGGACCAAAAGGTAAGAGAGCAAGCTTTTAAAACTTATTATGCCTATTATAAAAATCATAAAAATACATTTGCTTCTTTATTAAAAGGAAATTATCAAGAATTAGAGTTTATCCGTAATATTAGAAAATATCCAACAGCTCTGGAAATGGAATTAGATTCAATTGATGTGACAAAAGCTGTATATGAAAATTTAATTTCCTCTGTGAATCAAAATATGGACTTAAATATTCGTTTTCAAAAATTAAAATATCATTTGTTAGGTGTCAAAGAATATCATTTATATGATACTTATGCTCCAGTTGTAGATGCACCTCATAAATCTTATACGAAAGAAAGTGCGATTTCTCTTGTGTTAAAAGCTCTAGAACCGCTCGGGAAAGACTATATCAAACACTTTCAAACCATTTTAGACGAACATACCGTTGATTTTTATCCAAGTGTGGGAAAACACAATGGAGCTTATGAGTGGGGAGTTTTCGATACACCAAGTTATGTTTTGTTAAACTTTAATGGAACTTTTGATTCGGTGAGCACTCTTGCTCATGAAATGGGCCATGCCATTCATTCTATGTATTCTAAAAGTGCCAATCCTTATCTTTACAGCGATTATGAGCTTTTCCTAGCCGAGATTGCATCGACTGTAAATGAAACTTTATTATCCTTTTATGTCATGGAACACGCGAAAAATAAAAAAGAAAAAATTTATTATTTATGTGAATTCTTAGATAAAGTAAAAGCCACCATCTATCGTCAAACCATGTTTTCGGAGTTTGAAAGAATGATGAGTGAGGGTATGCAAAATCATGAAAGCTTAACCGAAGAAGTATTCAGTGATACTTATTACAAATTAAATCAAGAATACTTTAAAGATTCCGTGATTATTGATGATGAAATTCGTTATGAATGGATGCGAATTAGCCATTTCTATAGACCATTCTATGTTTATCAATATGCAACAGGCCTTATCAGTGCCCTTTGTATTGTAAGTGATATCACATCCAAGAAGAAAGATGCAGTCGAGCATTACATTAACTTCTTAAAGAGTGGCTCTAGTAAAAAAGTGTTAGATATATTAAAAATGGTTGATGTGGACTTTACAACAACATCTCCATTTGAAAAAGCATTCCATTTGATTGAAGAAAAATTAGAAGAATTAGAAAGTATAGTGAAAGAAGGTGAATTTGATGAATAAAAAAGATTACTATGAAGTCTTGGGTGTTTCGAAAGACGCAAGTCAAGATGAGATAAAGTCTGCTTTTCGAAAACTTGCTAAAAAATACCACCCTGATGTCAATAAAGAACCTGGAGCAGAAGAAAAATTTAAAGAAATTGGGGAAGCCTATGCCGTGTTATCCGATGAAAACAAGAGACGTCAATACGACCAATTTGGTCATGCAGCATTTGAACAGGGAAGTGGCTCTTATGGAGGATTTAATCCAGGCGATATTGACTTAAATGATATTTTAAGAAGTGTCTTTGGAGGCGGCTTTGACTTTGGCGGTGGATTTGGAGGTTTTTCCGATTTCTTCTCTGGCGGAAGTGACCGTGGAACTCGTCCAAGAAAAGGTAGAGACACCTTAGTTCGTTTAGATTTAACATTTGAAGAAGCAGCTTTTGGAATCGAAAAAGATATTGAACTCTCTTTAAATGATACATGTAAAGAATGTCATGGCAAAGGTGGCTTTGGTGAGAAAACTTGTGATTATTGTCATGGAACTGGGTATGTGATTACTGAACAAAATAGCTTGTTTGGAAGAATTCAAAGTCGTTCTACTTGCCCTCGGTGTGAAGGGACCGGACATTCCTTTGAAAAAATTTGTTCGACTTGTAAAGGAACAGGTGAGTGTAAGGCAAAGAAAACCATTTCTATCCATATTCCCGAAGGAGTCGATACAGGACATCAACTTCGTATCAGCGGAAAAGGGGAAGCTGGGACGAATGGAGGACCAAACGGAGATATCTATTTTGAAATTCATGTGGAAGATAGTCCGTTCTATCAAAGAGATGGAGAAGATTTAACCGTGGAAGTTCCAATTACTTTTACAGAGGCAGTATTTGGATGTAAAAAAGAAGTTCCAACTATTTATGGAAATGTCATGATGGAAATTAAAGCTGGTTGTCAAAGTGGGTCTAAATTCAAATTAAAAGGCAAAGGACTTAAAGTTCCAAATTCTCTTCGTAAGGGGGACGAATACGTAATTGTAAATGTCATCACGCCAACGAAACTTACAAGAGACCAGAAAAAATTGTTTGAAAGTTTAGATGAAACGGATTTAGCAACAGGTTCAGAATTTAAGAATTATCAAAAATATTTATAACTTATTTGTTTTGGGAAGAGACTATGAAAATCTCTTTTTTTTTGCTATAATATTTGAGACATAGAGAAGGTGTTTGAATGAAGAAATATATCACAATTCCTAAAGATGTTTCAATTAAAGTTCAAAGTGAAGTCACTGAAGTACTCTCACCATCTTATGTCTATTTACCTATCGAGCCAAGTGCTCATATGCTAGTTCAAAAAAAGAATGTATATAAAAATGATGCAATTTATGAATGTAATGGAAAAACTTTTTATAGTCCAGTCAGTGGAAATATTACACGGATTGTGAAAAAACAAAATGGCTATGGCAAAGAATCTTTGTTTTTACAAATCAAAAATAATTTTAAAGAAAATGACCATTATGTAGGAGTCGACCATACAACGATCGTATTTTCAAACTCTCTTAAAAAGAAAATCTTAGAATATCAAAAAGATACATGGGGTCTTTTGAAAGGCAAAAAGAAAATTTTATTATGTGGAATGGAAGATGAACCTTATGTTGCAAATACAGCATTTTTATTAAAATATCATGCAAGAGAAATCCTTCTGTTATTAGATGCTCTTGCGAGTACTTACAAAATAGAAAGCATCGAAATTCTTGTGAAAGAAACAGACCGTGATAGTATAGAAGCTATTGAAACCATTTTAAATACGTATCCCAATATGAGTTTAATGCTTCTTCCAGATTACTATTTATTAGGAAATGAATTATTTTTAAAAGAATATCTTCACTTAGAAGAGGATACCTTTATTTTAAAAGCAGATAAAATTTTTGATGCCTATTATGACTTGATTAAAATGCGAAGAAAAGAATTTCTTTATATTACGATGACTGGAAATGCAATTGAAGACCCCAAAGTTATGAAAGTCAAAGTAGGGACACCCCTTAAAGATTTGCTAGAATATTTTTCTTTTCGGGAAGACGAATACGAAATTCATATTAATGGACTTTTAATGGGAAAAAAGGTAGATCAAGAACTGATTTTAGAAGACGACATTCGTGCAATCTATTTTATGAAAAAAAATAGTTTAAAAGAACAAGAATGTATTCATTGTGGAAAATGTAATGAAGTATGTCCTTTTGGATGCGAGCCTTATAAAAGTTTACAGACGAATGGTTTGTTTCAAAATCCAAAATGCATTTCTTGTGGTTTATGTAGTTTTGTTTGTCCAAGGCATATACGCTTGCAAAAATATTTAGAAAGAGGTGACTAGATGATCCAGAAAGAAAATCAAAAATATGAAAGAGGAACACTCATTTTTCTCATTCTTTGTTTTTGCTATGGTTTCTATCGTCATGGCCTTTATTTCTATTTTCAAGGGCAAATGAGTATAAAAGATGTTTTCATGCCTGTTGTACCAGTTCTAATTGGAGTGTTAGAGTCTCTTCTATTTACCAAAATAAAAAAAGAAAAGCTGAGTTGGAATACACTTTCCATTGGCATTCTTCTTGGCATTTTAGTTCCCCCTAGTTTTCCTCTTCTTTATTTTATGATCATATCACTTTCTTATTTTGTTTTCATTTTCTTGTTTCAAAAATTTTTTTCTAGAGTGCATTTCTTAAATTTATATAAATGTCTGATCCTTCTTCTTACAATCGTACTTCCTGTAAGTTACCAAAATATCGTTGAACAAAACGGGTCTTATGTGTATGGAACCCTAGATATCTTATTTGGAAAAGGAACAGGCGGATATGGAACCACAAATATTGTGTTACTCATTTTATTTTATTTCTTTCTAACAAGTTCCTTCTATTATAAGAAAGAATTACCGATCTATGCACTTGCGACGTATGCTATATGTTTCTTTCTTCATTATTTTTTAGTCCCATCTGAATTTATACTTTCACAAGTGTTAAATTCTTCTGTCTTCTTTTCCTTTATTTTGTTTTTACCAACGAACGAGACATCTCCTGTATCTAAAAAAGGGAAGATTCTTTATGGAGTACTAGTCGGGCTTTTCTCTTATCTTTTCATTCATGTATGTAAAATTGTGGAAGGAGCCTACATTTCTCTTGCTATCATGAATCTTCTTTATAGTTTTTGGTATCTTCTATATAAAGTTCGACAAAATTCGACGAAACTTTCTGTTTACAAATAAAAATAAGGCGAGTATGATAATACTTGCTTAAAAGACAACTCCTTTAGAAGGAGATTTATGAAAAAATTAATGTGGGTGTTCCTATTTATTCTCTTTTTAGGAATTCCTAAAATGGCTCATGCAGAGCTATTAATAGAAAGAGATCGAACTGTATACTACTATTACGATGAACAAAATACGCGAAGAGAAATTCCTTTATTTCATAATTATGAGACAAATATGCCTGTTTTTATGATTAATTTTAAGGGAGACCCTGAAGAGTATTTAATGAAAGAAATGGATATTTCAGAAGTTCCTTTTAATGAGGAAGAAATTCAATATATGAAAGATGTCATCGCGATTATTATGGATGGAAGAAGTTATCCGGAAGCTGATTTAAATTCCTTACTTGGAATTCAAGTTTTATTATGGGAATTATGGAGTGAGAAAATGAATGATCCAATTCGCTATTCCTTCATGGTTTCTTATGCTTTAGTAGATTATAAAGCTAGAGTGAAAGAGTTACAAAATAGTTACTTTGAACCAATTCATTATTCTTATCAAGGAAAAGTGAATGAAAAAATGCAAACATCATTTGTTCCAAATTTTCTAGAAGAATATACTTTAAAACCCGTGGGAGATGCTCCAATGATTGAAAAAGATAGGAATACATTCTGGTTTACAGCAGAAAAGCCTGGGGATTATGAGTATTTAGTGGATTCATCTTATTTTGAAGAACAAGTTCATTTTTATAAACAAGATGACATGCTTTTCATAGAATTATCGAAACCAAAAGAAAAACCTATTTATCTAGATTATCATATAGAGGATGAAAAAAAGTCTTTCAATGTTCATATTCTTCCAAGTGATGGAGTCACAAGTACTATGATGACATCTTATGAAGAAGGAAAAACCGTTTCTATTTCCTATGATTTAGATGAAGAATATGAAATAACAGAAATCCAAGCATATACAGCCAGTGGGAAGTCTCTTGATATTCAAAATAATACGTTTGTTATGCCAAAGGAAAATGTTGTGATTCAAATTGAAACAAGAAAAATACCATCCTACAATGTCTTCGTGGCTAATCAAAACGGAATTAATTTTGAAGTAGAAAAATATGCAAAAGCAAATGATAA
Organism: uncultured Bacilli bacterium; assembly: GCA_947629255.1. GTDB lineage: Bacteria > Bacillota_I > Bacilli_A > RF39 > UBA660 > Ventrenecus. The sequence continues at coordinate 20,427 of CANRDF010000009.1, forward strand.
GGTAGGAATTCATTATACGTTGGAAGAACATTATCATTTGAAAAATTTAAAGGTTACAACAATGAGTGGAAAAGAGGTCCCTTTGGAAAATAATACCTTTATGATGCCTTCTGAAAATGTAATCATCTCTTATGATTTGGAAAAAGAAGAAGCACCAAAATATTATGAAGTCTATGCTCAAAATGAAAAAGGAAGTACACTTGTCTTAAAGAAAAATACTTACTTGGAAGGAGAAACTGTTTTATTCACCTATACGATAGATTCGGGATACCAGTTAGATGAAATAACAGCCATGACAGCGGATGGAAAAATACTTCCAATCAAGTCTAATTCCTTCATCATGCCAAATGCAAATGTGATATTAAATGTAAAAACATCACGAATTCCTGAAGTTCCTACTTATTCCGTTTTTATTCCTCAGAAAAAAGGAATTACTTTTCAAGAAGTTGGAACTTATAAAAAGGGAGAAAAAGTATCTTTAAAATATGAGGTAGAAGACTCTTATCGATTAACAAGTTTAAAAGCTTATACAGTAAATGGAGAAGAAATCATGATAGAAAACAATACCTTTACTATGCCTAATGATTCAGTTTTGGTTCTTTATGAGTTAGAAAGGATTCCTTCGTTCCGCATTTTCTTGATTCCAAATGAACATGTGGAAGCTTCTGTTTCTAAAAATAGTTATAAAAAAGGAGAAAATGTGACTTTGTCTTATGAAGTAGATAGTGACTTTCTTCTTGATTCCATCCATGTATATACGATAAGTGGAGTAGAAATTCCTTTAAACAATTTAACATTCTCTATGCCAAGTGATGATGTTGTCGTGGAATTTATCACGAAAGAAAAAATACCTGCTGTGGAAACTTTAGAAGAACAACCTCAAAAAGAAGAAATTAAAACTTATTCTATTCCAAATACCAAGAAGAATTCCCTTTTTCCAGTTTTTGTTTTAAGTCTACTTATTGCGTTCCTCCTTCTTAAGATTTATGCTTAAGGAGGAAGAAATGGCATTTGTAAAACTAATGAATGACAAGCTCTTTATGACTTTTTTTGGTGATCCTGAAAACATCTTTGCCATAGAATATTTTTTGGAGTGTTACCGAAATTTAAGAAAAGGTTCTTTAAAAGGAAAAATTCATCTTGCTTTTGAGAAAACTTTACAAAGAAAAAACATCAAATCGAAAACCAATCGATGTGATATTGTGATTGTCGAAAAAGATATGGTCACAAATATAGAAGCTTATACTCAATTTGGTAAAAATGAAATGTATAAGAGTGGAGTTTATGTTTGTAATTTAGGAGATTTCTTTTTATCTAAAATGAAAAAATATAAAACCATCAAGAAAATCGTTCAAATCAATATTGTTGAAAAGTTAAGTGATGCAATATTGGAGAAGCAATGTGAAAGTGCTCTGACTGTATTTCCTCTTACGGAAATGTTGGAAATTGTTATCATTAGACTTGACATGCTAGATAAAGTAGATTATAATCATGGTGAAAGAACAAAAGATTATGTGACATTCCTGAAGTATTTAAAAGCAGAGAATGAAGAAGAACGTATCTCTTTTGAGAAGAAAGGTAGGATCTATAAAAAAATGAATGAAAAAATTTTAAACATTATTAGGGATGGATTAAATCCCAATGATTTTGATCATGATGCATGGTGTGAAGAGCTTGCTTATCGAAATGGTGAGAGAAAAGGTGAAAAACGTGGGATTACCATTGGTGAAGAACGTGGAATTACAAAAGGCGAAGATAGTTTAATCCAAAAAATGATATCCAAAGGAAAAACTGATGAAGACATTGCAAATACCACGGAAATTGATATTGCAAGAATTCGCAAACTTCGTGAATCCATGATTTAAAGAGAAAGACTAATTCTTTCTTTTTTTAACCAAAAAGTGTAAAATTTGTGTCAAATTTTAGAAAAAATGTCGAAAATTCTCAATTTTTTTCAGAAAAAAAAAGGAAATTGGGGGTATACCCGGTATATATATAATTAGGGAGGTAATTTTTAATATGGCTAGACTTTCACCAGAAATTATGGATGAAATTCGTCAAAAAGCAGATATCGTTGAAATCGTAAAAGAGTATGTGAATCTAGAACCACATGGGAAAAATTATTTTGGAATTTGTCCTTTTCATGATGACCATACACCAAGCATGTCGGTTTCGAAAGAACGACAAATGTTTAATTGCTTTACTTGTCATACCGCGGGAAATGTATTTAAGTTTGTCAGTGAAATTGAAAATATCTCCTATTTAGAAGCAGTGATTAAAGTTGGTGAAAAAGTAGGAGTTCATGCAAATATTGATTCTTCACAGTATAAAGTACAAGAAAAACATGAGAAAGAATTTTCTATCATGCGTCTCGCTCAAAACTTCTTTGTGAATTACTTGAATACGGAGAAGGGCGAGAAAGCAAGAGATTATTTAAGTCAAAGAGGACTCAATGAAGAAATGCGTAAAACTTTTGATATAGGCCTTTCTGGAACAAAGAATTCCTTACATGATTTTTTCCAAAAGAAAAAAGTGAGTGATTCAGCGTTATTTTCTCTTGGACTTGTAAATGAATATGGGTTAGAATATAAAGATGTCTTTATAAACCGAATCATTTTTCCAATCCATGATGCTGAAGGAAATACCGTTGGATTTACAGGTCGTGTCTATGAAGGCGAGAATGGACCAAAATACTTAAATAGTAAAGAAACCGAAATATTTACCAAAGGAAAAATTCTCTTTAATTACCATCGAGCAAAAGAAACCGCGAGAAGAGCTAAGAAATTAATCTTGGTAGAAGGAAATATGGATGCGATTCGAATGTATGCAAGTGGAATCGAAAACACCGTGGCTTTAATGGGAACTGCTTTAACAAGTGACCAAGTGAGTTTAATAAAACGTCTTCGAGTTCCAGTGGTTTTGATGTTCGATAATGATAATGCGGGAGAGATGGCTACAATGACAAATGGAACCATTTTAGAAAATGCTGGGGTAGATTTAGAAGTGGTTCGATTAAGTGGCGAGAAAGATCCTGATGAATACATTTTAAAAAATGGAGTCGAGGCGATGCAAGAAAATATTCGTCATGCGATATCCTTCTTGGATTTCAAACTCCTTCATTTAAAACAGAATAAGAATTTAAAAGATACCAAAGAATTATCAGAATATGTGATGAATGTTTTAGAGAGTCTCAAAGGATCTGATGCGATCACAATCGATATTACTTTAAATAAACTTGCAAATGAATATCAGTTATCTTATGATGTTTTAAAAAGTGAGTTAGAGAAAAAAATCGAAGTTCGTGCACCCGTTGAACCTGTCGTCGTTGTGAGTGAAAAACGAAAGAGTCGATATGACATCAGTGCCAATCATATTCTCTATTATATGATGAATGATCCAAAATATATCAAAATGTATAAAAACAAATTAGGATTCTTTAAAGAAGAAACGTATCGTGGGATTGCAAATGAAATTGAGTATTATTATGAAAAAAATAAAACCATCGAACTTGCGGATTTCTTAAATTATGCGGAAGTTTCTCCTTTAAAAGATGAAATTTATAAAGTGGTTAGTAGTATAAAAGAAGAGGATTTGTTAGAAACTAGTATGGAAGACTATATGAATAACATTAAAGAAGATGCATGGCAAGAAAAAATCAAGATGTTAAAACAGCAAATGAAAGATACCATTGACATGCAAGAAAAAGAAAGGATTGCAATCGAACTTACAGAGTTTATGAAAAAAATACAAGAAATTAGAAAAGAAAGAAGTGTAAAAAAATGACAAAATTTGAAATGAAAAAAAATGAATTAATTGAAAAAGGAAAAACAGAAGGTTACTTACTCATCAGTGAAGTGATTGAAGTAGCCAAAGAATGCCGTGTCAAAAAAGATGACATTGTAAAATTTGAAGAAGATATCAAAGAGGAAGGAATTGAGTTATTAGAAACCGCACCTGTAGAAAAGAAAAGCACCATCGCCAAAGTAAAAGAAATTAAATCTTTTGAAGAACGAAAAGCAGAACTGATTGAAATGGGTAAAAAGAATGGACGCATTACTTACGAAGAACTTGCAGATGCCTTAAAAGGACTTGAAGTGGATAATGATTCTTTAGATGACTTGTACAACGCCTTAATGGAAAACAACATTGATGTAGTAGGAGAAGAAGATGAATCTGCAGATGGGGTACCAAAAGATTTAAAAGATGAACCGATTATCTTAGATGATGCGGAGATTACCAAAGACATTAACATTAATGATCCAGTAAGAATGTACTTAAAAGAAATCGGACGTATTTCTTTGTTAAATGCCGAGGAAGAAATGGAACTTTCCATTCGTGTCGCTGAGGGAGACGAACTTGCGAAAAATAAACTTGCCGAATCTAACTTACGTTTAGTGGTTTCCATCGCAAAACGTTATGTAGGAAGAGGACTCTTATTCTTAGACCTCATTCAAGAAGGTAATATTGGCCTTATGAAAGCCGTTGATAAATTTGACTATGATAAAGGGTATAAATTCTCTACTTATGCTACATGGTGGATTCGTCAAGCTATTACTCGTGCCTTAGCTGATCAAGCAAGAACGATTCGTGTTCCAGTTCATATGGTAGAAACCATTAATAAAATGGCGAGAATTCAAAGACAATTAACCCTAGAACTAAACCGTGAACCAAGTGAAGAAGAAATTGCAAAGAAGATGGGTATCTCTGTAGATAAAGTTCGTGATGTCATTAAAATTAGTCAAGACCCAGTGTCTCTAGAAACACCAATTGGCGAAGAAGATGATTCACATTTAGGCGATTTTGTGAAAGATATTAATACCATGACTCCAGAAGAATATGCAACGAATGAAATCTTAAAAGAAGAAATTAAATCTGTTCTAGAAACTTTACAAGAAAGAGAGCAAGAAGTACTAGAGCTTCGTTTCGGACTCATTGATGGAACAAGTCATACCTTAGAAGAAGTAGGAAAACGATTCAATGTTACAAGAGAACGTATTCGTCAGATTGAGGCCAAAGCTCTTCGTAAACTTCGTCATCCATCAAGAGCTAAAAAATTAAAGGATTTCTTAAACGATTAATGAAAAAGAAAAGATTACAAACAATTTTAAGTTTTCTTTCTCCTGAGGATAAACTGATTGACGTCGGAACAGACCATGCCTATATTCCTATTGAAGCAGCGAAGATGGGAATTACAAAAATTCTTGCAACAGATATTCATGAGCATGCTTTAGAGAGTGCCAAAGAAAACATTTCAAAAAGTCATTATCCTTTTATTGAAACCAAACTTTGTGATGGCTTAGAAGGTATCGATACCAAAGATTATAATACTTTAGTTTTGGCCGGTATGGGAACTTCGACCATTCAGCATATCTTAAAAAAAGAAAAGTTAGAATCCATTCAAAAAATAATTCTTCAATCAAATCATGACTTAGAAAATTTAAGAAGATTTATGAATGAACTTGGCTATACTTTAAAAGACGAGGTTGCGGTTGAAGAAGGGGGACACTTCTACTTGTGTATGTGTTATGTGAGTGGGTGTGAAGTGTTAACAAAAAAAGAAATTCTCTTTGGAAAAAAACAAAAAAAGAATGCCTTTTACTATCAGTATTTAATAAAGAAATATGAATCGATGATGGAAAGTGTTCCAAAAGAAAAACAAAAACTTTTGAAATATTACATAGAAACATTAAAAACATACATTTTATAAATGAAACCTTTATTTTAGAAAGAATACAGGATTTGAAGAAGATGCCTGTATTTTTTTAGTTTGAGATGGATTTGCAGTGACAGATACTTTTGGAGTCGTATTTGTGTTTTGTGTTTTATTCGAAGACTTTGGCTGACTCATAAACTCTTTTGCAATTTGAAAAGCCCCTTTCATATTTTGAATCATTGGTTTTGCTTGAACATAAATAGGTATAATTTGATTGGCGACAGTTAAAGTTTTATTAATACCCGTTAGAATTTTAGGCAAAGTGAGTCCAGTTCTAATAGCTTGTGGAAACATAGACATTCACCCTTTCTAAAATATTATATGTGAAGATGGAAAAAAAGCCTACTTTTTGTAGAAAAAATAATTTGTTTATGATATACTTAAAAAGTAAGAATAGGGAAGGGAAATGTATGAATGCAAATGTTATATATAATACAAATAATACACCTGTAAAAACTTCATTCTTTCAAAATATGATAGCAATTCTATGGTATATTATAAAGTGCTCATATCGAGGAGTTAAATATATTTTTATGGATGTTCCTAGCCATTTATGGCAACTTGCAAGTGGTAAAGTAGATACAGCATATAAAGGAACAATGGCAGCCGTGAATAATATGTCTAAAAATGAAAATAAAAACAAAAAAAGTGTTCTTAAAATGGATCTGAATGATTTACTTAAAAATACGGCTATAATGAAAAGAAGAATTGCAAAATTAGAACTTGAAAAAGCAAGACTTTTAGAAGAATTAAAAGGCCCTGGTGGAATACGTAGTAAAGAACCTGTTGTTTACCAATTTACTGCAAAAAAAGATGGAAAATTAGAAACAGGAATTGTAAGTGGATATTCTAAATTAGATATTAATACCTTCTTAGTTCAAGACGGATATGAAGTTTATAAAATTGAACATAACAAAATGATTGAGTTTTTATATGGAAAACAAAGTATTTTTTCACCTAAATTAAAAAATAAAGATTTACTTTTTTGGCTTACTCAATTATCGACTTATTTAAAAAGTGGGATTACATTATCAGATTCCATTCGAATATTAAATCAACAAATGAATAAGAACCCTACATATAAACGGGCATTTCAAGCTATTGTGTATGAGTTAACGATGGGAGAATCGTTCTCAACAGCCTTAGAAAAACAAGGAACAATGTTTCCACCTCTTTTAATTAATATGTTAAAAGCAGCAGAGGCAACAGGAGAATTACAAGAAACCTTAGATGATATGGCAAATTACTATGATGAAATTGAAAAAACAAGAAAACAAATGATCTCAGCGATGACATACCCATCTGTCATTATGATCTTTAGTTTAGCAGTTGTCGTTTTTATTATGTTATATATCATTCCTCAATTTACTGATATTTATGAATCTGCAGGGGCTGAGATCACTGGCATAACATTATTTGTATTAAATTTAAGTATTTTTTTGCAAAATAATTTAATGAACATGTTACTCGTTTTAATTCTTATTATTTTTGTGATTGTTCTAGCTTATAAAAAAGTAAAAGTTTTTCGAAAAAAAGTCCAAACTTTTGCTATGAAATTACCTGTATTTGGAAAAATTATTATCTATAATGAAATGGCAATATTCTCAAAAACATTTTCATCTTTACTTCGTAATAACGTCTTTATAACTGAAAGTATTACCATTTTAAGTAAAATTACAAATAATGAAATATATAAAGAAATTATGTATGAAACAGTAAATAATATTATTAAAGGTGAAAAAATTAGTGTTGCATTTAAAGATCACTGGGCTATTCCGGATGTGGCATATTTTATGATTGTAACTGGAGAGTCGACTGGAGAATTAGCCGAAATGATGTCTAAAGTAAGTACGTATTATCAAGATTCTCATCGAAATATTATTAATAGTTTAAAATCTTTTATCGAACCACTTATGATTGTATTCTTAGCCGTTGTCGTGGGCGGTATTATTCTAGCGGTAGTCGTGCCAATGTTTAATATGATGAATTTAATAAAGGAGTAGAAAGATGGATATATATTTTGGAGTGTTATTCTTTCTCCTTGGCTCGGTGTTTGCCTCATTTTATGGAGTCGTGGCAACAAGATTACCAGAAGGAAAAAGTTTGCTAGGAAGAAGCCATTGTAATCATTGCAATCATCAATTATCTTGGTATGAATTAATTCCCATTTTTTCTTATCTGTTCTTACGTGGAAAATGCCATCATTGTCATAAAAAATTACCAATCTATGAACCAATAATAGAGTTATTCATGGGAATTTTCTTCTCAATTTCTTACTTTTATTATGGCTTTTCTTACGAATTATGGATGTCTCTTATTTTAATTTCGTTGTTTGTTCTTATTTATATTAGTGATTTTCGTTATATGATCATCCTAGATTCTCCATTAATAATTTCAAGCATACTTATTTTTTTCTTAAAATGGATATACTTTGGCATTCAAGAAGCTCTTATAAGTTTATTTTCAGGTGCTATTTTATTTCTTATTTTTTTAGGAATAGGTTTTTTAGGATCTAAAATCTTTAAACGCGAAGCTTTAGGAGGAGGAGATATTAAACTTGCTTTTGTAATGGGAGAAAGTGTTGGAATTTTATATGCTATCATAGGTTTAATTTTATCTACATTTTTAGCTTTACCCTATGCAACATTTACTTTATTAAATAATGAAGATAGAGAAGTGCCATTTGGACCTTTCTTAATTTCAGCATTATGTATGGTTTTTGTTTTTTATGAAAAATTTACGACTATTTTAAAATTTATTATGTTCCATTAAAAAAGAGACTTCATACGGTCTCTTATTCTAATGTTTCTAAAGAAATGTTTTCCATAGGAGTAATGTCCTGTTCGATAGTAGGAAGGGTTTCAACATCATTTAAATATTCAGGAGTTTCTATTTCGACTGGATCCATAGTTTCTAATTCTTCTAAAGGTTCTTCTTCATTCATCTCTTCGGAGTTAGGAGCTTCTGTGTCAGTTCTACCAATAATGGCATTTTTTAAATGGACTTGTTCTTCCCCTAAATCTTCTTCAATATCAATAACACGAAGAACTTCTTCAAAACTCGTAAGTCCATTAATCACTTTAACAAGACCATCATCAAGCAAACTTGTCGCCCGATCATTTTGATAAATCATTTTTCTAATTTCTTCTTTCGTTTCATTATTTACAATGGCATCTCGAATTTCTTCATTTAATATAAGAACTTCTTGAAGAGGAATACGCCCTGAGTATCCTTTATAACAACTATCACATCCCACAGGTTTATAAATATAATCAATATCCATATTTAAAGCTGTTTTAAACACACGTTTTTCATAATCAGTAGTTGGTCTTGCTTCCCGACATTTTGGACATAGTTTTTTACAAAGTCTTTGAGAAATAATGGCTTCTAGAGCAGAACCAAGCAAATACCTTTCAACATCCATATCCACTAAACGTTCGATTGTGGTAAGTGAGTTATTCGTGTGGATGGTAGATAAAACTAAGTGTCCTGTAATACTTGCGCGAACCGCGATTCTTGCTGTTTCATTATCACGAATTTCACCAATCATAATAATATCAGGGTCTTGACGTAAGATAGAACGAAGAGCATTCGCAAAATCTAGGCCAATTTCACTCATCGTTTGTACTTGGTTAATTCCTGCGATTTTCATTTCAACCGGATCTTCTACAGTAATAATATTTCTTTCGATCGTATTTAATTGTTGTAAGACGGCATAGACAGTCGTTGATTTACCACTTCCTGTCGCACCAGTGACTAAAATAATTCCATTTGGTTTACTAATCGCTTTTTGAACGAGTTCTAGATTTCTTTCGGAAAATCCTAGAGTATCCAAAGTACTTAAACTAGCTGAGTAATCGAGTAAACGAATAACGACTTTTTCTCCATAAACAATCGGAAGAGTAGATACACGAAGGTCTAAGTCACTGCCATCCACTTGCATTTTAATCGCGCCATCTTGAGGAATACGAGATTCGGTAATATTCATCCCGGCAATAATTTTGATACGAGTAACTAAGTTTTTCTTGACACTCGCAGGAACTTTGGCATACAAAATAAGTTCTCCATCGACACGAATACGAACATTTAAGACATCTGGAGTAGGGTCAAAGTGAATATCACTAGCTCTTTTTCTAGATGCATCAATGAGCATATCATTGACAATATCAACGATTGGTAGGTTGTTATAATCATATTCTGTATACATACTAGTCACCCTTTATTCTTCCATAAGTTTATCATAGAAAATGAAAAAAAACAATTCCCCAAAAGCGAATTTTATGATAAAATATTTTTTAAGCGTGAGGGGTGTAAGAATGAAGAAAATAACTCGGAAAATTCTTTTCGTTCCTGTTTTATTCATTATATTAGTTGCTCTTTTGTTGTGTCTTGCATATTCTCACCTCTTAGAAGTTGGAAGAAAAGAAAGACTACGTAAATTAGAAAACTACGAAGATTATGTTTTAACCTATGAAAAACAAGATATTTGTGAATTTCGAAAAATGTTTGTTGTAGGAAATGTAACTTTTTATTTTGATTGTATTGATAATCTCACTCTCAGTTATGGCTCGACCAAGACAGATTTATATGAAGTAATGAATTTAGGCTATTTGCATGTAAAAGATTTTGTAAAGAATTTGAATGTGGTGAAGAAACAAGAAAACGTTACCAAGTATATTCATGAGAGTACAAAAGAAAGTCCTACTTATGAAGTAGAAGTAAGAGAAAATGGTGAACTAAAAGATGTAATAATTAAAGCAATCTAAGCTTTTTGAAGTTCTTTATGAATCGCTTTATAATTAAAGAAAACAACAAAGAAAATATTGATAATTTCACTAATGACCAAGGAATATAAACCGATTTTTAAGAAAGAGAGAGTACACATAACCGCGAGCTTGAGTAAAATTCCCCATAAACTAATTTTCATGGTCTCACTTGCTTTATCCATGGCTTGAAGACTACTAGATAAAGGAGCTTCTAAATAAAATAGGACAAAAAAAGGTGCTAGAATAAAGATATAATCACTTCCAAGGTTTGTTTTATATAAAATTTGTAATAATGGATTTCTCAAAAGAAAAATGAGAATAGAACTTAAAGTGCCTATCCAAAAAGAATAGGTTAAAGCTTGTTTAATTCGAGAACGTAGTTTAATATAGTTTTTCTGAGAATGATATTTGCTAACTTCTGGGATTAAAATCTGTACAATCGCTTGAATAAAGAAGGAAGGAAGAGTAAGAAGCCCCACAGCATAAGCATTGTAGGCAGCATATTCTTGTAAAATATAAGTGTTTGAGTATCCAACAGAAAGTAAGATGTTGGTAAGAAGTATAGGTTCTAAAAAGAAACCAATGTTGCCAATAAGTCTTCCTGATACCGAAGGAACACTGATATGAAGGACACGATTTAAGATGGTTTTATCGGGGACGAAATCTTTTTTTGTAATCGTAGCTCCTCTTGGAAGAAAGAGAGAAAATGTAAAAATACTTACAGTCTCAGTGACAATATTTAGTAAAATAAAGGATAGAACCCCTAGAAACGCACTTTGACTTACAATTTTAGGTAAGAAGAAAATGAGGAATAAAATACGTACCAATTGTTCAAAAATATTCGATATTGTATTGGGAGCTACTTTTAATTTGCCAAGAAAATATCCTTTTAAAATAGAGGACATCGAAATAAAAGGAAGCGTAAATGCAAGGGCAATCAGTAAAGGAGTGACTGTCGGTTGTTTTAAAAGCACGGAGGCAATAAAAGGGGATGTAAGGATGATGAGAAGAATCATGGCTATGTTAAATAAAATAATAGAAGCAGCACTCGTAAAAAGAATCTTTTTGCTTCGAATAGTCCCTTCACTTACTAATTTAGAAATACTAATGGGAAGTGCAAACGTAGCAAGAGTGATAAAAAGAGAATAGGTGGGCATCACAATAGTGTAAAGGCTCATTCCATATTCACCCACTTCTCGAGTAAACAAAATACGGATCACAAACCCAAGTACTTTCGTTAAAAAACCACCTACTAATAATATAAAAATGGATGTCTTAAAAGTGTCTTTTTTCAAATCTAATCTTTCCTATTCTTTTACTTTGCTTTATAATAATATATGAAGTGTGTATGCATTTTAAGAATGGGTGATCATTATGGAAGAAAAATTTGCAAGTTTAGAAGAACTTTATCAAAGATTAAAACCAGCTTTACGAACAAAGAAAAATGAAATGATAAGACAAAAACTACCAAGAATGGAAGAGAAAGAAATATGGTTTTACTTTTGTAAACATGTTTGGCGTGGAAAATCTTCGCTTACTCTAGGAGAAATGGTAAGTGATATTTTAAATACCGATTCTTATGATATTATGAAAGAGGTGTATGATGAATCCGATTACCGTAAATAAACAAAGTAGTATTAAACTTGTAGGAAGTAAGACTCTTTATTTTGATCCTTTAGAAGTAGAGTCTTTACATGATGCCGATTATATTTTTATCACGCATCCTCATTGGGATCATTTTTCCCTATTATCCATTTTAGAAATAAAGAAAGAAACAACTGTTTTTGTAACAACCAAGGATATTGTGGAAGAACTTTTATCCATCGGTATTTCTGAAGAATACATTATTGTCGTAAAACCAAATGAACATCATACATTAAAGAGTTTAGAATTTGATACAGTTCCAGCTTATAACTTACATAAAAAACATCATCCAAAAGAAAATGGATGGGTCGGTTATGTTGTGAATTTTGATGAAGTGATTTATTATGTGATGGGAGATACAGACGCGACACCGTCCGCGAAAGAGGTAACCTGTGACGTCTTATTCATTCCTATCGGAGGAACTTATACAATGGATTGTTTAGAAGCTGCGAATCTTACCAATATCATTAAACCCAAACTGGTGATACCGATTCATTATGGATATGCAGTTGGCACCAAGAAAGATGCCGAAGTATTTAAAAAAAGATTAGAACATGGAATTACATGTAAAATATTAATTCCTTAAGGAGTAGAGAAATGGAAAAACAAATCGAAGAATTTATCGAAAAGTGTCATCAAATTTATCCAGAAGAGATGGTTAAAAAAATAGAACAGGCAGTTACTTTTGCCAAAGAAAGTCATGGAGAGAAGAAAAGATTAGATGGAAGTCCTTATTTAATGCATCCTCTTGCCGTAAGTGAAATTTTGCTTGATTATGGTGTGGATGGCGAGACAATTCTTGCATCTATTTTACATGAAACCATCAATCATGGGAATAGCACTGAAGAAGAAATTGAAGAGAACTTTGGGAGTGAAGTCGCAAGTATAGTGGGAACAATTTCCAAATTAAATCATTTAGAGTTAAATGATGATTCTCTTTATTCAGCCATGAACTTACGAAAAATATTAGTCGGAATGAGTGAAGATGTTCGTGTTTTACTTTTAAAACTTGCCGATCGTTTACATAATTTAAGAACTGCAGATGCTCTTGATAAAGAAACGTTAAAGAAAAAAGTCACGGAAACGATGAATGTTTTAATTCCAATCGCACACCGTCTAGGTATGTATCAAATGAAAGGCGAAATGGAAGACCTTTGTTTAAAGTATTCGAAACCAGATGTGTATGCTGATATTTTAGAAAGACTTTCAGGAGCTGAGAAAAAGCTCAAAGATTCTTTAGAAGAAATGGAAGAGTCTATTAGTGAGATGCTAGATGAACACAACATTCATTACCGGATGAAAAGTCGGGTGAAAAGTGTTTATAGTATTTACAATAAATTAAATAATGGGAAGAGTTGGGATACAATTTATGATATTTTAGCTTTAAGAGTCATCGTCGAAGAAGTAAGTGATTGCTATTTAACGATCGGTTTAATTCATGCAAAATACAGGCCAATTCCTGGAAGATTTAAAGACTATATCGCGAATCCAAAGCAAAATATGTATCAAAGTTTACATACCGGTGTGTTTGGTAGTGATGGAAACCGTTATGAAATTCAAGTCAGAACCGAAGAAATGGATGAATATGCCGAGAAAGGTGTCGCTTCTCACTTTGCTTATAAAGAAAAGCATTATATGAAGAATGTAATGGAGCAAAAATTAGAAATTTTTAGAAACTTAATCGAATCATCTGAGTCTTTAAGTGATGTCGAATTTCAAAGCAATATCGAAGCAGAACTTTTTAGCGAGTCTATCTATGTGTTTACCCCAAAAGGGGATGTATTAGAACTACCTAAAGGCGCCACTCCAATTGATTTTGCTTACCGAATTCACTCTGATGTCGGCGATAAAACAGTTGGAGCGATTGTCAATGATGTGATTGTTCCATTATCTCATCCTCTTCAAAATGATGATGTAGTAACGATTAAAACCAGTGCAAATTCCACCCCAAATAAAGAATGGTTGAACTTTGTTGTAACAAGTCATGCTCGTAATAAAATAAAAGCGTATTTTAGTAAACAAGAAAAAGAAAACTATACGGAGTCTGGTAAAAATATTTTACTAAATGAACTTCGAAAGAAAAAGATTCCTTTTGATACTTTGTTTACACAAGAAAATGTCAAAAGAATTTGTGAAGAATTAAAGTTAGAAAACTTAGATGAATTGTATTTTTCAATTGGAACCCTTCGTTTTACTGCATCCTACATTATTGCTTTCTTAACGGAAGAAAAGAAAGACATCCAAGATATTTTACTTGAAAAAGTGCAAAGAAAATCAAATGATAAAAATACAAATAAAGGGGATATTTTAGTAAATGGTTATGACAATATTCTAGTGACTTTAGGAAAATGTTGTCATCCTGTATATGGCGATGAAATTGTAGGTTTTATTACCAAAGGAGAAGGAATCACTGTCCATAAAAAAGAATGTAAAAATGTCAGCAACAAAAAAGAACGAATGATTGATGTTTCTTGGAATATGAAGGAAGATGCAACATATGCAGTGACTTTACAAGTTATTGTAGAACCTGGAAAAAACCACGTTGCCGATTTAGTAAGCCGTGCTTGTGAAAAAAATATTTCTGTCGATGCAATAAGCACGAAAGAAAAAGAAAATACAACGATTTATGAAATGACCATTAAAGTAAAAGATAAAGAAGAACTAGATGGATTTATGAATTCTTTAGAAATGTATTCATTTGTGAAAGAGGTAGAAAGAATATGAAAGTTTTAGTGCAAAGAAGTAAAGAGTCTTCTGTTTCAGTAGAAAACAAAGTGGTTGGTCAAATTGAAAAAGGTCTTGTATTATTTGTTGGTTTTACGGAGAAGGATTCTTTAAAAGAAATAGAGTATTTGGCTAAAAAAGTGGTCAATTTAAGAATTTTTGATGATGAAAATGGAGTGATGAATAAAAGTATCTTAGATGTCGGAGGTTCTATTTTATCGATTAGTCAGTTTACCCTTTATGCAGATACAACAAAAGGAAATCGGCCAAGTTATGTGAAAGCCCTAAATGGGAATGAAGCAACAATTTTATACGATGAATGGAATAAAACTTTAAGAGAGTATTTGAAAGTTGAAACTGGAATTTTTGGGGCTGATATGCAAGTTCAAATTCATAATGATGGACCAATTACCATTTTACTTGAAAAAGAACCAGAAAAGTAGAGAGAATCTACTTTTTTTATATGCCTGTAAAGTCCCATGAAATGGGCATTTGTCGAAATTTGTCGAACGATTTTTCACGAAAAAAAAGGAAATCAGACATTTTTTTTGTATATATAAATAGAGGGTATTATGTTCGACCTCTAAAAATATAAATGGGAAGGAGGAAAAACTTCATGCAAGAACATAGCTTAATCGAAGACCGTTTATTTCTCGATTTCTTTGGAAGACAAGAAAACATAAGGTATTTAGAATACATGTTAGAAGTCTTACTTGATTTAGATGAAAACACTTTACATGGGAAACTTACTTTTGAAAGTACACTTGAAAGAGAAAACATCGAATCGAAAACCAATCGATGTGACATTGTCTATGAAACAGATGATGTCATCTATAACCTAGAAGCTTATACTACTTTAGATGGAAAAGCATTTGCCAAAAGTACAGCTTATATGATAACACTTTCAAATAACAAGTTAGTGAAACAAGAGAAGTATCATCCAAAGAAACAACTCATTCAAATCAATATAGCAAGACATGTGAGTGAAGAAATGGAAAAAGTCTGTGAACAATGCTTAACCTTAAAACCATTAAATAAATATGTCAGTATGATGATAATAAGACTTGACTGTTTAGAAAAAGTAGATTATAATCGTAATAGAAGTAAAGATTACATAAGACTTCTAAGATTTTTGAAAGCAGAGACACAGGAAGAACGAGAAGAAATAAGTAAAGGAAATGGAGTGTTGGAAAGTATGTGTATTGATATTCCAAGTAGAATGGATACGGAATTAGACCCAGCCTTTTTTGACCATGATGCATGGGAAAGAAAAATGAACTATGAACGTGGGGAAGAAGCTGGTGAAAAACGTGGAATTGCCATTGGTGAAGAACGTGGTGAAAAACGTGGAATTACTATTGGTGAAGAACGTGCTGAAAATAGTCTTATTCAAAAAATGATATCCAAGGGAAAAAGCGATGAAGAAATTGCTGACACCACCGAGATTGATATCAAACGTATTCAAGAACTACGTGCAGCCATGTGTTAAAGAGTAAGATTGAGCCTTACTCTTTAATTTTTTGGTAAGTTTTCGGAAATCTTGAATGTCATGCCATCTTATGATAAAATAGTCATGTGAGATGGAAGTGAGTATATGAAGGGGAATGAAAAGCAAAAATTTGCATCGGGAATGTGTTTTTATAAATTATTTTGGATTTTTCTTTTCGGCTGTGTATTTGGTGCTTATTACGAAGAAATATTAAATTTAGTCGTACATTATCACTTTCATCATGAACTTGTTTGGCAACTTCGAAGGGGAGTTATATGGGGACCTATTTCTCCTATTTATGGAATGGGTGCTTTACTTATGATTGGGTTATTAGGTCGTAAAAAAAGACCTGATTGGAAAACCATTCTTTATGGAGCTTTATTAGGCGGAAGCTTCGAATATTTAATTAGTTTTTTACAAGAAACCTTTTTAGGAACGGTATCTTGGGATTATACCAATGAATTTTTAAATATTAATGGAAGAACAACGATTCCATTTGCTATTGTATGGGGTTTACTTGCGCTTGCTTTAGTAAAAATCTTTTATCCATCTGTTTCTTCTGTGATTGAATCTTTACCAAAAAAATTTGGAACTATTTTAACGAATATCTTAATTGTGTTAGTAGTTATTGATTTTACGATTTCTTGGGGAGCTTTAGTTCGTCAGATGTTTCGACATAATGGATTTCCACCAGCAACTTTTGTAGGTGAATTTTTTGACAAGTATTTCCCAGATGAAGAACTTAAGAAAAGCTATACCAATATGGTTGTGATTGAGGTCCAAAAATGATTCTATGGTATTTGAGTTACATTCTTTTATTTTTAGGTCTTTTTTTGTTCTTTTTCACTAAATTCATTCAAAGAAAGAATACCTATCGTTTTGAGAAAAGAACGAAAAAGAAACCAGTCGTTGCAATTTTAATACCAGCAAGAGATGAATCAAAAGTAATTGAATCTTTACTTCTTTCCATTGAAAGACAAACATATAAGGTAAATCCAAGCCATATCTATATCATCGTGGAGAGTGAAGATGATCCTAGTGTAGAGATAGCACATCGTCATCATATGAATGTATTTGTAAGAAAAAAACTAGATTTACAAACAAAAGGATATGCTTTAGCAGAAATCATTGAAGATTTAGTTTCTAAAGAAATCTATTATGATTGTTATTTTATTTTTGATGCTGACAATGTTTTAGAAGAAAATTTTATGGAAGAGATGATTAAAGATTACCAAAAAGGTTTTGCAGTTTCAACTGGTTATCGAGCTTTAAAAAATACGGATTCTTACTTTTCAGTAAGTGCAGGACTTACTTTTTTTCTTGTAAATGAAATTAGAAATCGAGCTTCTTTAAAAAATCAAGGAAATTTAATTTTATCAGGAACTGGGTATTATATTGACGGAAAATATATCAAAGAGTGGGGAACATTTCCATTTCGTTCTCTTACAGAAGATTATGAGAGTTCTTTATATTATACGGTAGAAGGAATAAGTACAAATTATAATGAAAATGCTATTTTTTATGATGAACAACCAGAAAAATATTCGGTTAGTTTAAAGCAAAGAAGCAGATGGGTAAAAGGATATTTTCAAAACTGGTTGGGATATCAAAAAAAATTAAAGGAAAAAGAAAAAGAACATCCACATAATGAGGGTTCTATTTTTGAAATGAGGATGGGCATACTTCCAGTGATTTTTCTTGTTGTTGCGATCCTTCTTATGATGATTCTAGAATTTTGTTCTATATTTTCTTTTCATTGGTATACTTTCTTTTCTTTATTCTTATTTTGTGTTTTGGTTTATGCAATGCTCGTTCTAATCACAGCTGTCCTTCTTTGGATGGCTGGAAAGAAAATGAAATTATCCAAAAAAATACAAATTCAGGTTTTGTTTTATCATCCTATTTTTTTAATTTCTTATATTCATGCTGTATTCATTGCTATAATAAAAAAAGATTTAAAATGGGAGAAAATTGAAAGATTGTAAAATTGATGTAAAAAGTATAAAATAGTAGTTGACTTCTGGGGGGGGGG
>CANRDF010000010.1 GCA_947629255.1 uncultured Bacilli bacterium
GGCATTTTTCTTGTTTTCCATGATAATATTAATTCCCTGATAAAATGTATTATCAGGGATCCCTGATAATATGTTCTTGAAATGGAATAGCAAAAAAATAAAACGAGTAAAGAGTAACTTCTTTACTTTTTATTTACGTTTTATATAGTGTATACAAAACGTAAATAAAACTGATTAAAATAGTCAAAAATGTAAACAAAATGTACAAATTTTAATTTTTTTAAAGAAATTTGCCTCAAAAAAAAGAAAATCGGCACTTTTTCTTGAATATATATATAGGAAGTATTTTAAGTACAGCCTTAGAAATGAGTGTTGATGAATATGTCAAAAACCGATTTTAAAACTTTAACTGATGATTCTTTATTTAAAGAAACATTTGGAAGAGAAAAGAATATTCTTTTTTTAGAAAGATTCTTAGAAATCTATTTTGGACTTTCAAAAGGGTCTTTAAGAGGAAAGATAACTGTGAAGATGGAAACGACTTTAGAAAAGACCAAAGATGGAGATAAGAATTGTCGGGGAGATATCTTAATCTATATGGATGATTGTATTATCAATCTAGAACTTTATTCCACTTTTGTTGATGAAGCTTTAAGTAAAGTTATATTTTATGGAGAAAGAATCAGTGGAAGTTTACTTGATGTTGGAGAAAAATATAAGAAAGCTAAGAAATTTATTAGTATTAATATCATTGATAATGTTAAAGTAAAAGTCCATAAAAAATGGCAAAGTAGTTATCGTTTTCGATATTTAGAACATGAACTGACTGATAAAATGGAAATCCAATTCTTAAGACTTGACAAAGTGAGAAAGATTCCTTATACTGTAGGTGAAAGTGAATTGATAACATTATTAAGATTCATAGGAGCAGAAACTCAAGAAAAGAGAGATTATTATGCTGAAAGAGGAGGAGAATATCTTATGAGTGTCAATTATTTTTTAAATGGATTCATGGATGATGAATTTAGTAACACGATGTTTACGATGGAAAATAAAATTAAAGAGACTGGAATTGCAGAGCGAAATATTCAAGTAGCAGAAGCAATGTTGAAAAAATCAGATATAAATTATGTTTCTGAAATTACCAGCTTATCCAAAGAAGAACTTAGAAAAATGAAAAAAGAAATGAAAAAAAAGGACAAATCGAAATGAGTTTAGAATATTTTTTAAATGGATTCATGGATGATGAATTTAGTAACACGATGTTTACGATGGAAAATAAAATTAAAGAGACTGGCATTGCAGAGGGCAAACTTGATGGAAAAAGAGAGGATGCTCAAAATATGTTAATAGAAATGCCGGAAATAGGAATCGATAAAATTTCTAAAATTACAGGATTATCGAAAAGAGAACTCAAGAAAATGAAGAGGGAAATGAAAACAATACATGATTAGATTTGCTTTGCTGTAAAGTATCCTCATAGACAAGGTTTGTAGAATTTGATAAAATAAGTACAAGAGGTCGTAATTATGACAATAGAATTAAATCAAAAAAGAGTTCAAGTAGAAATTATTCGAAAGCCAAATAAAAATATCTATATGAGAATGGCTTCAGCTTATGTATTAACTGTAAGTTGCAATCGATTTGTGAGTGAAAAAGAAATTGAACGAATACTAAATAAAAATAAAGAGGCATTAGAAAAAATGCAAGAGAAAAAAGAAAAAGAAGAAACAAAAGATTCTTTCTTTTGGTACTTAGGAAAATGTTATACCAAAGTGTTTGATGGGATGACAAAAGAAGTGACTTTTTTACAAGATAATGTGATTGTGAAAGATGAGAATACCTTAGAAAAATTTTATAAAAAAGAATGTGTTCGAGTATTTACAGATGAGATGAATCGGATTGTTCCATACTTTGAAAACATTCCTAAGTTTTCTTTAAAAATAAGAAATATGAAAACAAGATGGGGAGTGAATAACATTACAAATCGAACCATTACGTTAAACAGTGAACTTTTAAAAAAAGAATATGATTTAATTGATTATGTCATTATTCATGAACTGTGTCATTTTTATGAAGCCAATCATAGTAGTAAATTTTGGAGACATGTAGAAGAGTATTATCCAAAATATAAAGAAGCAAGAAAGAGGTTAAGAGATGTATAAAATAGAATCAACTCAAAATGAAAAAGTAAAATATTGGTCTAAATTAAAAGACAAGAAAACACGTGATGAAGAAGGACTCTTTTTAGTAGAAGGAGACCATTTGGTGAAAGAAGCATTAAAATATCATTTAATAAAAGAAATTCTTACGTTAGATGATAATTCTTATGATGTTCCAACTTATCAAGTTACAAATGAAATTATGAAAAAATTAACTGAACAACAAACTCCACCTCGTGTGATAGGTGTTTGTCAAAAATTAAAGGAGCATGAAGTCTTAGGAAGCGTTTTGGTTTTAGATGAAATTCAAGATCCAGGAAACCTTGGAACGATTTTAAGAAGTGCGGTTGCTTTTGGTATGAAAAATATTGTGTTAAGTCCCACTTGTGTCGACCTATACAATCCAAAAGTGATTCGAAGTACCGAAGGAATTTTCTTCCCCTTAAATATTATACGTACCGATTTAGTATCTTTTATTGAAAAGCAAAAAATGAGTAACGAAAGTTATGTTGTCATGGGAGCCGATATGAATGGCGAAGATGTTGGAAAAATTATTTTCCCAGAACCTGTGATTCTAGTGATAGGAAATGAAGGACAGGGAATTAGCAAAGAGGTACGTGAGTGTATTGATACATTTGTAAGGATTCCTATGAATGATTTTTGTGAATCTTTAAATGCTGCAGTAAGTGCCTCTATCCTTATGTATGAAAGAAGTAAAAGATGATGAATGAATTCTATTTTGGTAAGATTACCATGACTCATGGAATTAAAGGAGAATTAAAATTATATACAGATTTTTCTTTAAAAGAAAAAGTATTAAAGGTTGGATTTCCCATTTACATTCGTGGAGAAAAACATGTCATTACAAGTGTTCGACCTCATAAAGAATATTATTTGGTGATCATTGATGATTTACAAGATATCAATTTAGTAGAGTCTTTTCGCCATTCTGAAGTCTTTATCAAAGAAAGTGATTTACATTTAACAAGTGATGAAGTCATACTCGAAAAATGGGTTGGTTATCTTGTCAAAGAAAATGAAGAAGTACTTGGAAAAATTAGAAATATTCGATATAATAAAGTTGGTATATTACTAGAGGTTCAAAATACTTCCAAGTTTTATATCCCATATCAAAAAGAGTTTATTGATAAGGCTTCAGATGAATTAAAAGAAGTTTATGTCAAAAACGTAGATGGAGTTTTAAATACGTTATAAAGTGGGGGTGAAGCCATGAGAATAGATATTTTAACATTGTTTCCCAATATTGTGGAAGGATTTTTACATGAATCCATTATCAAAAGAGCGATCGAAAAAGGACTTGTCGAAGTAAATATTGTGGATTTTCGTAAGTACTCGACTTTAAATAATCATCAAGTCGATGATACTCCTTATGGAGGTGGCGGAGGCATGGTGTTAAGATGTGAGCCTCTTGTCGCAGCGATTGAAGATTTGAAAGATGAAGATGCAAAAGTTTTTCTCATGTGCCCTCAAGGGATTCCTTATAAAGAATCTCATGCGATAGAATTATCCAAATTGAAACATATTATTTTAGTCTGTGGTCATTATGAAGGTTTTGATGAACGTATACGTTCTTTTGTGGATGGTGAGATTTCTATTGGTGACTATGTTTTAACAGGAGGAGAAATTCCTGCTATGGCTGTTTGTGACTCCATAATTCGCTTGCTTCCAGGTGTCATTAAAGAAAATTCTTATGAAAACGATTCTTTTATGAATAATTTACTTGATTATCCAACTTATACCAAACCTCAAGAGTTTCGGGGCTTAAAAGTTCCTGATGTCTTAATTTCTGGAGACCATGCTAAAATTAATGCATGGCGAGAAAAAGAACGTCTTTTAAATACCGAAAAAAGAAGAAAGGATTTATTAGGTGGGAATCATGACGGAGTATAAATTAGATAAAAATACCAAAGAAAGAAAGTTAGGAAAGAAAAAAATTGTTGTCGATGGTTTACAAATGAATCCAAAATTTAAAAATCATCAATCTCTAGTAAATGTCGAAGAAATTATCATCGCGAGCCCTAATTTAAAAGAGAAAGCTTTAAAAATGCAGTTTAATATTGCTTTTCGTAAAGTTCTTCGGATGGTGATGGATACCATGGAAGACGGAGGAGACTCTGATATCGGTGTTGCTTTAAATGAACTTGATCGTATGAAAAAAATTTTAAAAGAAAAGTATGAGCAAGAAGTAAGTATATCTGAATTTCATATCATGTGGCAAAAAGTAGAACTTCTAGAAAGTGATTTAAAAAGAACACTTGTAGAAAGAAGAAGAATGGAAGAACTCTATTTTAGAAAAATGATGGAAGAGCAAGAAATAGAAGAAGAAAGGGGAAGAGGAAGGTGAAAGTGTTTGATTTTGATAACACGATCTATGATGGAGAGAGTAGCTTTGACTTTGCTCTCTATGTAATGAAAAAGAAAAAATCCTTAATTGTTCATTTACCAGCCATTTTAAGGATTTTGTTTTTGTATAAAATATGTAAAATGGATATTGAGGAGTTTACCAAAAGGTTAGAAAAATATGCTTCTATTTTTTTAGAAAATCAAGAACTGATTGAAGATTCAGTAGAAGAATTTTGGAATAGTCGCATTGAAAAACTTTATCCCAATATGTTAAAAAAAATCAAAGAAGAAGATGTCATTATTACAACATGTCCAAGTTTTTTAATCAATGGTATCCGTGATGTTTTACATACGGATCATATTTTATCCACTGAGTTAGATTTAAAATCAGGACGTATTAAGTATTTAAATTTTCGAGAAAATAAAGTAAAAAAATGGAAAGAAATATATCATGATAAAAAAGTAGAAGCTTTATATACCGATTCCTATAATGATCAACCTTTGATGGATATTGCAAAATCTGTTTACATTGTGAATCATGGAATCCCTAAAAAAATAAAATAGAAATGAGGAGTGCTTATGTATGTAGAAGTATTAGTAGAAATTCAAAATAAACATGTAGATCGAACTTTTACATATCGAGTTCCAGAAAATTTACAAAATGAGATTCAAATTGGCAAACGTGTTCTAGTTCCTTTTGGAAGTCAAATGTTAGAAGGATATATTTTAAATGTTTTAGAAACTTCTGAAGTGGATGCGAAAGACATATTTGAAGTGTTAGATGAAGAACCTGTTTTAAATGAAGAAATGTTGGAATTAGGAAAGTGTTTAAAGAACCTCACCTTAAGCTCCTTAAGTTCTTGTTATGGAGCTATGTTACCAAAAGCCTTGAAAGCAAAGAAAAAAGTCCAAATCAAAAAGAAAATGGAAAGCTATTTAAAACTTTGTATGAGTTTTGAAAGTGCAAGAGAAGAAGCACAAAATGATTCACAAAAAAAGGTCATTGATTTATTTCAAGAGGACCATTTAATTTTTAAGAAGAAAGCAAATCAAGTGAGTGCCTCTGCTGTGAAAACCTTACTCAAAAATCATATACTCGAAGAAATTGAAGAAGAAGTCTATCGATATACGATGAAAGAAGTGGCCAAAAAAGAAAAGAAAGTTTTTACGAAAGAACAAGAAAGTGCCTACAAAAAAATAAAAGAAGGTCTTGAAACTTCGAAAGTTTATCTTTTACATGGAGTAACGGGTTCTGGAAAAACAGAGATTTATTTAGAACTGATTGAAGATGTGATAAGATCTGGAAAACAAGCCCTTGTGTTAGTGCCTGAAATTAGTTTAACACCACAACTTGTTCATCGTTTCAGTGAAAGATTTACAAGGATTGCTGTTTTACATTCAGGTCTCAGTGATGGAGAACGTTACGATGAATGGCGTAAGATCCTAAAGGGAGAAGCCGATATCGTGATTGGTGCTAGAAGTGCCATCTTTGCGCCCTTATCCAATATAGGAATTATTATTTTTGATGAAGAACATTCGGATTCCTATAAACAAGAAAATAATCCGAAGTATCATGCTCTTGATATTGCCAAAATAAGAAGTGGAACACACCACTCTCCAATTGTTCTAGGAAGTGCAACCCCAACATTAGACACGATGGCAAGAGCAATGAAACATGTTTATGAGTATGTCCCATTACTTACTCGTGCAAATGGAAAACTCATGCCTACCGTAACGATTATAGACATGGAAGAAGAAACGAAAGCTCGTCATACCATTCTAAGTCGTGAATTAGAATGCAAAATGATTGAAAAATTAAATAAGAATGAACAAGTTCTCCTATTACTCAATCGAAGAGGGCACTCGACAACCATTACTTGTTCGAACTGTGGATTTACGTATCGTTGTCCAAACTGTGATATCGCCCTTACGTATCACAAAAGTTCAAACCAACTTCGTTGTCATTACTGTGGATATACCAAATTTAAAAGTGATGTTTGTCCTGAATGTAAAGAAGAAGGCTTAAGTTACTATGGACTTGGAACGGAAAAACTAGAAGATTATTTAGAAGAAGTATTTCCAAGAGCAAGAGTTATTCGAATGGATCGAGATAGTACCACCAAAAAAGGTGCCTACGAACAAATCATTGAAGATTTCGGGGCCCATAAATATGATATTTTATTAGGAACCCAAATGATTAGCAAAGGCCTTGATTTTGAACATGTGACCTTAGTAGGAATTTTAAATGCGGATCAATCTTTAAACATTCCAGATTATAGAAGTAATGAAAAAACATTTGATTTACTTTGTCAAGCAAGTGGTCGTTCAGGAAGAAGTGAGACTCCCGGGGAAGTCATTATTCAAACCTTTTATCCAGATCATTACATTTTAAAATGTGTTCAAAATCACAATTATTTAGATTTTTATAAATATGAAATGAATATTCGAAAAACTTTAAAATATCCACCCTTTTATTATTTGGTGACCATTTTAATCAAGAGTAAAAATTATGAAAGTGCAAGTCGTGAATCTAGGAAAGTAAAAGATTATTTAACAAAACATTTGGAGAAAACGAGTATCATTCTAGGCCCTGCTACGGCTTCTCAATTTTTACTCAATAAGATTTATCATTTTGAAATTACAATTAAATATAAATTTGATGAACATTTAAAAGAAACTTTAAAAGAATTGGATGAAATCTATTTGACGAATAAAGAAGTTTCCCTAGATATTGATTTTCATTAGAAAAAGCATTAGAATAAACAAAGAAAGGGAAGTGATGATATGAATCCATGTATCAAGATTCAAGAATGGAATAAGAAAATGGACAAAGAGATAGAAGTCGCCATTGATGAAAAATACAAAAATATAAGAATGAAAAGAGAAAAAGAAAGTGTTTCTCCTAAAATTTTTGATTTTAAACGTAAATTAGAACAATCAAAAGAAATAGATTATAATGCCAAAATAGGAGAGTTAAATGCCCAAAAAATTCCGGGTTTTCATAAATATCAAAGAGCGATCGACACTTTTCAAAATTTGAAAGATATTTTTCTATCTCAAAAAGAATATTATCGTTTATTACGTATTTATGAATTAAAAAATATAGTAGATCACAGTGTAGAAATTTTATATCAAAAAGAAATCGAAGATTTAAACGAAACAGAGCTTGCCTTAATCATCGCGGCTTTTCATAAATTTGATCTTGAAGTATCTATGTTTAGTTGGATTTTTCCAAATCGACCAAATATCAAAATACAAGAAGAATTTTTAACTAGTGAACATATGTCTCTCATTGAGAACTATCATAATTTAGAAGATATTTTTTTAGAGTGTGCAAACAAAAGACAAACTTACAGTACCTATGAATTTTTAGCAACGATTCTATATACATTTAAAAATGCAAATAGAACGATTGAACAAGAAGAAAATAAAATGTTAGAAAAAAATCCGGAGTATTTAATTGGAAGAGATATCATCAATGTATTCTATTTTGAGAGAGAAAATCTAGAACAATTAAGAGCTACTTTGATAAAAGAACTCACAAATATTTCCAATTGGAATAGAGAAAATAAAGAACAGCATGACGAGAAAATGCGTGCCTTACAAAATATTGATGAATATCTATTATGTAAAAGAAAATAAAAGAGGAGGAAAAGCAAATGAAACCAAGAATTGTATTTATGGGAACCCCTGATTTCGCAGTCCCCATCTTAGAAGCTTTAATTCAAAATTATGATGTTGTATTAGTTGTATCTCAACCAGATAAGCCCATTGGAAGAAAACAGATTCTCACTCCGACGCCAATCAAAGAAGTGGCTTTAAAACATCATATTCCTGTGCATCAACCAGAAAAAATTAAGCTTGACTATGCACCAATTGAAGAAGTGAGTCCTGATCTTATCATCACCTGTGCATATGGGCAGATTATTCCAGAGAGTATTTTAAATATTCCAACGATAGGATGTTTTAATGTCCACGCATCTTTACTTCCCAAATATCGTGGGGGAGCTCCCATTCATCACGCCCTTATGAATGGTGAAGAAAAAACAGGTGTCACCATTATGTACATGGATAAAGGAATGGATACAGGAGATATCATTGAAAAAGAAGAATATATAATTAAAGAGACTGACAACGTGGGAACTTTACATGAAGAGTTATCTAAAATAGGAAGTCGTCTTTTATTAAAAGTTTTACCAAGTATCATTTCCAAAACCAATCATCGTGAAAAACAAAAGGAAGAAGAAGCAACGTATGCCTATAATATCAAAAGAGAAGAAGAAAGAATTGATTTTTCAAAAAAAGGAAAAGATATTATCAATTTAATTCGTGGACTGAATCCTTGGCCAACCGCGAATATGCTAGTAAATGAAGAAGAATACAAAGTCTTAGAAGCAAGATTTACTCCGAAAGACCATGTGAAAATAAACCAAGTGGAAGAAATCACCAAAAATGCGATTGGCATTGGCTGTGCAGATGGAATTATTTATATTACGAAATTAAAACCATTTGGAAAAAAAGAACTATTAACGAAAGATTACTTAAATGGAATGAAAAAAGAAAATATCTTAGAATGGAAAATAAACTAAGACATTTTCTTTTTATTTAACTCTAAAAGAGATGCATCTGAAACTTCATTTACTATAAGATATGATTTTAATTTTTGATACATTTTTGTTGCTTTTACCTCGTTCATTTCTTTTAAATAAAGAGCATACAAACGACGATAAGATTGAACAATATAATAAGCTTCTTCTGCAGTCTTTGAGAGTATTTCATCTGACTCAAGAATGGTTAAAATCTTTTTATAATGTCTTTTGGCTTCATAGATATTTCCTTTTTTCTCATACATAGAAGCACATTGAAAGTATGCTGGATAAAAATTTGAGTTTTCTTCTATACATTTTTGATATTCTTTTAAAGGATTTTCACTAAAAGGAGCAAGAGTATAATAAAGATAATAACGATAAATTTTATCTGTACATTTATTTTCTAAAAGTATTTTATTTTGATGAGTCGGATACATTTTAAAAAGTTGAAATAAGCATTCTTTTAAATTCGGATTCTGAGCATAAGCATCTAAAAATGCTGGAACTGCTAAAGATTCATGATGGAAAAGTGTTTCTAAATAAGCATAAGCATACATAAGATAAGGATTTTTAGATTGAACCAAACGTGAAACTTCTTCTACATAAGAAACGTCTAAAAAGCTTTCATTTTGTAAAGAATAAAAGGAATGATAAAAAATATTTGCTTGATGTTTTTGATAACATTCATAATAAGGAAGAAGTTCTGTCAAAGAAAATTCTTTTAATAAAAAAGGAATTACTTCATCTTCTTCTTGAATAAAGAAAATAGATTCCTCAAAAGAAGAAAAGTTTTTTCGATCTTTTTCGTAAGCCAAAAAGATTTTCTTTTCTCCTTCCATTTCTTTGGATACCTCTAGGATAGAAGAATGAGTAAGGAAAAAGACAAGAGGTACTGAAAATTGATTTTCCTTTTGAGGTAATACAAGACGATCGTCATATAAGAAAATTCCAACACTTTGGAAAAAAGTTTGAAGTTTATCAAAAATTTCTGAATGTCCACCATTATGAACAAATACAAAAGAATTCATATACTGCCTCCATCAATGGTTAAGATTCTAACATAGAATTTAGAATTTGTAAATACGATGATGGGTCTTCTTCAACAGAAGGGTGAAGTATTATTTTTCTTTTTCATTTAAGAATCTTTTTAAGAAGAAAGTCATAAAATATGGAAATGTATAGAATTTACCATTAAACCCTATATTTTTATTACATAATTTAATTCCGTACTTCACATTTTTAGAAAGATATTACATGTGATACACACAAAATTCCAACTATTTTTTTCACTTTTTACACATTTTACTAATCAAAAAGACAAACTCATTATGAATATACCTTGCAAGACTTTTGGAAATATGAAATAATAATGTCGGTGAGAAGTATGAATCTTTATGGAATGACAAGACTGCTTTTAGAAGAGTATTTTGTTTCAATAGATGAAAAAAAGTTTAAAGCAACTCAAGTATTTGAATGGCTTTATCAAAAGAAAGTTAAAAGTTTTGAAGAAATGAGTAATATCAAAAAAGAAGTACGTGAAAAACTAGAGCATGATTTTACTTTAGAACTTCCAAAAATCATCAAAAAAGAATCTGATGTGGATGTCGATAAATATTTGTTTGAACTTGGTGACCAAGAAAGGGTAGAGGCTGTACTCATGCATCACGATTATGGACGAAGTGTCTGTGTTTCTTCAGAAGTAGGTTGTAATATGGGTTGTAAGTTTTGTGAATCCGGTCGTCTTAAAAAAGTGAGAAACTTAGAAGTTGCAGAGATGGTTGGTCAAATTCTTGCTATTGAAGAAGAAAGTGGGGCATCTATTTATTCTGTGGTCATCATGGGAATCGGGGAGCCTTTTGATAATTATGAGAATGTCACTCGTTTTATTGAGATTATTAATGATGCGAAAGGACTTCAAATTGGGGCAAGACACATTACAGTCTCTACTTGTGGAATTGTTCCAAAAATAAGGGAAATCGCTGATTTTCCAATTCAAATTAATTTAGCCATTTCTCTTCATGCTCCCAATGATACCTTAAGAAGTAAATTGATGCCGATTAATCGGATGTATCCAATCGAAGAAGTTATAGAAGCAGTAAAAGAATATATTAAGAAAACAAATCGAAGAGTTACCATGGAATACATATTACTTAGAGATGTGAACGATACCGTGGAATGTGCGGAAGAACTGGCTCGGTTATTAGAGGGCATGAATGCTTATGTAAACCTCATTCCTTATAACGAAACAGAAGCTATTGAATTTAAAAAGAGTAAGAAAAGTCAAATCGATTTATTTTATGATACCTTACAAAAAATCATATTGGGGTGACCGTAAGAAGAGAATTTGGAAGTAAAATATCAGCTGCCTGTGGGCAACTTCGCAGCAAAAAAATTTAAATTCAGAAAAATATGTGCTATAATTTTTTTAGAAATGGGAGGTTTGAAAATGGAAAATAAAAATTTATATCAAAAATTAAAACAAGTTCAAAAAGATAGGAAAGCTATCTTAAACAAAAAAAATGAATTGGAATTGCAAAGAAAAAAAGAATTGGAAGAAGTTACAAAACCGATTAAAGAAAAATATGATCCAATCATCGCGGAATTAAACAAAAAAAGTAATGAAAAAAAGGAAGAATTTTACTATATTGCTAAATTATATCATAATTATGGGTCTTTTTCTGCTTATGATATTGTACATGTATTGGCTGCCCTTATAACTTATATAGAAGGAGAAAAATATGTTGTATATAAAAATCCATATGGTTATGAGTCATGTCTTATCATTAAAGAAGACGTTTATCAAAAGTATGTTGTAATTCATGGTGGTATGTTTGATATGTTATATGAAAATAATGACATCATTATACTTAGTGAGGATAGCTCAACGCATATAGAATTTTATGATTGGATCGGCAAACCATGTCGTAAATTTGGGAAGTTTGATTATTTATATGAATTTGTGAATCGACTTATACAATATCAATTTGAACATGATGCGAATCCAGAAAAAAATATGGGAATTTCAAATGCAATCGAACCAGAAGATTTGTTAAAATTTATGTATCATTTTATTGAAACACATCCGAATTTAGCGAAAAAGAACCAAGAAAAAAGGGATCAGATGTTCATGAAAGATATGGAAACAGAAATTTTAAGAAGATATAAAAAATAACAAAAAATATAAAAAATGAGAGAATAATTTGGATAGAAAGGAAAGCTATGGAAGCAAAAATAACAGGGGTTACGACAACAGACCCAGAGAAAATTCAAAACTTTGATGTCAATGATTTAGAGTATCAAGGAGGTTACAATGCCAATATTTGTTATACCAAGAAAGATTGGGATGACATTTTAACAGAACCAAAAGAAAGTACGGAAGCTCGAATTTTAGGAAATAAAGGAAACAACCATCATAGTGTGTTTGGCCATGGATACATTTCTTTATATTTAACGGGAATTCCAAAACTTTTAGCAATGGAACTTAATAATGAACATGAATATAACACGAGTGAGAAGTCAGCAAGGTATACCAAAATGGCTCCAACGGAAAAAGAATTATTACTTTATGATAAATGGACGATGCTATTAGAAAAAGAGATTCGTGCAACGTATCCAGAAGTCCCATTTTTAATGGAACGGAATCGTTATCATAAACTTGCGATGGAAAATGCTCGTTATATGATATCCGTGATGACTCCAACAAAAATGGCTTATACAACTTCTTTTAGACAATGGAATTACATCTATGATTTTGCGAGAACAGCAGCCAAAGAAGAAACAACGAATCCTTTGAAATTGAGATTAAAACCATTTATGGAAGAATTTGCAGACACACTTCAAAAAACAGGTATCATTACAGGTGATATCAAAGACTATCGAAATCGTGCATTTTCTTTAATTGTCGATGATAACGACTATCCAGAATATTTTGGGCGAATTTACAGTGTGAATTATCTTGCAACACTCGCCGAACTCGCTCAGCAACACAGACATCGTAGTTTGTATTACAACATGAAATTTTTGAGTGATGAAAAATATTTCATTCCACCAATCATAAAAGGCAATCAAGAATTAGAAAAAGAGTGGATGGAAGATATTGCATCTGTGGGTGATTTAATTCCTCAGGGAAGACTTGTTCAAGTAAATGAATCAGGAAACTATGAGTACTTCATTATGAAACTTCAAGAAAGACTTTGTTCTTGTGCTCAACTAGAAACTTGCATGCAAAATAAAGAAACATTAGATAAATATGTCGGTGCGTTACAAGCCTCAAATGACCCAAGACTTAACAAAGTATTAGATGCTCTTATGCCATATACAAAGGGTGCAAGATGTATGTCAGGTTATGTTTGTAAAGAACCATGTGGCTTTAAAGAAGGCATTACCCTTACAAGAAAAATCTAATTTAAAGTTGTTTCTTATTTTTAATAAATTCTCTTAAAATTTTTGTCAAAGCTCTTTTTTCAATTCTAGAAACATAACTTCTAGAAATGGAAAACTCTTTGGCAATTTCTTTTTGGGTCATCTCTTTTTGATTCATAAGTCCATAACGTTTCACAATAATTTCTTTTTCTCTTTTCGTTAACACTTTTAAATAATCATTTAAAAGTTCAATATTATCTTTCGTTTGTAAAGAAACAGCAAAATCTTCTGTATTATCTTTAATCATTTCCATTAAACTAATTTCATTTCCATCTTTATCATAACCAATCGAGTCATTTAGACTCACGTTTTTTACGTTTTCGCCTTTAATACTTCGAAAATACATCAAAATTTCATTTTGAATACATTTAGCAACGTAGGTTGTAAGTTTAATATTTTTATCATTATGAAAAGAATCAACACCTTTAATAAGACCGATGGTTCCGATACCGATCAAGTCATCCGTATCCGCGCCATTCACTTCAAACTTTTTGACGATATGGGCGACAAGTCTTAAATTGTGTTCGATAAGTTTATTACGGGCTTCACTGTCTCCAGCTTGCATCTTTACAATGCATTCAGCTTCTTCTTGTTCCGATAGGGGTTCTGGGAACACATTATTCGAATAACTTCCTGTGAAAAAAAGCATCTGCTTTAATAAATTTAAGAAAAACAAAATACATCACCTAACACATTTTATTTTTGAACATAAAAAAAATGACTTTACATTAAGCCATCTTTTTTGCTTCTCTCGCACTAATAAGAACTTTCTTTCCGTCAATTGTTTTCTTTTGTAAATTAGGTTTTTGAACTCTTTTCGTTGCATTTAATGCTTTACTTCTTGAATTAACAGTTAAAGGTTTTTTTGTTGATACTTTTTTAGCCATCTTTGTCACCTCCGTGCTTCTTTTTCATTAAAGATTTTAACAAAAATGAGGGCATAAGTCAACTGCAAGAGAACATTTTTTTAAAGAAAGAACGATATCATACATTTGTTTAAGTTTTTTCTCATTTTCCTCTAGTAAATTTTGATCTCTCATGCTATAATGAATATATAAGGTGGGTGGTAAACATGTTTGTTCCTTTAAAAGTAATGACAGATTATTCTATGATGAAAAGCATGATTACCATTCCAAAACTTTTAGAAGTATTACAAAAGAATCATATTTCTGTCTGTGGAATTTGTGATAAAAATTTATATGGAGTGATGGAGTTTTATGATACGATGACCTCTCATCAAATTAAACCAATTATTGGCTTAGAAGTAACGATTGGAAAAACTCCCATTTATTTATATGCAAGAGATAATACGGGTTATGAATCTTTACTTAAAATCCAAACGATCATCGAACAAAGAGAATTTAGTATGTTAGATTTAGAATCCATGCAAAGTCATTTAAATGTCGTTCTTCCGTTTTTCTATATTGAAGAATTTCCCAAATTAAATGCCGTTTGTCATCATCTCTATCTAGGTTGCACCTCAGAATACGAAAAAAATAATGCAATGATTGTCTCAAAAAATACAGTCTATACTCCTAATTTATTCTCACTCACCAGCCAAGATACGAAATACATCCGAGTATTAAAATCGATTGAGGAAGGAATTCCCTTAAGTTTAATTCCTTTTGAAAACTTTGAAAAGAATGCAATGGAATATTATGAAAAAGAAAGTTTAGAAGATGAAAACACAAAAATATTTTGTGATTCCTGCAATGTAACAATCGATAAAACAAGAAATTTTATTCCTAAATTTGATAAAGAGAAAGATTCGAATGAGTATTTAATAAGTCTTTCAAAAAAAGGTCTTGCCAAAAGATTAGGAGGGCAAGTGACCCGAGAGTATGCCGATAGACTCCTACATGAATTAGATGTCATTCAAAAAATGGGGTTTGCAGATTATTTCTTAATTGTTTATGACTATGTTAAATTTGCTAAGAAAAATGGTATTCTTGTTGGAGCAGGCCGTGGAAGTGCCGTTGGTTCTTTAGTAAGTTATTGCTTGGGTATCACAGATGTCGACCCACTTCCTTATCATTTGCTTTTCGAAAGATTTTTAAATCCAGACCGTGTCACGATGCCCGATATTGATATTGATTTTGAAGAAGACCGTAGAGATGAAGTCGTATCTTACGTAAAACAAAGATATGGGGAAAAATGTGTGGCAAACATCATGACCTTTGGAACTTTAAAAAGTAAACTTGTTTTACGAAGTGTCGGGAAATCTTTAGAAATTCATGGCAGTGTCATTGACCACTTCTTAGAAATGATTGATGCCAAACTGACATTAAAAGAAAACTTACAAAATCAAAATGTTTTATATTATGTAAAGAATAATCAAGACATCCATAAAATGTATGAAATTTCTTTAAAGATTGAAGGATTAAAAAAGCATATTTCAACTCATGCTGCTGGTGTTGTCATCAGTTCCGTTCCGCTTGATGAAGTGATACCGATTCACTATAACGGTGAAGACCTCCTTACTGGTGTTACGATGACTTACTTAGAAGAACTAGGATTATTAAAAATGGATTTTCTTGCTTTACGTAACTTAACCATTATGAAAAAGGTTTTAGCTTTAATTGAAGAAAACACAGGAGAGATCTTAGATATTCATAAAATGAATTTGAATGATGCCAAAGTCTTAAAATTATTTACCGATGCAAATACAATAGGAATATTTCAATTTGAAAGTGAAGGAATGAAAAACTTTTTAAGAAAGTTAAAACCAACCAAGTTTTTAGATTTAGTATC
The DNA here is from genome assembly GCA_947629255.1 of uncultured Bacilli bacterium. Taxonomy (GTDB): domain Bacteria; phylum Bacillota_I; class Bacilli_A; order RF39; family UBA660; genus Ventrenecus. Next base: position 16,229 of record CANRDF010000010.1, read on the forward strand.
TGCGATTGCTCTTTACCGACCAGGACCTATGGAAAACATTGATAGTTATATTCGAAGAAAAGATGGCAAAGAAAGAGTAGATTACTACCATGAAGATTTAAAACCAATCTTGGAAGAAACTTATGGAATCATTGTATATCAAGAACAAATCATGCAAATTCTTGTCACAATGGGAGGTTTTAAATTCTCAGAAGCAGACACGATTCGGAGAGCCATGTCTAAAAAGAAAAAAGAAATCATTGAAAAATCCAAAGAAAGTTTTATTGAAGGAGCTTTAAAGAAAGGTTATGAAAAAAACTTAGTTGAAAAAGTATTTGCTTTAATATTAAAGTTTGCTGATTATGGTTTTAATAAATCCCATTCTGTTTCTTATGCTCTCATTGGTTATCAAATGGCTTATTTAAAAAGTTATTATCCCATCTTCTTTATTGCAAATCTACTTAATATGACGATTTCATCAGTTGAAAAAACCAAAGAGTACCTAGCTTTAGCAAGACGAAGCGGAATAGAAGTTTTACCTGTGGATATAAATGAAAGTGGGTCTTCTTATAAAATCAAAGGAAATACTTTAAGAGTTCCATTCACGATTATTAAAAGTCTAGGGGAAGAAGCCTCAAAAACAATCATAGAAAAAAGAGGCGAGAAGCCTTTTACTGATTTCTTTGATTTTGTCGCGAGAACTTATGGCAAAAGTGTAACCAGAAAAACGATTGAATCCTTAATTGATGCCGATGCTTTTCGTGTATTTACTTCGAATCATAACACTTTAAAAGCAAATATGGACTCCGCTTTAAACTATGCCGAACTATCAAGTGATTTAGAAGAAGATTATATTATGAAACCAACTTTAGAAGAAAAACCAGAAGAAAGTCTAGAAGAAAAACGGAAAAGCGAGTATAATAGTTTTGGATTTTATATAAGTAATCATCCGTCAAGTAAGTATGTCGGACAAAATATCATGAAACTAGAAGATATCCGAAAGTTTTATGATAAACATGTTGAATGTGTTGTTTTGGTGGAACGAATCAAAAAAATAAAAACCAAAAATAATGAAGATATGGCCTTTTTAACCGTGAGTGATGAAACCGTCTCAAATGGCAACTTTGTCTTATTTTCCAGTGTGATGAAAGAGGTTCCCAAAATCAAAGTTGGAGACTTCATACGTGTGAAAGGACGAGTCTCAAGACGTTTAGATGAATATCAAGTGAATATCAATCAAATAGAATTTATCAAAGAGGAGAGTAGTAAGTATGAATGATGAATTAGAAAGATTTTTAAATAGTATTTCTTATGAGGGAAATAAAGAAGATTTACAAAATATCGAGATAGAAAAAGTCTTATTTCATAAAGATACTCGTTTATATGAAGTCATTTTAACGAGTGAAAAAGTAATTCCTTATGAAACCGTAAGTGAACTCTTTTTAGCTTCTCAAAATGGAATCCATGGCAAAGAAAAATGTAAGATAACGATAAAATATCAAACGATCGATCCAGAAAGTGTCCTAGATTATGTCACTCATATCGCGAAGATTATCAAAGTGCGAAAACCTTCACTCGGAAGTATCTTAGATAGTATTCCAACCATGGATGAAAATAATATTATTTATGAAGTGTCCAATAAAACAGAACAAGAAGAGATGGAAAATGTTGGAAGTGAAATCGAAAGTGAACTTCGTTTATATGGGTTAGGAGACTATTTCTGTGATACATTATTTAATGAAGAAATTCAAAAAAGTGTCAAAGAAGAAATTGAAGCATCCAAAAAAGAAACGAAAATTGTGGAAGAAGTTCCGAAAGTCGAAGGAAGTTTAATTCTTGGCAAAGAGATTGTAGGAAATCCCACTCCAATCCAACAAGTCATGGGGGATGCGAAAAATGTGATTTTTGAAGCCTATGTTTTTGGTATAGATACGATGGAAAGAGAGACCATTAATATTATTACATTAAAAATTAGTGATAAAACCAATTCCATTTTAGCTAAAATATTTAAAAAAGATAAAAAAGAATATCAAAGTGTAGTAAATACCATTAAAGTCGGTTCTTGGTATCGTTTCCAAGGAAATGTGGAATACGATAACTTTGCAAAAGACCTAGTTCTTGCCATTCGAAATATGGAAAAAATTGATTCCAAAGATGAATTAGAAACGGATGATGCAGAGACACCACGAGTAGAACTTCATGCTCATACGATGATGAGTGCAATGGACTCAGTTGTACCTTACGAAGAAAAAGACCCAAGAAATATTGTGAAACATGCGATTAAACTTGGCCATAAAGCAGTTGCCGTCACTGATCATAACTGTGTCCAAGCTTATCCTGAACTTTTCCATGCGGTGAATTCTTATAATAAAGGAAAAGAGGGAAGTGACCGTTTCAAAGTTTTATATGGAGCGGAAATGAATATTGTAAACGACGATATCGATGTCATTTTCCATAATCGTGAATACAATTTATTAGAAGATACCTTTGTTGTTTTCGATACCGAGACGACAGGTTTCTATGCAGGTTCTGATCAAATGATTGAAATTGGTGCGGTCAAAATCAAAAATGGCGAGATTCTAGATCGTTTTGATGAACTGATTGACCCCCATCGTCCACTTCCAAAGAAGATTACCGAGCTTACCTTTATCACAGATGAAATGGTTGCTGGCAAAGATACCGAAGAAAATGTCACCCGTCGTTTCTTAGAATGGGCAGGCGATAATCCGATGGTTGCCCATAATGCGAAGTTTGATATTTCTTTTATGACCTCAGCATGTAACCGATATGGACTACGCGAATTTGATTATACTGTGTTAGATACCATGAGTCTTGCGAGAATGCTTCATCCAGAATGGCCAAATCACAAGCTACAAACATTAACCAAAAGACTTGATATTCCATGGGATGAAGAAAAACACCATCGTGCAGACTATGATGCCGAAGGAACCGCGCTTGCTTTCTATAAAATGTGTAAAGTTTTAAATGACCGTAATATATCGACAACTAATCAAGTGTTAGAAGATATTGATATGGATTCTTTAGTTCGGTTTGCTTATCCTTTTCATGCAACCATGCTTGTACAAAATAAAGTGGGTCTTAAAAACTTATTTAAAATTGTTTCTATTGCCAACACGAAGTATTTATATAAAAATGAGCAACCTAAAATTCCAAGACGTGAAGTTTTAAATTTAAGAGAGGGACTCTTAATTGGTTCTGGTTGTATCAATGGGGAAATTTTTGATAAAGCAGGTTCAAAAGAAGATGAAGAACTAGTCAATATGATGAGTTTCTATGATTACATTGAGGTTCAACCGATCAGTGCATTCACCCATTTAATTGGTCAAGATGCCAAATTCCAAAGTGTCGAAGAAGCAGAAGAATATCTAAGAAGAATTGTAAGAGTCGCGAAGGAAGCAGGAAAACCTGTGGTAGCCACTGGAGACGTTCATAATCTCACCAAAGACGACAAGATTTACCGAGAGATTATTGTAAACCAAAAATTCAATGGGAAACTTCATCCATTAAATCGAAGAGGAATGGAAGTTCCAAACATGTATTTTAAAACAACGAAAGAAATGTTAGAAGACTTTGAATTCTTAGGAAGTGACCTTGCTTATGAGATCGTTGTTACCAATACAAATGCTATTGCAAACAAAATCGAAGAAGTAGAAGTCATTCCTGATACGAAAGGAATTCCATTCGCCCCAGTCATTGAAAACTCTCAAATGACGGTTACCAATATGGTTTATGATAAAGCCAAAGAGTGGTATGGAGATCCACTTCCATATCATATTGAAGAGCGAATTGCTCTCGAGCTTTACGGAGCTCCATTCATTGATGCCGTTAAGAAAAACGCAGGAAGTGACGAAGATGCAGTCATCTATAAAAGACTACATGATGTCGTTACAAAAGGACCTGATGCTGTTCAAAAAGAAATTTATGAAAGTTTACGAAAAGAAAATACTGAAGCAAGCGAAGAAGATCTCATGAAAGAAGCCAAAGGAAAAATGACCGCGATTATTGGAGCTAACTTTGACGTCATTTACTTAATTGCTCAAAAACTGGTAAAACACTCGAATGATGAAGGTTTCTTAGTAGGAAGCCGAGGTTCTGTGGGAAGTTCTTTTGTGGCTAACCTTATGGGAATTACGGAAGTAAATTCTTTAGCTCCTCACTACCGCTGCCCAAATTGTAAGTCTAGTGAATTTAATGATGAAAATGGAGAACCCTTAGGAAATACCTATAAATGTGGATACGATTTGCCAGATAAAAATTGTAGTAAATGTGGAACACCTCTTCATAAAGAAGGACATGATATTCCATTCCAAACTTTCTTAGGTTTTAATGCGGATAAAGTTCCTGATATCGACTTAAACTTCTCCGATTTAAACCAAGCAAGTGCTCATGAATATACAAAAGTTTTATTCGGTGTCGATAATGTCTACCGTGCAGGAACCATTGGAACGGTTGCTGAAAAAACAGCTTATGGTTATGTTAAAGGGTACTGTGAAGATAAAAATATTATTTTAAGAAATATTGAAACCGAACGTCTTGCGATTGGTTGTACAGGTTGTAAAAGAACAACAGGACAGCATCCAGGAGGAATCGTTGTTATTCCAGGATACAAAGAAGTCTATGACTTTACACCATTTCAGTATCCGGCAGAAGATCCAACAAGTGCTTGGCGAACCACACACTTTGATTATCATGCTATTGACCAATGTGTTTTAAAACTAGATATTTTAGGACATACTGACCCAACACAATTACGTATGATTCAAGATTTAACGGGAGATGATATTACTCAAGTTCCATTAGATGATAAAGAAACCATGAGTATATTTACAAGTACAAAAGCTTTAGGTGTGACTCCAGATCAAATACTATGTGAGACAGGAACGCTCGGTGTCCCTGAGTTTGGAACACCATTCACGATTCAACTTGTGAAAGACACCAAACCAAAAACATTTGCCGAACTAGTAAAAATTTCCGGACTTTCTCATGGAACAGATGTATGGCTTGGAAATGCTCAAGAACTCATTCAAAACAATGTAGTGCCATTTGGTAAAGTGATCGGTTGTCGAGACGACATCATGGTCGAGCTTATGTATGGAGGTCTAGAACCATTTAAAGCATTTAAAATTATGGAATTTGTTCGTAAAGGAAAAGCAACGAAAGACCCAGCTACTTGGGCAGAGTATAAAGAAATCATGGAAAAAGCAAATATTCCAAAATGGTTTATTGATTCTTGCTATAAAATCAAATACATGTTCCCAAAAGCTCATGCCGCAGCTTATGTTATGAGTGCCTATCGTGTTGCTTGGTATAAAGTTCATAAACCTCTTGTCTATTATGCAACATATTTTTCTACAAGACTTTATGATTTTGATATCGATTCGATGGTCAAAGGTTATGATGCTATTCGTGCGAAAATTATGGAACTTCAAGGAAAAGGTTATGATATGACCAATAAAGAATCCTCTGTTTTAGAAACTTTACGAATTGCTTTAGAAGCATCTGCAAGAGGAATCATCTTTAAAAATATTGATATTGAAAAAAGTGATGGCCAAAACTTTATTATGGATGAAAGTGAAAATGCTTTAATCTTACCATTCCGTTCTTTAGATGGACTAGGGGATGCCGTTGCCACAAAGATTATGGAAGAAAGAAATGAAAAAGCATTTTATAGTATTGAAGACTTCCAAAATAGAGGAAAAGTCAATGTAACAACCATTGAAAAGATGCGTGTTATGGGTATTTTTGGAAATATGCCTGAAACAAGTCAATTAAGTTTATTTTAGTGATGAAATTTTAGCAATTAAAATACTTGAAAAAATTACAATTTTGTGGTTATAATAAGTTGTCAAGAAAAATCTTGGCATAAAACGACAATAATTTCATAGCACATGTGTTATTGTTGATGTGGAGTAATAGAGGGTGTAAAAATTCTTCTTACACTACGCTCGGTGACGAGTTGGAGTAAGCGAAAGCTGAAAGGATACATGTAGGGACTGGGAGACCTACCTTTACTCTAGACCTATATTCTTCGAGAGTATAGGTCTTTCTTTAATTATGGAGATGGTAATCATGAGGAAAAAAACTTCAGTAGTAAAAGTAGGCAAATTAACAGAAAATTTTTGTAAAAAGTATGGAATAACTGACGGTGTGGGGTTTGATATTGTCCAATCTATAGGGCTTGTATATCATGTTCAAAAACATACGAGCAATTTTCTTAACCTAAATAATTATACTGATGCATTAAGTAACATTTCAAAAGTTATTGCTTCCCCAATTTTCGTTTATTTTGATAGTGCTAGAAATTCTATAAGATTTTATAAAAAGCTACAGCAGTATGTTTGCGTAGTGGTAAATATAGATAAAACGGTTGCTCATGTTGCAACAGTATATCCAATTAATAAAAAGAAAATAGATAGATTAAAGAAAAAAGTAAAAAATAGTACAATAGTATCTTGATACAAACTTTCTAGAAGATTATTTCATTAAGATTTGAAAAAAAATTTACGTGAAAAAAATTTATTTTAGTACTTGACATTTACTGTAGCTTATTGTATTATATATTTGAAACAAGAAAAGTTATAATTTTCTTGGATTGTAGATATACTATGAATGTAGATAATCTACACTTGGTCTAAGCATCTTTGGACAATGTATGGACCAAACCCGTGTTAGCGCCAAGCGCTGCTTAAAAAAACAACCTTACGGTTGCTTTTTTAATGCTTTAATTAAAATCTTTTCACATCCAATTCTTTTAAAGTCTTTCTTATTTCTTCAAAACTAAAAAAATATTTTTCTCCATGAGTAAATTCTATTTTATTTTTATATTTAAAATCATATTTATCGATATAAGTTAACATATCTGAAATTTGAAATAATCTTTTTTCTTCATGATTAAAGTTTACGCAATGTTTAAAATTTTCTAACTGAAGAAATGCATTTTCTAAGATCGTACATAAAGTTCCTTGTCCATTATCATAATACATAACGATTTTATCAAATTTTTTAAAATAATCTTCATGTTTAGAAATCATATTATAAATTTTTTGAATTAACTGTTTCTTTAATATTCTTCGATCATCTGCATACTTTTTATCAATGAAAAGAGAAGTATATTGAATAGGCACTCTTTTAGCAAATTGATAAAATGCATTAAAAATACTTTTTCTCTTTTTAATATCAAACTCTTTATAATCTCCACGTTTCATAATGAGATCCGCCATATGAATCATACCGGAATAGCCAATTCTTTTAAGTCTTTCATTTAATTTATTTAATTCTAATTCAATATCATTTTCTTGTTCATGAAAAGTAAACGATACACCATACAATCTAGAAGCCTTTTTCCCATAACCAAAATCACCAGTTTCATCTACAAAAATATTTAGTCTTTTCATTTTAATCACTCCATCCTTAAAATAATTATAAACCAACAAATGTGTGGTTGTAAAGCATTTTTTAAAATCTATCCTAAATCATAATACATTTACAAAGAAAAACATCTTGTAGTATAATATTCTTACAAAGATGGTGATAAAACATGGATTTATTTGAACAAAATGAAACTTTTGAATTTGTTCCTTTAGCCGAGAAAATGCGTCCTAAAACATTAGATGATTTTTTTGGCCAAGAACACATTGTCGGGGAGGGATCACCAATTCGAGAAATGATTCAAAATGATGCAATTACATCAATGATTTTTTGGGGACCTCCTGGTGTTGGAAAAACAACACTTGCAAAGATTATTGCAAAACAAACAAACTCAGCCTTTTATGAACTTTCAGCAGTCACAAGTGGAGTAAAAGAAATTAAAGAACTTATTGATATGGCAAAATTTAATAAAGGAAATGGCAAAAAAACAATTGTATTTGTCGATGAAATTCATCGTTTTAATAAAGCTCAGCAAGATGCCTTTTTACCTTTTGTCGAAAATGGAACCATTATTTTAATTGGAGCAACGACTGAAAATCCATCTTTCGAGGTCAACTCAGCACTTTTATCACGTGCAAAAGTTTATGTTTTAAATTCTTTAACTGAAGAAGAATTAGTTGGTATATTAAAAAGAGCGATGAATTTGCCAGAATTTAAAAATGTGGAGATGGAAGAATCTTGTTACTCTATTATTGCAAGATTTTCTAGTGGGGATGCAAGAGGGGCTTTAAACACATTAGAAAATGTCATAAATATTACCCCAATGAAAAAAAATAAAAAAATGATTACCAAAACAGGTTTAGAAAAATCATTGCAAAGTAAAGTATTTCTTTATGATAAAAAAGGGGAAGAGCATTACAACTTAATCTCGGCGTTACACAAATCAATGCGTAATAGTGATCCTGATGCGGCCATTTATTATTTAGCAAGAATGTTAGAAGCAGGGGAAGACCCTTTATATGTTGCAAGAAGACTCATTCGTTTTGCTTCAGAAGATATCGGTCTTGCAAATCCGAGTGCTTTAACTCAAACTACAAGTGCATATGAAGCCTGTCATAATATTGGGATGCCTGAATGTAATGTGATTCTTGCTCAAGCTGTTGTTTATTTAAGTGTTTCGCCAAAATCCAATGCGTTATATATGGCTTATAATAAAGCGAAGAAAGATGCTCAAGATACGATGAACGAAAGTGTACCATATCACCTAAGAAATGCAGTCACAAAATTAGATAGTGAACTAGGATTTGGACATGGGTATGTTTATGCCCATGACACCAAAGAAAAAGTATCTTCTATGGTATGTTTACCAGAATCGATTAAAGATCATAAATATTATTTTCCAACCGACAGTGGTTCCGAGAAAAACGTAAAAGCGGTCATGAATCGCATAGAAGAATTTAAGAAAAGAGGTCGTCATGAAGAAAATCGTTAGTTTTTTCCTTTGTTTCTTTTTAGTTACCAGTGTTTCCGCATTAGAGCTTCCCATTGAATCCCAAAATGCGATTCTCTATAACTTAGATAACCATACAATTCTATATGAAAAAGAAAGTGAAGAACAAATTTCTATCGCGTCGCTTACTAAAATTATGACGGCCGTGATTACATTAGAAAATGTAAGTAATTTAGATGAAACTGTCACACTTACTTGGGAAGATTATCGAGGGTTATACGAAGTTGGTGCTTCAACAGCGGGTTTTTCTTATGGAGAGACTGTAACCATTCGCGATTTACTCTATGGTTTATTACTTCCTTCTGGAGCCGAGGCTGCCCAAGCATTAACGAGAGTGGTGGGTGGTCATGATGAATTTATTCGACTTATGAATGAGAAAGCAGAGGAACTAGGACTTTCCCAAACTCATTTTGTAAATGAAACAGGGTTAGATGCGGAAGGACATCATTCTTCAGTCAAAGATGTGGCAACTTTATTTCAGTATGCACTTACCATTCCTACATTTAAAGAAATCATTGAAGCAAAGTCTTATACGACAACGACAGGAAGAACTTTTTATAGTACAACCGAAAGAGCCAAATTAAGATATGGACTTGATATGGATTATTTGATCGGTGGTAAAACAGGAACGACAAATGAAGCCGGTCTTTGTTTAGCCTCTATTGCTAAAGCAGATGATGTGAATTACATGCTTGTGACTTGTCGAGCTCCAAATGATTGGTCTACACCAAGACACGTGATGGATGCAAAGACAATTTATGATTATTTTACTACTCATTATGCAAATCAAAGTATTATAGAAGAAGGAGAAAAAATATATGAAATTCCAACGAAATATGCCGAAGAAAAATCCATTCCAGTGTATGCCCAAGAAACAATTACCAAGTATTTAGAAAACGATTATTCTTTAGAATCTTTAACTGTCACTTATGATACCAAAGAAGAAGTAACACCACTTACCAAACCCAATACTCTTATTGGAACAATTCATATTTCCTTTTTAGGAGAAGAAATATCTTCCTTTGATGTTTACCTACAAAATAAAGTTTCTTTACAAAAAAAGTACATTACCCTTGGGTCTATTATTATCCTCCTTGTTATCATTCTTATTATTTTATTACTCATAAGAAGGAAAAGAAAAAAGAGAAGGAGAAGAAACACATGAATTTTGAAGAATACTATATAAGTGGAAAAGACGGCACAAGTAACTGTGTAGTACGAAGTTTGTGCAAAGTGTTAGGAAAAAGTTATGATGAAGTGTACGAAGATTTACTTCGTTTATCTCAAGAACTTCATGCTTCTTTCAATGATGTTGTTGTATTTGAAACCTATATGGAACATAATCACATTTTAAAAGAAAAAGAGATACAGGATGTTTTAGTAAAGGATTTGGCACTTGAAAAGGGAAGTTACATCATCTTTTGCTCTGATAAAAAAGATTTTTATCATATGATTCCTTTGATTCAAAATACCATTTATGATAAAAATGAAGAATGCTTGAATTTATCGGTGTTATCTATTTATAAATATCACTTGTCATCAAATAAATTTTAAGATAAAATAAAGGAAAGAAAGAGAGATGTAAAGGATGAATTTACAAGAAGAATTATTAGAGAAAAAAAGGGCAATGCTAATAGAACTAGAGAAAAAAAGAAGTTCGAATGAAATTCTTTGGAATGAATTTTATGAAATGATTCGAACAAAACTTCGAGAAGAATTTCAAAAACATCCATATGGAGACTCAGTAGAGATTATTTTAGATCAAGACTCCAAAGATAAAGATTATGTATATCAAAATTTAATTCAAAGTTTAATTTATGGAGAAAAAGATTCAAAATTTTTACAGTCTTTTTTAGAGTTTACGAGTCAAGAAGGCATCATTGTAGGAATAGATAGGTCATCAGGATTTTCAAAAATTAAATACAAAATGTTAATTGACCCTGAAGAAATAAAACAAAGAGAAAGGAATGTAGAGTTGTTTTTTCAGCATATTAGAGATGAGTTGTCTATCAATTATTATTTACAAAAAGAAAAGCCACAAGATGTTTATACTAAATTAATTGATTATGATGAGAATATGGATATTTCTTATTTAGTTTGTATGTGTAAGGCATCTCATATGAAAGTTTCTGTAAAGACTGATTCTAAGAAGTTGTGTAACGTTAAAGATAAAGATTACGCAGATTATAAATTATTTCTTAAAGTAGATGAAAAAGACATAGCCCAATGGTCAGATTTAAGATATATTTTAGAAGTAATTATAGACAAAACAGAAAAATATGCAAAAGAATTTTTAGATCCATACCATTATACACCAAGAACTCAAAAAATCACTTATTTAGGTGGAATTTCAGATGAACTTCTTGCAACAGTAGATGAAGATTGTGTAGGAGATTATAAAAATCTTGTCGCAATAGAAGATCAAATTATAGATGCAGATTATTATAAAGAATTATTAGAAAAAGGAGGATATTCTCTTTCTATAAATAGTACAAAAAAAGTACTTTCCATTAGTAGAAAAAAGAATGTATAAAAATAGAAAGTATAAAGAAATCAAAACCATTCATACTAACTTTAGGTGATGAATGAATGGAAATTTTCTATCGTGCTTTTCTTCTTTTTGTTGTATTACTTCTTGTTGTCAAACTTCTTGGAAATAAACAAATCAAACAACTCACTTTATATGATTATGTTGTAGGGATTACGATTGGTTCGATTGGAGCCGACACGATTATTAGTTTGGATATTTCTGTATGGGATGGAGTCTTAGGCATTATTTTATTTGGAGCTTTTGGATATATCTTAAATCTTCTTAGTTCAACATTTCATACGACAGAAAAATTACTCGAAGGAGTGCCTTTAATTCTTTTTGAAAAAGATCATTTTGTCGAGGAAAATTTATCTAAAGCTAAATTAAGTCCTACTCAAGTATTGGAACAATGTAGACTTAAAGGTTGCTTTGATTTAAAAGAATTAGATACAGCTCTTTTAGAGCCTTCTGGAGATATTTCTGTGTTATTAAAAGAAAATTCTCAAAATTTAACAAAAAATGATGTAAAGGCAAGTGTCAAAAAAAATACTCCAAAACAGACTTTATGTTATTCTGTGATTACCAATGGAGTTTTAGATGAAGAAGAATTAAAAAAAGCGAAAAAGACCAAAAAATGGTTAAATGACTATTTAAAAAAACATCATAGACATTTAGAAGATGTGACACTTCTAAGTATTGATCAAAATGGAAAATCGGAAATTTATTAATCTAGGGAGACCTAGATTTTTTGCTCTTGAAAAAATGCGAATGATAAGTTATTATGGATTAAGTAAAAATCTGTTTCAGCGTAGTGAATGTTTGAAATTTTTCGTATTTTCCATCTTGATCTAGGTATTTATAATGAAACTTAAATTCAAAAATTAATGACTTTTAAAAGATAACATGTTAAAATAATCAATAGAAAGGAGAGTATAAAATAAAGTAGGGGATAAAATTATTGTAGATATTAGAATTGGATTTTGATTTCAAATAAAAATAGATGGTAGGAAGGTTTAAAATGGAAAAAAAAGAATTAGTTAAAAATATTCAAAAATTATGTAATCATTCAATGTTTCTTTTATGGACAGATCATATTGAAAAAGTTTTAGAAAAAGTTCCAGAAGGTTATCGAATTCATATTGATTTAGATGTTTTAGAAAAATTGTTATTTTATTATGAACCAGAGATTATAGAAAACAAAATAGTTCGAATAAAATGGTTTAACAGAGATATGAGATTATTAGAAAAAATAGATTTAAGTGAAGTATCTTTTGAAGATACGGCATGGTGTGATATTGATTTAAAAAATACAAATGCAAAACCTGATTTTTCAAAGTCATATAATGTAAAAAATAATTCTGTATTATACATGAAAGATATTGATTTATCTAATGTGGATTTATCTTATTATGAATTCGATACTTTAGAGTGTTCTATGTGTAATTTTTCGAATACTAAAATAAGAGTGAAAGATTGGAAAAAAATAAAAGTAGATCATTGCAGCTTTGATAATAATGATTTATCTTTAGTTGATGCTATGCCATGTGATGTGTTTTTAAAACATTTTATTTTTAGTTCTTTTAGAAATACAGGATTACATTTTACTGGGTTTGCAACCCTAAACCCAATTCAACAAGAACAATTTCAAAAGTTAATTAATGAGGGCTATTTAGATCATTGCTATCTGGATGGAGAGTTGATTGAAAAAAATTTAAAAGAGATAGAAAAAGAATTAATGGAAGTAATAAAATTTGAAGTTATTGAATTAAAATTACGCCAACAAATGCCACAAAACTTATGGTAGGCTCATTATATATAATTCATATTGTATAAGTATACGATATATTATTTATTTAAGTCTCATTTTTAAAATCTTTCAAAACACGAAAACTTAAATGAAAAGACTACTTGAAAAAGAGTCTATTTTTGTGTAAAATGGAAATAGAAAAATACAAGGAGGCTTTGAAAATGAGGTTAATTAAAGTTTTAAAAAATGCCGTTGGGGGGGGGGTATCATAGGCAACTAAGAAAAACTGTTTTGTTTGGAATAGGAGTTCTTATTATCTTCTTAAGTATTATTGGAATTACTTATGGATATTGGATTAATTCAGAAACACAAAATACATTTGATATACTTGGAGTGAAATGTTTTGAGCTTACGATGTCAAACGAAACAAAAGGAATTCATTTAGAAGAAGCTTATCCTGTTACAGACGAAGAAGGAAAAGAACAAGAAGGATATACTTTTAAAGTAAAAAATACATGTAATACAACAGCTTATTATCAAGTAAACTTAGAAGAAAAGAATTTAGGAGATACGAAAAGATTAGATGGTGAATATATTAAAGTCAGTTTAAATGATAGTCAAGGAAAGAACTTAGATACGTATCAAGAAACAGAAGCAACTATAAGCGAGAAAGATTTTCAAGCAGATGATTCTCATATTTTAACGACGGGAAGTTTAGGACCAAATGAAGAAACAGATTATACTTTAAAACTATGGATGGATGAAGAGACACCACCAATAGAAGATGTTATGAATGCGACATTTGAAAGTAAGATAAGTGTAGTAGCAACATATATAGAAGAAGAAAAAAGAAACAATACAATTACAATTGCTTATGAAGAACAAAATGAGTATACAAAAGATAAAGAAACAGTTACATTTACAGCAACAAGTGAAAAAGAAGATATTAATATTACTGAATATTCGTTAGATGGAACAAGCTATAATTCTTTAGATAAACCAAGTACCAATGTTATTTTACCATTAGACTTTACAGAAGAAAAAGAATACAACATCTATTTTAAAGATGCAATGGGAAATAAAAAAGAACAAGAATTTGAAACAAAGATGTTAGATCAAACAGGACCAACGATTGATGTTACAGAAACAAGTGATGATAAGGGTGCTGTATTAAATATCAAATTTGAAGATTTAAAATCAGGATTAAAAGAATATAGAATTGAAGATGGAGTAAGTAGCATAGATTTAGAAGAAGAATGGACAGAATTTACTGAAGAAAATGAACAGACAATTATCTATCCATCCTCCGAAAATAAAAAAATCCATATTTATGCTAAAGATAAATTAGATAATCTTTATGATATAGAATTTACTATTACAAAAGCCGATACAAAAGGGCCAGAATTAACGATAGATAATCCAAGTAAAGATACATGGTCTAATACAAGTATAACAATTACATTAAGTGCAACAGATGATATCAGTGGAGTAGAGAAGTTCTATTATTCTACAGACAATAGTGATTGGAAAGAAATAGAAACATTTACCAAAGAAGATAAAAATGCAAATGCAACTTTAACTATATTTGAAGAAGGAGAACGAACTATTTATATTAAAGCAGAAGATAAATTAGGAAATGAAAGTGAAGTTCAGGAGACAACTGTAAAAATAGATTTAAGTGCACCAACTCAAGAATTTGGATTAGATAATAATTCTGTAAAAGGAGATAATGATTGGTATAAGAATGCATCTATTACAGTCACAGGAACAGATACAGGAGGAAGTAATATTGTAAGTGGAAGTTACTGTGAAGGAACTAGTAATTGTGAACCAGATACACCATTTAATGAAACAAGTAAGACTATCCAGTTAACAAATGGAACAAATAAAGTTGTATGTGTCACATTTACTGATAATGCAGGAAATACAAGTAATAAGACTTGTTCACAAACTTATAATGTAGATGGAGAAAAGCCAAATCTTTCCAATGCAATCGCTCAAAGTACATGGGGAAATACAAATAGTTTAAGTGGAACAGCGATTGATGGTATCAGTGGAATCGCAGGATATGAATTTAGTACAAATATTACACCAAGTAATTGGACAAGTGTAGAAGATTTTCCTACCAATGCTCAAAATTATTCAGGAGTTGCAAATAGTAATACTACATATTATTTCCATGTAAAAGATCAAGCAGGAAATGTAAATAGCACTTCTATCGTAGTTTCTAAAGTAGATAATACAGCACCAAATGATCCAACATATGTCATTCAAAGTCAAACATCAGGAACAAGTGGAAGTGGATGGTATCAAGCATTAAAGCTTAGAGTGACTGTAAGTGATAGTCAGTCAGGAGTATCAAGTGCAATGTATTGTGTGGGAACAAGTGATTGTAAACCAAATCTTACAGCTAAATTAAGTGGAAGTGAAACAAGTAAGAATTTTGATGTAGATTTTGGAAGTAATGCAAATGCTCAAAAAGTATGTGTCACTGTAACTGATGGAGTAGGACTTACAAAGACAAAATGTAATCCAACTACATATAAAGTAGATGGTAATGAACCAGATAATCCTAGTTTTTCTATCGTGGCCGCGAATGGAAGTAACGGATGGTATAAAACAGCAAGACCGACTTTAACAGTCACTGTAAAAGATAGTCATAGTGGTGTAGCATCAGCCAAATATTGTACAACAACATCTGCTCAATGTAATAATTATACAAGTGTATTAGGATTAAATGGAAGTAATGGAGGAACCACTCGAACAGGAACGATTTCATTACCAGAAGGAAATGGAATCAAAGCTTGTGTTCAAGTCACAGATGTATCAGGAAAAACAAGTGCATTATGCTCTAGTGGATATAAAGTAGATATTACACCACCAACCATTGGAAGTGCAACAGGAAGGTTAAGCGGAACAAGCATAATCTTTACAGCCAATAGTCCAAGTGATAGTTTAAGTGGAGTAGCTACTGCAGCAGGAAGTTATTCTTGGAAATTATCTAATAATGCAACTCAAACCTCAGAAGTAAATACAGCCACATTTACAGGATTAGTAAAAGGACAAAGTTATACAGCGACAGTTACTGTGAAAGATAATGCTGGGAATGTAAGTAATTCTGTAACAAGTGGATCAGTAGCAATACCATATCCAACTATAGCAGAAACCTTAGGAAGCATAACAAAAGCAACAAGTGGGGATGGACTATATGAAGTAACACCAACTCTTACAGGATGGACGTCGAAAGAATTAAGATATGCAGGAAAAGATCCAAGTAACTATGTTACATTTAATAACGAAACATGGCGAATTATAGGGCTTGTCAATGTGAAAACAACCAGTGGAGTCCAACAGAGAATAAAGATAATAAGAAAAGATAGTATAGGAGATATAGCATGGAATATAAGTGGTATAAATGATTGGACCCAAGCAAGTTTAATGAAGGAATTAAATGAAGGTACATTTTATACAACAACTATGAATGTAACTGCAAAAGGAATGATAGCTACAGATATTATATGGAATTTAGGGGGAACAGCCAGTTACGATAGTGCAAGTACCGGATTAGTAACCCATTGGTATGGTTATGAAAGAGGTACAACGGTATATAAAAATAGCCCAACAGAATGGAACCCCAGAAAACAAAGCATCGCACTTCCTTATCCATCTGATTATGGATATGCGACAAGTGGAGGGACTACAGGAAGAACTAATTGTTTTGCAAAAGAGTTATTTCGCTGGAATAGTATGCCAGATTGTGGAAATAATGATTGGTTAAAACCACTAGAAGGGTCTATGTGGACATTGCCCTCGTATTCGTCTGACGTAACCGTTGCGTTCAATGTGTATTCGTCTGGGTATCTCAGTGTTTCCGATGCTTGGAGCTCCGCCAGTGTTTGGCCTGCCCTTTATCTTTCACCTTCTGTAAAAATTTCAGGAGGTACAGGTGCTTCAGGTTCACCGTATACATTATCCGTTTAATGATTTGATCATTATTTAATCTAGGGAGACCTAGATTTTTTGTTAGATTACTGTTATAATGGAAGAAAGAAATGAAGGGATGTTCATGAAAATTGCTTTGATAACCGAGAATAGTCAAAAAAAGAAAAATTCATTTATATTCAAAGTATTAGAAAAAGTAGCAACAAAGTATCATCATGAAGTACTAAATTATGGTGTCAAAGAAGATGAAGAAGATCGAATGGACTATGTAGGTGCTGGAGTCTTAACAGGTATTTTATTAAATACTCATGCAGTTGATTTTGTGATTACTGGATGCGCGAGTGGAGAAGGAGCATTATTAAGTGCGAATGCGATGCCAAATGTTTTATGTGGCTATGTAGCTGATGTGATTGATGCAAATTTGTTTCAAAGGGTGAATGCGGGAAATGCCGTATCAATTCCATTTGGTAAATTTTTTGGAACAGGAGCTGAGATTTTCTTAGAAAGTATATTTGAAGCTTTGTTTTCATCTAATGTATTATCAGGATATCCTGAAGAAAGAAGGAATATTCAAATTGAACAGAAAGAAAAACTGGATGAACTCAAAAGAATTTCACAGATTTCTTTGCTTTCCATCTTAGAAGAGATGGACAAGGATTTTCTTTATTTAATCATTCATAATGATTTTTTTGAAGAAAATTTCTTTCGAGATTCTAAAGATGATGAAGTGGCAGATTTATTAAAACAAATTATAGATGTATGGGAGTGATATTATGTTAAGTGTGAGTCATGTGACGAAGTATTATGATACTGTAAAAGCAGTAGATGATTTATCTTTTGAAGTACAAGATGGCGAGATTTTTGGACTTTTAGGTGTAAATGGTGCTGGTAAAACTACAACATTCAGAATGATTATTGGTTTACTAGAACCAACGAAAGGAAAAATTTTATTAAATGGCAAACCAATTGATTATCAAGTAACCGATACGATTGGCTTTTTAACCGAAGAAAGAAGTTTGCTTACCAAACTTACTGTTTTAGAACAAGCAATTTACTATGGAACGTTAAAAGGCATGAGAAAAGAAAAAATCGAAGAAAGACTTGATTACTGGTTAAACCGTTTTGGCATGAGTGAGTATAAAAATCGTAAAATCAAAGAATTATCCAAAGGAAATCAACAAAAGATTCAATTTATTACAGCGATTTTGCATGAACCTAAACTACTTATTTTAGATGAACCATTTACTGGACTCGATCCAATTAATGTGGAACTCTTTATGGAAGTTATTCGTGAATTTAAAGAAAAGGGAAGTAGTATTATTTTTTCTTCACATCGAATGGAACATGTGGAACTCTTCTGTGAAAAATTAGTGATACTTGTGAAAGGTGAATGTGTCCTAGAAGGAAGCCTAAAAGAAATCAAAAAAGATTATCGAAAGAAAAACATTCATATTATCGGTGATGTTTCAATAGACAAGTTAAAAGAAGTTCCAGGTGTTTTAGATGTTCAGAATCTTGCCAATGAAATTGTTGTCAAAATTAAAAGCGATAAAGAAATTGATGATGTCTTTGAAGTCGTGAAAAAAGGAAAAAATGTAACAGAGTTTAAAGTAGAAGATGCAACTTTAAATGAAATCTTCTTAAGTAAAGTAGGTGAAGCATATGACAAATAAATTAAAGTTTTTAGTCAAACAAAGTTTAGATAAAAAAATAAAAACTAAATGGTTTAAAATTGTAAATGTTGTTTTACTGTTGTTACTCATCTTTATTGCCAATGTGGATACGGTTGTAAGTTTCTTTGGGGGAGACTTTAATGAAGAAATTCAAGTTTTTGTCGAAGACCAAGTGGGAGGATATGACCTTTTTGTCGAAAATCTAACAAACATGGCATCTGTAATGCAAAGTAGTCAAAAGTATGCTATTGAAAAAGTGAATGATATTTCTGAATACAAGGAAGGGTTAAAAGACGAGAATAAAGAAACGATTTTAATTCAAATTCTTCCAGATGAAGGAAACTATTTAAAAGCAAATGTGATTAGTTACCATGAAGTAGGTATGATTTCTTTGGGTGTCATTCAAAGTGCCATCAATACGGTTAAGGAAACGGTTGCGATTTCTGAAAGCGGTTTAAGTGAAGAAGAGATTCTAGCTCTTACATCTCCAGTGGTTGTAACAACTGAAATTACCAATGAAGAAGAAAGTGAAAATAAAGAGATGGTATCTTCTGTTGTTTCTTTAGTAATTATCCTTCCATGTTTCTTCTTAATATTGATGCTTGTTCAGATGATCGGGGCAGAGATTAATGATGAAAAAACAACAAGAAGTATGGAGATTATTATTTCCAATGTTTCTCCAAAAGCTCATTTTCTATCCAAAATTATTTCTTCGACTTGTTTTGTAGGAATTCAAGGAGTTTTACTACTCCTTTATGGAGCAATTGCTTTATTTTCAAGAAGTTTATTTACATCGAGTGAACTGATTTCAAGTGGAACAGTTACTTCTTTGACATCGATTATGGAAATAGTGAAAACTTCTGGAGTGATTGATTTACTCATTCAAGGCTTACCATTTTTAATTCTTCTGTTCTTATCAAGTTTCTTACTTTATGCAATCGTCGCTGGAGTTCTAGCGTCTATGACAACAAGTATTGAAGACTTTCAACAACTTCAAACACCAATGATGCTCATCATTATGATTGGCTATTATTTAGCTTTAATGGCTGTTCAATTTGATGGAGCAATATTCATAAAATTTGTTGCCTTCGTACCAATGTTATCTTTCTTACTTTCTCCAGTATTGTTCTTCTTAGGACAGATGACTCTTTTAGAACTTGGATTATCGACTTTAATAAATATCTTCTTTACTTGGCTTGTTTTCCGCTATGGACTTCGCATTTATAAAGTAGGAATTTTAAACTATTCATCTAATAAATTATGGAGAAAGATGTTTCATTCTCTTAAAAATAAGTAGGTGAGGATATGATTGTTGCCATTGTAGGACCTACAGGGGTTGGAAAAACAAAATTAAGTGTAGAACTTGCAAAAAAATATAATGCTGTCATTATCAATTGTGATGCGATGCAAGTCTACAAAGACTTAAACATCGGAACAGCCAAGATTAAAGAAGAAGAAAAAGAAGGAATTCCTCATTATCTCTTTGATTTTGTTGAGGTAGAAAGAAATTACACAGTTTTTGATTATCAGAAAGATGCGAGAATGTTACTAGAGAAATTTAAGGACGAAAACATCATCTTAGTTGGTGGGACAGGACTTTATTTAAAAGCATTACTTTATGACTATATTTTTTCTGAAGAAGAAGATACGGATTATAGTATGTATACAAATGAAGAGTTAAAAGAAATGTGTTTACAAAAAGATGAAACTTGTGATATCCATGTCAATAATCGTCGAAGATTAATTCGGTTTTTACAAAGAAAAGAAGAAAGAAATTATTCAAAACCTTTATATGATTTTCAAATCATTGGACTTACAACAGATCGTGAGAAGCTTTATGATATCATTAATAAAAGAGTCGATAAAATGATAGAAGAGGGACTCGTTGAAGAAGTAAAATCTTTTTATGATAAGAAAATAATAAGTAAAGCTTTGATGACCGGGATTGGCTATAAAGAGTTATATGAATATTTTGATGGAATCATTTCTTTTGAAGAAGCAGTAAGTAAAATAAAACAAAATTCAAGACATTATGCGAAAAGGCAATATACGTTTTTTAATCATCAGCTTCCAGTCACTTGGTTTACGGTAGATTATGAAAATTTTCAAAATACCATTCAAGAAGTAGAAGAATTTATTGAAATGAAAGAATCTTAAAGAAAGGTCTTTCGTTTTTTTTGCTTTTTTGATACAATGTTAATGCGTCCTCTTAGTAAAATGGATATTACAAAATCCTCCTAAGATTTAGTTGTAGGTTCGATTCCTACAGGGGACACCATTTTGAATATAAGCCCTTTAAAATATGGGCTTTTTAAATGTTTCAAGAATTTCAGACACACTTCCAAACACAATTTGAAAATTTATTGAAAAAAAACTATTTTTATGTTATTATGAATACGTCAAGGGAACTTGCATAAAATAAAAAAGGATACATTTGATTGGGTGAATCAGATGTAATCCCTCTTTGGAGTTCATCTGAAATCAACGATTGTTGAAATCAGATGTTTTTATTATCTAAATAGCAATGTGATTACTATAAAAAATAACAGTAGAATTATAATAAATTGAGAGATTTCTCTTTTTGTCATAATAACCACCACCTTTCTCTTATCTTTTTGATAAGTGAAAGGGAAAACACCTGATATATTTCAAATGTATCCATTAACATTATAGCAAACAGTAATTCTTTATGCAATAGCATTAGATATTAAATTTTTTCGTTTAAAAACCATATTTAGTTTAGTACCAAGATAGATTTTTCGGTTAACAATTAACGTTTTTAAAAAAAACACAAAAATTTTGGTTGACAAATCAACTTTTTGGAATATAATTATAGTACAACAAATTGTTCTTTGACAATTAGATAACGAAACCATATGAAAAACAAAGAGGCAACTTTGTATGGACCTTTGCTTCACTTATTACCTGATAGAGAGATTTTTCGGGGGATTGAGTGGAATACTTAGTAATAAGTATTTGAAACCTACGAAGTAGGAATAAGTATAGGGTCTCATGGTTTTGCTTTATATAAGACACAGGACTAATCGTGATCATCAAAAACTTTTTGGTAGAAAACAAAAGACTGACTTTCTTATTATTGGAGTAGCGTCCAAAGAGAGGAAAGAGTTGCTATAAGTCATTTGCAGTTGATACGTAGTGATACGTTATAAGATTAGAAACTGGTTAGAGTAGCATGAATCTGCATTGTCCATAACAAGATGGGGCGGGCCGTTATGGATGAAAAAATCCCGAATCGATGAACATTACTGTGAACCTAAGCATGTGAAATTTGGAAGTGAAAGTCTTCTCTAGTGTTTGTAGGTAGATGAAGAATAAAGGTCGCTCCTTTATGAGGGCATCTACTGGCTAGTGGTCGAAAAGAAAAATATAGGGGAAATCATGAGAATGAGAGAATCATGCGTTATCTAATTGTGAGAGAACAATTTTGAATGAAAAGTAGAGAGAATCTACTTTTTTTATATGCCTAAAAAAGCCCATAAAATGGGCATTTGTCGAAATTTGTCGAACGATTTTTCACGAAAAAAAAAGGAAATCAGACATTTTTTTTGTATATATAAATAGAGGGTATTATGTTCAACCTCTAAAAATATAAAAGGGAGGAGGAAAAACTTCATGCAAGAACATAGCTTAATCGAAGACCGTTTATTTCTCGATTTCTTTGGAAGACAAGAAAA
>CANRDF010000011.1 GCA_947629255.1 uncultured Bacilli bacterium
AAAAAACTCTCTATGAGCTCAATATTTATGGGCATTCTAGAGAGTTTTCTTATTTTGCAACTGACAAATACAAGATTTTTATAACGTGATTATACAACATTATATGAAACGTGTCAATTAAAAGTGTAAAGTGTAAAGTCAAAATGTAAAACTTAGCACTTGTTATTCATCTAAGTTTATTTTAAATCCTTTCTGATAAAGCTTTCTTTTTATTTGAAATTCTAATTCCTCACCTACATACTTTCGAGATAGTTTTTTTCTTAAACGTTCTTCTTCTTTTTTCATAAGTTCTAAACTGTTTTCTAAATGAATATTTTCGACAATAGATGATGTGAGTTCATTGGAATAACCTAATGTATATAAATACTGAATAAGTTTTCTTTTAAATATTATTTCACTATCTTTTTTATTACTTTGAATTCTTTTTTGACATATTTTCTCAATTTTATTTTTCCATACTTCAAAAGTTACGTTTTTTAGACTATTTTCAATTGCTTCTTTGCCTATTCCTAAATCGATTAAAGACTTTTCTATTTTCAAAGGGCCATTATTCGTAAACTTTACAATGTCATTTACATATGCATTTACATATCTTTCGTCATCTAAAAAATGATTGGCTTTTAATTTTTGAATCACTTGTTCTATTATTTCTTTGGAAATTTCATCTTTTTTTAAATAATTTTTCACTTCTTTTTCGGTTCGCATTTTTCGATCTAAATAACTGCAACATTTTTGATAACTCATTTCCATTTCATTTTCTTTTTGGATTTCATTTATCTCTTTTTCTGTTAGCATCTTTTTCAAAAAAACTTCATGATGAATCATCACACTTTCAAGTAAGATAAGACTTTCTTTGGAATCTAACACAACTTCATACATCGATTTTTTCTTTTTGATAATTTTTAAAATTTTCACGTCCATCACCGCTTCTATTATAAAATAATTTTATGAAAAAAACTACCTTACGGTAGCTCAATTTCAATATCACTTAATGGATAAGTGACACATGGATGAATGTATTTTAAATCCACATCTTTTTTTCTTAATGCTGATGTATCGGTTTTTACTGTTCCACTGATTAATTTACTACGACAATACCCACATATACCAACAGTACAATGGACAGGGGCACTGAAACGTCCTTCTTCCATACTTTGGACTAAGGTTTGATTTGATTTACATGGAATCACAGTCACATTGCCTTTTTGATGAATCGTAAGTTCATAAGTTTCAACATCTTCTGTTTCTAATGATTCTCTAAATTCTTCATGACGAATAAACTTATTTGGAATATCCATTTTTACAAATACATCATTTAAAGCTTGATACATTGCGACTGGTCCTGATACAAAGAAGGTTTTTCCTTCAGGATTTAAGTTTCTTAATAAATCTTCATTGATAAATCCGTATGGATAATCTTCTCGTTTTTCTTCACTTAATAAATAAGTTACTTTAAAATTTTTATTCTTTTTCGCAAGTTCATCAAATTCTGGTTTCCATAAAATATCATTCACCGTTTTTGTTCCATAAATAAGCTCAATGCTTGATACTTTCTTCGTTCTTAATAAATCAACAATCATCGAACGAACTCCTGTAATCCCACTTCCTCCAGCAAGACATATGATATCACTAGAATCTCGTATTAAACTATAATGAAAATGGCCAAAAGGTCCATAGATCGTAAGCTTGTCATTTTCTTTACACTCATGGCACATATAATGGGAAACAATGCCATTTTTTTCTTCTTGAATGGTAATTCGATATTCCTTTAAAGAGTTTGTATCTGAACTAATCGTATAAGGTCTTTTATAGATTCTTCCATTTGTATGTACCTCTAAAGTAATATAAGAACCTGCTTTAAAAGGTGGTAAATATTCACTATCTTCTCTTTTAAGCCAAAATGATTTTGTATTTTCATTTTCTTCCACAATTTTTGTGACAACTACTTCCATTTTGGATGGATGAAAAGCAGAAACAAGGTTATTAACAGGATAATTGTATTTTGGTAAATCTTTAGAAGAATGTTTAGTAATGTCACGTCTACCAAGGGATAGATCGTTAAATTTTTCAAATAACTTTTTTTGTTCCTTTTCCATTACAATATCTTTCATCTTATCACTCTCCTAAAGTTTTCATGGCTACATCTTCACCATTTAAATATGTAGAACTAAATCCAGATAATCTTGCTCCAAACCCTCCACAGAATCGAAGCCCTTTAATTCTTGTTTCTTCTTCTTCACTGAAAGTTCTTGGTAATAAATTATCATATCCTTTCGCCATATACCCATAAATGACTCCACTTGGATGACCCGTATATCTTGCAAAAGTCAGTGGTGTTGCAATTTCAATTTCTTCAATATATTCTCGAATCGAAATTCCTGTGGTTTCTTCAAAACTGCGAATTAAAAAGTCTGCAAGTTGTTCTTTCACATCAAAATAATTTTCTTTATTTACTAATTTATCAAATGCATCTCCAAAGATAAGAGAAGTAAGATTTAGGATACATGTTCCTTCTGGAGAAGCCTTTTTATTCACAATATTTGGAACGACTCCGACAACATTTCCATGAAAAACCTCTTGCATTTTTTTATATTCTACTTTGCTATTTAAGTTATTAGACAGAAAATAAGTATAATGATGAAATCCTATTTCTTCACAAGAAGCATTAAGTCCTAAGTAAATGGAGACTCCTCTAGCTCCTAAAATCCTTTCATTTTCTAATTGACAGTTTTCAATTGGAACATTCTCTTTGGAAATCATTTTTCCATAAACTACTTTTGGGCTCAGGTTGGCGATGACATGAGAAGTCGCGTAACTAGTATCTTTGGTTTGTACACCTGTTACTTCCCCATCTTCCACGTCAATTTTTTCTACTTCTGATAAGTAATAAATCGTTCCACCAGCGTTTTTAAATTCATTTTCTAATACTCTTGATAATTCATGAGAAGTATATGTTGGAATCGCAGGTCCATAAAGGACATAAGAGTATACCATACTTGCATAATGAACAAAACTTAAATCATCAATTGGACTACCAAGATAAACCCAGTAAGTCGATAAAATTTCAATCGCTTTTTTAGGCATCTTAATCTTTTCTAAAACTGCATTCACTTTATAGGGGGCAAGTTGAACAAAATTAGGATATTTTTGATATAAGTCTTTCTCGTCTATCGCACCTTTCTCTGAATGCAAATAGGAAAGAGCATCTTGAATGTCTTCACATAATCCAAAAAATGTTGTCATCGAATCTCGACTACCAGGTACATATTCTTCCATTTTTTCAATAAAGTTATCCACTCCAACAGGCATAGAGTATTCATCTTTGGTTAATTTATCAACAACATGAAATGCTTCTTTGGCATGCATCATTTCTACTTTAGACTCAATTCCTAAACGTTCAAAAAGAGCATCTATCTCTCCTTTATTTCCTAGCTCTCCATATCCACAAAGTTCATGAAGGCTTGCATCAAATTCAAATCTTCCTCTTCGAAACGAAGTCGCGACTCCTCCTGGCGCAAGTCCTTTTTCTAAAATGAGTACATTCTTTCCCTTTTTCTGTAATGTTAACGCTGCGACTAAACCACCATTTCCAGCTCCTATGACAATACAATCGAATTTTTCCATTCCCAGTCACCCTTATTCTATTTAAAGTATATCAAAAACAGCCAAAAATCACAAGATTTTTGTTATCATTCTTAGTATATAAAAAAGAAAGAATCACTCTTTCTTTTTAACACATGGCTGCACGTAGTTCTTGAATTCGTTTGATATCAATTTCCGTGGTATCAGCAATCTCTTCATCGCTTTTTCCTTTGGCTATCATTTTTTGAATAAGACTATTTTCGCCTTTGGTAACTCCAGCATCTTCCCCACGTTCATAGTTCATTTTTCTTTCCCATGCATCATGGTCAAAAAAGGCTGGGTCTAACTCCGTATCCATTCTACTTGGAATATCAATACACATACTTTCCAACACTCCATTTCCTTTACTTATTTCTTCTCGTTCTTCCTGTGTCTCTGCTTTCAAAAATCTTAGAAGTCTTATGTAATCTTTACTTCTATTACGATTATAATCTACTTTTTCTAAACAGTCAAGTCTTATTATCATCATACTGACATATTTATTTAATGGTTTTAAGGTTAAGCATTGTTCACAGACTTTTTCCATTTCTTCACTCACATGTCTTGCTATATTGATTTGAATGAGTTGTTTCTTTGGATGATACTTCTCTTGTTTCACTAACTTGTTATTTGAAAGTGTTATCATATAAGCTGTACTTTTGGCAAATGCTTTTCCATCTAAAGTAGTATAAGCTTCTAGGTTATAGATGACATCATCTGTTTCATAGACAATGTCACATCGATTGGTTTTCGATTCGATGTTTTCTCTTTCAAGTGTACTTTCAAAAGTAAGTTTCCCATGTAAAGTGTTTTCATCTAAATCAAGTAAGACTTCTAACATGTATTCCAAATACCTTATGTTTTCTTGTCTTCCAAAGAAATCGAGAAATAAACGGTCTTCGATTAAACTATGTTCTTTCATGAAGTACTTCCTCCTCCCTTTTAGATTTTTAGAGGTCGAACAAAAGTCCCTCTATTTATATATACAAAAAAAATTGTCGATTTCCTTTTTTTTTCGTGAAAAATCGTTCGACAAATTTCGACAAATGCCCATTTTATGGGACCTTACAGGTATATAAAAAAACTTAAGTTTTTAAGTTTTTTGGTTTTAAATTGCTAAACTTCCTTTTAATTTCATAAAAATTTCTAAATGAAGATATTCATCTTCTAAAATTCTTTTAATTGTTTCTTTTACATAAATATCGTCAATGACACTTAAAGCCATTTGATAATTTTTTATTGCTTGTTTTTCTTCTTCAATATTAATTTCTAAAATTGTTTTTAAATCAGTATCATAATAAATGAAATCGGAATTCCAATATGTTTTTTGATTATGACTTGTTTCACAGAACACTGGTTTACAACCTAAGAGTTCAATTGTTTTGCCAAGAATTTTTAAATGATGCATTTCTACAATGGAAATTTGTTTTAAAATGTATGCAATTTCTTCATCAGAAATCACAAAAGTTTCAAAACTATATTGTAGTACCGCGGTCAGTTCGCCTTCATTCGAAGCATACAAATAACTCAAAATGTCGGCAACTTCTTTGGATTTTCTTTCTACTTTAATTTTTGGATAAGGTTTATCTACTAGACAATTCAAAATCATCACCTAGTAGAAGTGTATGTAAAATTTTTTTATACAGAACTCTTTTTCTTTAATTTGGCCACAAAAAATCCTTCATAAAATTCATTTGGAAGTACACATAAAGTTCCATTTATTTTTGTGGGTAAAAGAGGAACTCCTTCTAAAGAAAGCGGGACAACCTCGCAATCCAAGTTTTTTAGAGCATACTCAATCACACTCTCATTTTCTTCTTCTAAAATAGAACAAGTCGAATACACCATCGTTTCGTTTGGATTCAATAAAGTTAAAGCTTTACATAAAAGTTTTTTCTGAGTCTCACTTATTTTTGCTATACTATCATTAGTAAGCATCGAACTCGTTTCCATATTTTTATAGGTAAGAGTCCCTGTCCCCGAACAAGGAGCGTCAAGTAAAATCTTATCAAATCGGAAGAAGGAATCTAAATTCCTGGCATCTTCTTTTAAAACTGTACAACACTTGACTCCCTGTTTTTCGATATTGTGTTTAAGTCGTTCGAAACGAGCCGTATTTTTTTCACAGGCCGTGATTCGACATAAGTTTTTTGCTTCCATCGCCATCTGAGTTGTTTTAGAACCTGGAGCCGCGGTCATATCTAAAACAGTCTCCTCTTGGTTTACACCCAAAAACAATACAGGTAACATTGAACTTAAACTTTGTAAATAAATCATTCCTTCTTTGTATTCCTCTAAGTCATAGAAGTCTTTCTCTTTTTTATTAAGAGCAATAAAGGCGACAGGATACCAAGAAACACTTTCTAACTGAAAACCTAATTCTTTCAAATGTTTTAAAACGGATTTTACATCCCCTTTTAAAGTATTCACTCGAAATGTCGTGTAACGTTTACCTTTAAAACCATCAAAAATTTTTTGGCAAAGGTCTTCCCCATATTGACTTATTAACTTTTCTTTTAAAAATTCTTCTTTCATACTCATTACTTCTTACTTTTTACAAGTTGATATACTTCTTCATGGATATCATCTATAGAACGAATCTGATTATTTTTCACACATGACACCGTATCAAAGTGATATAGTTCGGCAAGTTCTAAATAAGCCTTCTCTCCTACTTTTAAATATGTTTCATTTTGTTCTACTTCATCTGGTTTCTCAGCTCGTTTCTTTTTTAACTCACAAGCATATTCATAAGGCATATATAAGAATATGGTTTGTGTGGGTCTTGGAAGTTCTAAAATATCATACTCTAATTGTTCAATTTTTTGATAGATTTTCTTTCTTTCTTCTTCCTCTAATAAAAGGCCGCCTCGATGAGCCATGTTACTCGTGACATAACGGTCAAGAATCACTGTAGCCCCCTCCTCTAAATATTTGTTAATCCGTGGCAAGTGATAACGACGGTCAGCAGCATAATAACATAAAGCGGTAAGGGCATCGATATTTCCTCCACCCTCTCTAAAAAAGCTGTGAGTTTCCTTCAATAATTCTTCACACATCTGTGGTTTTCCGAGGACACAAGCTCCGATGATTTGTCCTGTTGGTGAATCATACATTGGAAATGATAAAGTCTCGACAATCTCTCCTTCTCTTTTTAATCTTTCTACTAACTTTTTTGTCTGTGTTTCTTTTCCAGAACAATCGGTTCCTTCTATCACAATTAATTTTCCTTTTGGCATATCCTTCACTTCCTAAATTCATTTTATCATAGAATTTCTCATTATGAAACTTGAAACTTTGACATATAATGACCTAGGAGGAAAAAATGAAACCAGATTATGAATTTGGAAATAAATTTTATCAATATTATGATAAGATTGGTATCCAAGGGACAAAATATAAAATTTTAGCCCCTGAACAAAGTCAAGATAAGCAACCAGGTTTAGAAACTTTAATGTTTCCACAGCCTATCTTTGATAATCCAAACTATGTGGGGAGTGGAAAACTAAAAGAAAAAGTCGCGATTATTACAGGAGGTGATTCAGGTCTTGGCAGAGCTGCAGCCATTGCTTTTGTAAAAGAAGGTGCAAAAGTGGTGATTCCTTATTTAAATGAACATGAAGATGCCAAGAACACCGAAGAATACATCAAAAAATTAGGTGGCGAGTGTCTTCTTCTCTCTGGAGATATCACAGACAAAAACTTTTCTAAAAAAATCGTCGAATGTACCTTGGAAAGATTTGGAACTATCAACATTTTAGTCAATAATGCCGGAGTCCAGTATCAGGCGGATTCTCTAGAAGAAATTAGTGAAGAACAATTTGATCAAACAATGAAAGTAAACATTTATGGGATGTTTTATTTAACAAAAGAAGTTTTACCTCATTTACATTCAGGAGATTCCATTATCAATCTTTCTAGCGTTACTACATTCTACGGCGAACCACAGCTCATTGATTATGTCACGACAAAAGGAGCTATTGTTGGCTTTACTAGAGCTTTAGCAAGAAATCTAGCTTTGAAAAACATTCGAGTCAATGCGATTGCCCCAGGATTTTTCTGGACCCCATTACAACCTGCTTGCTGGGTAGCTGAAAAAATACCATCTTTGGGGGCAGATGCTGCGATGGCAAGAGGTGCCATGCCTTACGAACTTGCTCCCACATTTGTATTTTTAGCAAGTGATGACTCTAGCTATGTGACAGGACAAGTGCTCCATAACAATGGTGGACAAGTTATGGGTTAAAAAAGAAGATAGTTTTTGATTCTATCTTCTTTTTTTGAACTAAAAGACACCCGTTTCTTTCTTAAAATAATCTAAAAGTTCGGCAAAAATTTCTTTGTCTTCATTCTCATCTACGGTAAAAAGTTCTCCATCACTTTCTGTGACAATAAGGACATCATCTTCTATCACTTTTTCTCCTTTCACAGGACAAAGTAAATAGTAAGTTTCTCCTTTTAGTTCTTTTTCATCATAAACTAGATATTGAACTCCGTCTACTTCGATTAAATCTTCTTTTTTCATCGACTATACCCCTTTTCTTGATTTATATTTTGAGCAGATACATAGAAAGTCACATTGTCATCTACTTGTTTAGAATCTGTTTCGTATAATCCGTCTGCAACAGAACTTAAGGAAGTATTTAATGAAACCGCAGCACTTAAAACTTGATAACCATTATTTATACAATTTTTTATTTCTTCATTTGATTTTGCGATTATAGCTTTACTTGAATCACTTGGATCTATAAAGGCTACTTTTAAGACGGCCATTTCTGTATCAGGAGAATAATTTCCTTTAAAAACTCTTTGAAGTCCTGTCCTTGTATTCATTGTGTTTGGATCTTTCTCTACTAAGAAATCTGTATAAACATTTGCTCCTAAATCAATAGTGACTAAATCTCCAATATGTGGCCCCTTATAAGAATCATATAATGTTTCTTCGACTGGTGTTTCCACAACTTGTGTAGGTTCTTCTATCGTTTCTTTTAAAGGTTCTTTTTTTATGTCATTAAACTTCTGATACATTGTAAGCATATCTTCTATTCTATCATTAGCAAGAGTTGGTTGTTCCACAGTTTCCACTGCCACAGTAGGTTCTTTTGAAACGGATTTCCATTTCATCGCTCCTGCTCCAATCATTACTAGAGAAACAATTCCAATTGCAGCATACATTACATTTCTTTTATTGACTTTTTCCCATAAATCATGAGCTTTTTCGCGAATTACATGGAATGGCTTTCCGCCTTTTTTCTTCTTTCCTTTTAAAGATTCTAATTCTTGTTTTAATTCTTCATTTTCATGAGTTAAATTTTCAATTTGTTCTTTTGAGTCTCTAGCTGCAAACTTTAATTTCTCATTTTCTCTTAATAATCTTTCATTTTCAGCTTTTAATGTTTCTAATTGTTTTTCTAACTTTTCTTGTTCACTTAATATTTCTTCATTTTCTTCTGCAGAAACGACATGATAAGTTTTGTTTACAGGTACAGGTGCTGCGACAACAGGACTTGTTGTCATAAAATCATCTAATGTTAAGTCATCTTCTTCAGGAGTTTTAAAAATATTTGTATATTGATTTTGTGTTTCAATTTGTTCATCATTGTATGCGAATGGTAAATCAGTATTTGGAATAAAATGATCCACTTTAAATAATTCTTTGGCATGGTCATTTATATATCGATAGATTGTTAAAAGATTTTCTTTTTCATCTGGATTCTTTAAATAATCTTGTTTTTTCTTATCATATAAGTATATAGCTTGAAAAATCATAGATAATTTACTATAGAATTCTACATCCTTAGAATTTATTTTTAATTTATCAAATTCTGTTTGATAATCTTTTAAACTGGCCAAAAAAGTTTCTTTTTCATTTTCAAATTCTTGTGGATTTGTAATTTCTAATTCTCCCATATCATTTCCATTACTAAGAAGACCTTCATATAAGTTGTAATAAGGATATTTTTCATCATTTGTTGATTCTCTTGCTTTTTGAATATAATAAAGCATCTTTTTAAAGTTCTCAATTCTCTCGTCAAAATAACTAAATGATTTTAAAATGAATGGTGAAGTTAAAAAAGTATCTAAATGATCTAAATAAGAATCATACTCGAGTGGTTCTTCCCCTAAATCTAATTTTGAAAGTTGTTCTCCTAAAGAATAAGTAAGACCATTTTCAAATCCATCCGAATAAACTGTAACAGCTTCATCCTGTTTATTTTTTTCTAATGGTTCTTCTATTGAAATTTCAGCATTTTTTTCTATTTTAGGTAACAAATTATCTTTATGATAAAACTGGTATAAATATCTTTCATACTCTTCATTTGTTTCTTCATAATTACGAATTCTTGGAATCACATCTTTTTCTTCTAATAAATCATTTTCTTGATAAGTAGCTTGGTAAAGAAGATTTAACTTATCTTGAATACTATGTAAAGTACTTACAACACTTTCTAATTCAGAAACATCTGTTTTGCCATCTAAGATAATCTTTTGTTTCTGTTGATCATATACAGTGATTAAATAAATCATTCTTGCATATTCTAAAGCTTTCTCCTCATTTAAAGCACTTCTGCCATTTTTTTGCAATTCATGAGCTTTTTCCATTTGACTCTCAATTTTAGAAAGTTCTTTATAATAATCATTTCTTTCTCTTTTCCAAGTTTCTAATTCTTCTAGAATTTCTCTTTTCTCTTCTTCATTAGTAGTTTCTTCCATTTTTTTGGTTAAATCACTAATAATTTCTTTAATTTCATGAAGTCCAGATAAAAAGAATACGAAATCTTCTTCGATAGCCACTCTATTTTCTTTCTTGGTCTTTTGAGAACCATAGATTCCTAAACAAAACTTAACAAAATGAACATCTTTTTCTTTTAATTTTTTTATGAGTTCATCATTTTTAATAAGATTGTAAGACTCCATTCCATAACTCATATTTTCATTCATTTTTTCCACCTACTCATCTATTGTAAAAATTATAGCACATATTATGGCAAAAAAAAAGGAGATTTTTTAATCTCCTAAACGCATTCTACGTAAGTGTCAGATAAACAACGAATCGCACATACACAATTTAAATCAATGGTAAAGAATGAATTCGTTGCTACATATGGATTCAAGCTTGTAGGGTCTGGATTGGCTTCTAGAACTCGGCAAGTACAGCAGCAATTATCTACTTTTTCTACTCTGAATACTGATGATGTAGTTCCACCTACGACTGGGTCTTTACTTGTTGGCATACTAAATGCAACTCCATTCGATCCACAAGTGTAAAGCTCAATTGGTCTAGTATTACAAATAAGGCAATTAGGTCCTCCACCAAGAACTGGTCTATCGCATGAATCCAAACATGAATCTGGACAAGCATTTTGTTGAAGTACTAAAATCACATTCAAAATTTCTGAAATGCAAGTTGAGCAGTTTGAATTACATGTTTCATTATTACACATACATATTCCCCTTTCCTATATTCTCATTAATAATTTATGTGAATTTTTAAAATTAGTGCAATTCTCTAAAAAATAGTGTATAATTTATTTGAGAGGGTGATCAATGTGAGCGAATGGATTATTTATTTAATCATTATACTCGTCTTACTTATTATTTCTTTAGTTGTTGCCAAACTCATGAAGAAAGATTTTCATTTAGAAGCAAATAAACTACTTGGTTATTTAGGCGGAAAAGACAACATCATTAATGCTGAATGTAACTTATCTCGTTTTAAAGTGATTTTAAAAGATGTTTCGATTGTCGACAAAGATGGGATTACAAAGTTAGGTGCAAAAGGGATTGTGGAAATTGATAATCAATTAAAAATCATTTTTGGAAGAGATGCCAAACAACTAAAGAAATATATTGATGAATTACTATAGTGTTTCTATAGTTTTTTTATGTCTAGAATACTTGGTATCGATATTTTTTCTCCATCCATCGTAAGTAGATAACTTCCACTTTTTCCCACAATTTCTGTTTCAAAGACATCATTTTTTGTTGTAATTTCTACTTTACTTTTATAAACAAAATCTTTACTTCCAAAAATTGAATCAATTTCTTTTAAAATATTTTTAGTTCCACCTCGATCTTCTAAAAGCTTACTATAAAACATTTCTTTATTATTATGTAAATCTTTTTCCATAGGATTTGCATAAACTTTTGGTAATTCTTTCAAAATTCTTCACCTCATTCTTATTTTATGATTAAAAGAGAAAATCATGAAGCATACTATAAATATGAAAAAGAAAATGATAGGAAAAATTTTATTTTTTTGGATCCCTTTTCTAATGCTTTTAAGTATTAGTCTTTTACTCATGTATCATGCACGTTTTATCACGAATACCTATGCTCATCATTTTGAAAAACAACTCCTTTGGTTTAGTATTGGTTTTCTTCTTTTCTTTCTCATCAAATGGATTCCCATTAAAAAAATATTTTCTCTTAGCATCCCTCTTTATCTCATAAATCTTTTATTCCTTGTTTTAGTCTTAATTATTGGAACAAATGTGAATGGTGCGAAAGCTTGGATAGATTTTCATTATTTTAGTTTTCAACCAAGTGAACTGATGAAATTTTCACTTGCATTGTTCCTTGCTGATTTTTGTTCCCATAAGAAATGTCAAAACTATAAAGAAGAATTTATTCTTTTGCTTGAAGTTTTTATTCTCACCATTATTCCTTCTATTTTAGTTTTTTTAGAACCTGATACGGGTTCCATCCTATTCTATTTTTGTATTGCCCTTGCAATTCTTTGGAATAAAGTTCATAAAAGATGGTTTGTAATCATTGGCTTTCTTGCTCTATCTTTATTTGGAGCATTCTTTTATTTATTCTTTTTTCAAAAAGATTTGTTAATTTCGGTTATCGGCACAAGTATTTTCTACCGAGTTGACCGTCTTTTGAATCTCGGAAGTGGAATGCAAATTGAAAATGCTTTAATTGCTTTAGGAAGTGCCCCCTTCATGAGATGGAATCTCACTGAAACAGGAATCTATATTCCTGAAGCTCCCACTGATTTTGTTTTTGCTTTAACATCTAATGTTTTTGGAATTATAGGAAATCTCTTCATCATTTTCTTATTTTTAATATTAGATTTTTATCTATTAACCTTTATGAAAAAAGAAAAAGATCAAACCAAAAAACTATTTTCTATTTCTTTTTTAAGTATCTTTATTTCTAGTCAAATCATTAGTATTGCGATGAATCTTGGACTATTCCCCATTATGGGCATTCCTTTACCATTTGTTAGTTATGGTGGCTCTTCTACCATTGTATTATTCTTATTCTTAAGTGTTTGCTTTTCTAAAAAGGGAAAAGGAAAAAAGAAAAAACAAGTTCCTATTGAAGTTTTAGTTATATAAAAAATGTAGACATAGCATCTACATTAGTATGGTTGATAATAACTATAAGAATAATTTCCATAAGGGGCATTTGGATATGGTCTTGGTCCAAACCCAGGTCCTGGTCCAGGTCCATATGGTGCAACATTATAAATAGGTCTTGGTCTTGTAAGTCCAACAGCAGCTCCTCCAATTAAAGCTCCTCCTAAAAAAGGTAATAAAAATTGACGGTCTCCAACAAATTGATTATTCATAGGATATTGATAATTATACATACATTCTACTCCTCTCAGTATAAAATATGTAAAAACTCACAAAGCTTAAGTTACAAATGCCTAGTTATTGAACACCTCTGGTCACCATTGGTCAGCTAATGCCACTCATATTTTGTGTAAATATCACTCTGATATACTTTCTTTTTTCCAAAAAAATAATGAATATTTCATTCATCATTTTTTAGAAGTACTTTTCTTTTTTGGTGACTTGCTTGATTTTTTAGGAGTGCTAGTCTTTTTTGTTTTTTTCTTTGATTTTGTATTTTTTTTCTTTTCTTCTTTTTTCTCTTCTTTATTTGTTTCCTCTTCTAATTCATCTAGAAATTCATGAAGTAATGTACTTGCACTTGACTTCACTTCTTGAACCGCTCTTTCAACAACGGGAGCTCCCTCTTCTTTGGCAAGTTTTATTAAATCATCACATTTTTCTTTTACAAAATCTACTTTTTCTTCTGCAACTTCTTTTGCTGTTACTGTATCTATTTGAGATAATTCCTTTTTTATTTCAGCAACTTTCTTTAAAAGATTTTCCTTGGTTTCTTCTATATCAATATCTTTTATAGTTTCCATTAATATTGAAAAAGACTTTTTTAAATCATTTCTTGTCTCATTTCCCTCTTTAGGGGCAAGCAAAATTCCAAGTCCCGCTCCAACAAAAGCTCCTGTTAAAAAAGAACGAAATCTTCCTTGACTCATTCTTATTCATCCTTCTTTGAAATTTCTTTTTTACTTTTCTTTTTAGATGAGAAAAGATTTGCCACTACAGAAGTAATTCCTTCTACAACTTTATCGGTAACTAACACAATTTTATCCGTTGTTGTATCAATAATATGAAATAATCCATCTAAGGCTCTTACTTTTTCATTGACATTATCAACAACTTTTTCTACTTTGTCTAATGCAATTAAGCATTTAATAGCAAGGACAATTCCTATAATTAAGACAATAATTAATAATACATAAATCACAACTGGTAAAAAATCTAATAAAAAATCCATTCTTATTCCTCCTCCTTATTTTCATACATAGAATCAATTAAGTGATATAAATCATTTTCCAATGTATCATCATTCTCTATTTTTTCTTCTTCTGTTTTTTCTTGATATTCATCTAAAACATCCATACTTAGCTTTTCTTCTAATTCTGGATCATTTTGAATTACAACATCATCATCTATATGATCAAATAATTCTTTTTCTTCTGGTTCTTTTTCTATTTCTTTTTCATCTGGTACATCAATGGTATCAAAAGACGATCCTTCTAAAAGTTCATCAATGCTTTTCTCTTTTGGCTTTTCTTTAACACTCTTTTCTTCTTTTTCTTGAACCACTTCTAACTGCCTTGTTTGCATTAATGTTCTTTCAATATCATCTTCTAAAGTACCAAATGCTTTTTTCCTTACATCGTCTACATCAAATGTCTTTTTTTCTTCTTTTTTTACAATGATATCTTCTTTTTTATAATTCTTATCTAGAACTCCATACACTGGTGATATGACTGGTGACGGTTTAAACTTTCTTGATTCAATTCCTGTTGATTTTGAATCATATGCTCTTCCTTTAATTTCTTCTGCTTTATTCTTTTTTAGTTTCGGTTTTTCAGAATCAAACAGATTAAATCCCATTGTCTTTTTTGGTGGTTCTTCAACTGGTTTAGGTTCGGGCTCTAATTCATAAGTATGTTTCATCTCTTCAAATTCTTGGTCATCAAACATTGGGAAATCAAATGTTTTCTCGGCCTTGAATAAATCTCTATCACCTGTTAAATCTTCATCCATACTACTTTCAAAGACATTTTTCTTTCTTTCTACTTTTTTCTCTTCGACAACGGGAGGAGATGCTTTTTTTGGTGGTTCCTCAATTGGAACTTCCACTTCTTCTTCCTCAAACAATACTGATTTTAACTTATTTAACAATCCCATGATTATCCTCACTCTCTTATGCTAACGAATAAAGTCTGGATCAACATTATTATCCTCTTCTTCGTAAGTTCCATATTCTTCTACAATTTGTAAATACCCACTTTCTGTATCAGCACTTTCAAAGATGTTATGCTCTACTTCATTCGCTTCTAACATATTCTCGCCCATCAAGCTTGTTAATACTTCATCTTGATAAGTAATAGAAGAAAGAATGGACATTGAATACGCAATCGCACTTTCAATATCTTCATTTTCTACTATCACTTCTATTTTAGCATAATTATACATGATTTCAACAAAATATTTTTCATTTTCTGTTTTTTTTATCTCAATATAGCCAAAACGATTCTCTTTTTCTAACTTTTTAGAATAAAAGACATCTTTCTTTTCTTCATATTTTTTTTGAATTCGATTATAATAACTCACCCTATCAACATACATATAATAAAGATCATCTTTGACACTTAATATTTCATTACTTCCTTCATGATTTATAAGTTTGATTCCCTTTGGCAAATAGAATTTATAACCAGCTCGATAAGTATTTGCAATATCAGCTGGAGAATTCATTGTCATCGATAAGATGTTCTCATAGCTATCATTTTCAATACTCGAACATCCACATGTTAAAAACAGGATTAAAAAGAATAAAAAAACTTTTTTCATCAATATCACCTATTCACATCAATAGTATATCAAAAAATTAAAAGATTGGAAAGAAGAAAAAAGATGCCTTAATTCGTGTTTAAAGGTTTGTCTTATTTTTTTACTGCTTTTACATAATTGATTTTATAACCTAAGTTCATAAATTTTTCTTCATATTCTGTTTTAATATTTGGAATATCACT
The DNA here is from genome assembly GCA_947629255.1 of uncultured Bacilli bacterium. Taxonomy (GTDB): domain Bacteria; phylum Bacillota_I; class Bacilli_A; order RF39; family UBA660; genus Ventrenecus. The sequence goes on from CANRDF010000011.1 coordinate 15,995, forward strand.
ACTAGCAAGATCTAAAGTTACTTTCTCTAAAGTATAGCCATGTTTACTGAAGTTTTCTAAACTATAAGCAAATAAACCAATATTGTCTGTCTTTTGAATGATTATCTTTTCCTCTTTAAAAATTTGGTCATATTCATTTAAAAGATCAGGACTTGTAAGTCTTCTTTTGGCATGTCTGCTCTTTGGCCATGGGTCCGAAAAGTTTAAATAAAGAGTTTCGATCTCATGATCAAAAACTTCATGAATGATAAAAGCATTAAAGCAAATAAATTTTAAATTTGGAATACTTTTATCTTCTAGTTTTTGAATGGCTCTTACTAATACACTTTCTTGGTATTCCATTCCAATAAAGTTGATATCTGGATGTTCTTGGGCCATATTTATTAAAAACTGTCCTTTTCCACATCCTACTTCTAAATGAATCGGAGCAATACCAGAAAAAACTTTATCCCAACTACCTTTCTTCTCACAAGGCTTATCGATATAATAAGGACTTGAATTTAAAATTTCTTTCGCATTTTTTACATTTCTTAAACGCATTTTTATCACTTCTTTCTAGGTATTTACATATATTTATTTTAGAGGAGGACTTTATGAAAAAAGAACGTAATTCATTTTTTGAAAGTTCTAGTTATAATATGAATGCAATGGGAACCAATTTTAATACAATGAATCCAAATGCTTTCACTAATATGGGCTCTAACTTTTATGCAAATCAAAATATTCCGATGCCTTTACCTGTCATGCCAAATATGAATCAAGGAATGGGTATGAATGACACTTTTAATGAGCTTGAAAGTAGAATAGCAAAATTAGAAAGAAATATCAATCGTTTAGATGCAAGAATTAGTAAATTGGAAGGAAATAATTTCTATTCTAATACAACATACGAAAATGATGGCACGATGTATATGGTATAAACAGTAATTTTTACTGTTTTTTAATGGTCACATATTTTTGATTTTTAGAATTTACAAATTCTTGGGTTCTTTTTAACATTCCATGTTCAATTAGAGGATTAAGATAATTTTTATTTAGATTCTTAATACTATTGAGATTTAGGTATTCAATTATTTCTTTAGATGATTTTGGAGTTAAACAATAAAGTAAAATTTTTCTTTGTACATTCATTTTAGGTGTTACTTGCATTTGTGAAATTGTTTTCCAAATTTGTGGGGTGTTTTCTAAAATTTGTGGGGTGTTTTCTAAAATTTCTGGGGTGTTTTTCAAAACTTCTGGGGTGTTTTCTAAAATTTCTGGGGTGTTTTTCAAAACTTCTGGGGTGTTTTTCAAAACTTCTGGGGTGTTTTTCAAAACTTCTGGGGTGTTTTTTGAAATTTCTGGGGTGTTTTCTAAAATTTGTGAATCAATTTGTTTGGACATACCATTTCGAAAAACCACTTTAAAACAATTCCTCAATTCATAAAATTCAGGTTCTGGAAGTCCCATTTTTTTCATTTCTCTTTTCATAGTAGGAATACCAGAATGTCTATTTTCTATTAGAGAGTCAACATTTTCCAAAAGATTTATTATAGTAGGATTTCTAGATTCCATCATGATATCTGTTCCTAATTGTCCAATTTTATTTGCTCCAAATAAAGATCCAGGGCTAATGATTTCTATACGGTCATGATACATATATACTTGAATATAAGCTCTTTCCGTTAAACAACTGTAATCCCTGTGGATTAAGGCGTTGACAACTGCTTCTCTTAAAGCTGCAATTGGATACTCCGGTATATCTACCCTTGTACCATCTTCTCGAATAATGACTTTCACTCGCATGTTTTTTTGTAAAAACTCTAAAGTTTGATATAACATATCTTCTAGAGTTCCTTCTACTCTTTTATTATCATCAAACCGTTGTCCTAACTCTCCTGTTTCTCCTAACTCCGTTCCTGGTACAGAAACACACGCTACAAAAAGTTGAGGATAAAATGATTGAGCATAATCACAAAAAACTAAAGTTCCTGCAAGAGTTGGATAAGCAATTTTATCTTGATTATCAATAATTCCACTAATTTTTAATATTTTTTCTTCAGAAGAACCAGCAAAATTTGGCTTATTCTTTTTAAGTCTTTCTAAATAAGCTGCTAATTTCTTTTGGTTTAAATCTTCTAAAGTAGCTCTTCTATTTGGTCTTAAATCATCTTCAATATGTTTTTGATAACTTTGTAAAGCATAAATCTCATAATCGGTCATAAGTTCATCTCTATCACCAATTCGAATATAAGAACCCGCTTTTAATCCTTTTGGTTTATAATAACATGGTTTTTGATTTTGTGATATTTCATATATTTTTACTGCTACAATCATTTTACCTTCATATTCTAAAGGTAAAATATCGACTCTTGCAGAAGGCTCCATTGAATCGGAACATAAAGATGAAATTTGTTTTTGTAAGTCTTTTACATCGTAGACTCCTTCTGTCTCAAAATCTTTTTCTTCACTAAAACCAAACAAAATGATTCCACCATATTTATTAGAAAAACTTGAAATTGTATCATAGCATTTTTTTGGAAATCCATGAAAAGCTGACTTTGCTTCTAATTGTTCTGTTTCTGTTTTATATTTTTTTAATGATTCAATCGCATCTAATACTTCTTGTTTCAAAATAATCATTCCCTTCTAAAAATATTATATCAGGGAACGTTGCAATTGTCTAGTTTCTTCCACTTTAATTTCTGTTCCATTTTCCAAAAGTTACTTTTTTTAAAATGCGATTTATATATTCTTTTCCAAATACTTGATCTAAGATTCCTCTTTTGTATGCAACAAAGATATAAACAAAGGCTCCAATGATAGCAATCACTGCAACATAGCAAATACATGAAAATCTTCTTGCAACATTAAATGGAATAAGCCATTTACAAAGTAAAACAACTCCAACCATCACAAGAGTCGGTATACATATATTTCCTAACATTTTAAATGTTTCTTTATATTTTAACTGATGTTCTTTTCTTAAAATAATTAAAGTAGAAATTGCTGAAACAGAATAACCCAAAATACTTGCTAAAACAGCACCGATGAAAGGAGCGAACCCTAGACTATGACAAAGAAGCATTAAAGGAACATCTAAAATCGCATTTGTAGCATAACCAAGAATCGTTGTTAAATAGACAGCTTTAAATTTATTTAAACTTTGTAATGTCGAAGAAGTAATCATATAGAGATTAAAGAATAAAGACATGAAAATATAAACAGATAAGACTAGAGTTCCTAAATCCAAAACATCTGTTCCATAGAAGATACTCCATATAGGTCTTGCTAGTAAAGAAATTCCTAAAACCATCGGAATACAAGTTACAAAGACAATTTGCATTGCTTTATTAAAACGTTCTTCGACAATATCCCATTTCTTTAAGGTAAATGCTTCGACAATATTTGGAATTAGACTAACAGATAACCCCATGGCAATTGCATTTACGACCATACTAATTTTTCCAGCCCAAGTGGTTACCGAACTTGCAATAAACTCCGCGGTTGCACCATCAAATCCTAGAAATTCCATCGTTCTTAAAATAAGAACCATATCTACAAAATTATAGATGGATACTGAAACATCAATGATAATAAATGGAATCGCATACCTAGCGATTTTCTTTAAAATTTCTCGGTTTGTAATCTCATCTTTTTTTGCAGAACCATCCATGCCTAATTCTTTTTTATGTTTTCTCATTTTCGTTAAAATATAGATAATCGCGGCAAGACCACCTGCGAATGCACCAAAAACAGCAATTCCTACAGATGTCGTTAAAGATAAATGAAAAACTTTTAGACCTAAAAAGCTTCCAATTAAAATCACGGCAATTCTAACAGCCTGTTCAATCACTTGACTCATACTGGAAACATTAATGATATTGTGACCTTGCAAGTAGCCTTTCGAAACACTTAAGAAAGGAATCACTAAAACGGCAAAGGAAACACAGCGAATAACAAATGTCACATCTTCTATCGTATTTCCCCCACTTAAGTTTCCAATAATTAAAGTCGCGAATGGTTTGGCAAAGAGAAATAAAAGAAGAAAAGCTACGATGGAAATGACATTAATAATTTTCTTTCCAACTTTGTAAGCCCTTACTTTGGCATCAATCATCCCAAGTGTATTATATTCTTTGATAATTTTCGAAATCGCCACAGGAAGTCCTGCTGAAGAAATATCTAAAAAAATGACATAAATGGTATAAGCATATGCATATAAATCTCCCCCTTGAGCTCCTACCATCGCATAAAAAGGGATGACATAAAGCATTCCTAAAATCTTTGTAATAAATATTGCTACTGTGGCAATGACAGTTCCTTCAACAAAAGAACTTTTCTTCATATAATCACTCTTTCATTCACTATAAAGAATCAGTGCTGAAAAGCAATAAATCTGGTCTTCCCCTTGAATCCCTATAGCAACCTCATATTTAATATCTATTATATCACCAACTATCGTACTTAGAAAAGCATTTATTTTGACTTCCAATTCTTTTTCACTATTTTCATCAAAACATTTGACTTTCATTTCCATCATGTCTCCTCTCTTTCATTAAAACAAATTTTCTAGAAAAAGATTGTCGAAAGATGGAAAAATTGATACAATATTTTTGGTGATACAAATGAAATCAAAATGGACCATAGGAATTATAGTTTTTTTAAGCATACTTTTAATCATAGGTATGGTTATTTATTTTAAATTGGATGTTTACTATGTTACTTTTGCTGTAGATGGAGCTTCCTATAAAGAATTAGATGTTCGAAAGAATACTAAAATTTCTGATATTCCAAAACCAGAAAAAGAAGGTTATGTTTTTATTGGTTGGTATGATGAAGAAGGAAATTTACTTGATTCTTCAACAGTTATTCAGAAAAATATTGTGTATTATGCTCGATGGGGTGAAATTGTAATTGAAGAAGAATCTTAAAACTAATGATTCATATAAAAAGAAAAGCCGCCGACAGCTTTTTTTATATTTCATTTTTATGATTTTTCTTTTTTAAAACTAGGATATCTTCTTCTTTCAATGTTTCTAAAATGCAATCTTCATAAATTTTTAAAGCTAGCTTTTCTTCTTCATTATGATAAGTCATATTCTTTAGATCTTCTAACATAAATTCTTTATAAGACTCATAATATTCTTCTTTCATTGGAATACTCACATTCATAATTTTCATTTCATCATGTTCCATGAGAATATCTAATAATCCTCCTTCTATAAAGATTAAATAGAAATAGCATCTTTGAAAAAATTGCTTTTGATCTTCCTCTTGGATATTTTTGATTACATTTTGTAATTTAAAAAGAAAGATTTGAATCACTCCAGTAAATACTCCTCTTAATTCCTCTTCTTCCATAAATTCTTTCATATCATCATAATATTCTTGTAATTCTATGTAATTTTCAGATGTTTTATATTGAGAATCAAATAAGCAATCTAAGAGAAATTGAACATTTCCCATTAAACCATTTAAAATTTCGGCAGCTTCTTCTTCTGTGATTTCTTCTACAATTTCTTCTTGCTTTTTTTGTAAAGTTATATTGTAATGATAAAGTAGATAGAAAATACGAATCTTGAAAAAATCTTCAATGATAGGATAATAGTCCGTATCATTTCGATTCATTAATGCTTTGGTATATTGAATGATTTTAAAAGGAATAGGATAAGTGTCTTCTTCTTCATAACATAAATTCAAGTAATTTTCAAACTCTTCAATATCCGAAATAGAATCTAAAATATCACTTTCTTCTTTCTTTAAAGCATAGTATTCTGCGAGAACGACTTTATCATTTGCATTTTCCATTTTTCTTTCTAAAACAGAAAATAATTTTCTAGAAATCCCCATTAATTTTTCATAGGCTAATTCATAGGCAATTAATTCTTCTTCGCTTGCTGTAATAAGATCTCCTTCTATATTTTCATCATTTTTGGGTTCCTGTAAATCATCAATGTCATCTAAATCTTCATTTTCTATTTCTTGATATAACGATAAATCTTTTGATTTTGTCTTTAAATAATGATTTAATTTTAAGATACTTCCAATCGTAAAAGAATTTTCTTTTTTAAGTAAAAAATAACTATTTTGAATTTGTAATAATAAATTGAGATGATATTTAGAGGGTACGACATTTAAAATTGCATCTAAATAATTTTCCCAAGCTTTTTTATCTTCGGAAATTAAATAGTCTAAAGTAACATTATAAATTTCTTGATTTAAAAGATTCATTAAAAATTTCATATCTTCTATTTTAAAATTTTGTTCGTCTCCTAGAAGATAAAAGTCTTCTATCTCCAGTGACTTTTGTAGTTCAGTACAAAGTAAATGTTCAAACGCGACAAAAGTGTGCCCTTTTTTCACAAGTTTAGCAAAGTATGGATTTCCCATAATTTTTTCCATCGTTTTATATTCAATTGTAGAATGTTCTTGCAATGATAAAAATTGAATTCGTTCAAAAAGTTTATAATAAATTCTTAAAAGAACTGGACTTTTTCCACTTTCTATTACTGTATGTAAAAAGATAAAATTTTGAGGTAAATTTTCTTTTTCTATTATTTGATCATATATTTGAATGCATTCTTTCACTGAAAAAGATTCTAAAATCTCTTTTTCTTTTTGAAAAAATTCTTCTAACAACGTATCTAAGTTTTCAGAAGGTTTTTGTTTCATTTGTTTATATATATGATACATATGGGTTTCTAATTTTGTAAGTTCTTCTAAGTCTTTCATAACAAACTCCCTCTTTCCATTCCTATTATAATCGAAAGTGAATTTTCTGTAAACGAAAAAAAGAAAAAGAAGTGCAATTTTTTTCAATAATTTGTGAAAAATATGATATGATAATAATAAGAATAGAATTGGTGGTGTTAAACATTGAAAAAAATCGTTATCTTAATTCAAAACAATGCCCTTCTATTTACTTATAAAACAAATCAAGTAATTCGTGAAGATTTAATGAATACCAATATTATTAGTGATTCTGAATTAGTTTTTAGTGATGATTATATATTAGAAAATGCGAAGCTTGTTCTTCCTTTTTTCCAAGAATTATGTGAAATGAATTCGATTGATACATTAACTTTTCAAAGCAATCGTCTAGCTTTATTTTTACTTGATTTCTTCAAAAATACCAAAGTAAGGACGATTAGAATTAAAAAACAAGAAAGTACTCTTTATGAGCTTTGTGAAAAAATGATTCGATTTAAAAATATTCGTGAGTTAGATTGTTATAGTATTCCTAATTACTTAATTGAGTTACTGGATAAACATCATATCAAAGTTACCACCCACAGCGAAATCCTCTATCTATCCGATTTCATGAAAGAAAACAAATTAGAACATTACTCCGAAATGTATTATCAAAGAAAGATTACCGTATATCATAAATTAACAGAAGAAGATCAGGCTGACTTAGAATCTTTCTTTAAAGTAAACAAGTATTTAAAAGTCATTGTTCTTCTAGAGTTTCACCGAGAAGACATTGAGTTTATTCTCGATTGTTTAAAAAATTATCGACTTAAAAATATTTATATTGAACTGCATACGAATATCACCAAGGAAGAAGATTTCCTTTATTTAAAGCAATTAAATAAAAATTATAAAACTCAAAAAATTGAAATTGGTCTTTATTACTCTGATGAATATTTATCAGACAACTTCATGAAACAAGTTATGATTAATACGATACGTTTAAGTGGAATTGTGATTGTTCTGTTTATTATGGGAATGATTGGTTCGATTGCTGTTCGTAATTATACGTCTTTGCAAGAAGTAAGTTCGATTCAAGAGGAAGTTAAAAAAACAATGGATAACTCGGAAAATATGGATATTCCTGATAAAGACGAGACAAGTTCTTTAACAATTAAGAATAAGTATATTGCTTCCCTTTTAACCATTAATCCTGATGTTGTAGGATACTTAAAAGTGAACAATACAGCCGTTGATTATCCTGTTGTCGTAGGTCCTGATAACAAAGCTTATTTAAGAAAAAATTTATATGGTGAATATGATTATAATGGATGGGTTTTTATGGATTTTCGAAACTCTGATAAATTTTTAAATGATAATACGATTATCTATGGACATAATATGTATTACAGTGATGTTATGTTTGGAACTCTACATAAAGCTTTAAGTGCTGATTGGTATAACAATCCTGAAAACTTAGTGATTTCTTTTAATACGATGTATGAAACGATGAACTGGCAAATTTATTCAATTTATTCGATTCCAAAAACAAATGATTATTTAAAAGTCACTTTTACAGACGCTGAGAAAAAAATGGAATTTATTAATATGACAGAGGGTCGTAGTATAAAAGATTTTGGAGTCGAAGTGACTGCAGAGGATCATCTTCTTACTTTATCCACTTGTACAGGAAGTAATTCAAGATTAGTCATCCATGCTAAACTTCTTTTGAATACGGAACCATCAGCTCCAGATTCTTCTGATAACGAGCCTCTTTCGGATTTAACTCAATTGCCTTCTTGATATACTCGACTGCTTCTTTATAATGCTCTGTATAAAAAGCACTTAAAGAAAGTAAATCATAAAAAGAATCATTCCAAGCAAATTCTTCAATAATATAGGATTTGCTTTTTTCTTTGATGTTTAAGGCTTCCTTTAAAATAGGGTACGCAAGGTCATAACGATTTATGATTTCATAAAAACTACCTAACTCAACATACGCTTCTCGTAAGTACGGTGCTTCTTCAATGGCTCTTTTATACCAAAATTCTGCTTCTTCTAAATATCCTTTGGCATAGTAGTCACGAGCTAAGAAACGCTCGGAAGCCGCCCTTTCATCTTTCCAAGTTGCTTTTGGGCAAGCAAGATGTTTATGTAACACTTCAATACTTTGATCCCACTTTTGATAAAACATATATTCTCTTCCTAAATAATGTAAGTTACGATCATCATCCGGATCTTCTTTAACACTCATTTCTAAAAGTGGTAAATAAGAACTTCGAGATTTGTTTGCATCAGGATAATGTTTTAAAGTAATAGGGACTTCCATAAATCGTTCTTCTTCATCACACTCTAGAACTTCATGGACAGGATGTACCCATTTATAATGATTTCTTTCATGTATTTTATCTAAAAGAAAACTCACGACTGGGTGATCATTCTCATCTAACTTCCAATGATATTCATATCTTGCACGAGTTGGATGACTACGACTCCATGCCTCTTCTAGAAGTACTCGCCAACCTGGTACAAAGACTTCATCTAAATCAGTACAAACGCAGATATCTGTATCTAATGGAACTTTCTCTAATGAAGCATTTCTAGCCTCATCAAAACGCCAAGGGTTAAATATATGTTCATAAACTTTGACTCCTCTTTTCTTTAGCTTTTCCACTGTATCGTCAGTAGAGCCTGTATCTAAAACAATGATATCATCAGCTTCTTTCATTGAATCGACCCATCGACTCACAAACTTCGATTCATTTTTTGAAATGGCATAAACAACAATTTTCATACTGTCCCTCCTAAAGTTATTTTATGCCAAAAGAAAAGCTTCGGTGTTTCGAAGCTTTATTCTTGCTCACATGTAAATCCTTTATCGATATAGAAATCTTCAATATCCATATCAAATGTTGGGAATTCATCTACATCGTATATTTCTTCTAGGTCTTTTTCATCTACCTCTGATGAAACAGTGATGGAAGAATCTTCAGGATTTACTCGAATATTTCCAGTGTATTTATCAAAACTGTCTTCTGTAGCATCTTTAGCTGCATCCTCAAAACTTTCAACTGTTTCAAAACGATAATGTCTTGTTCTGTAAATATTATAAAGTTCTCCTAATGAATTGATACCAAAACGATACGTATTACTGATTACAGCATCTTTATATTGATCAGAAGATTGATGGTTTTCAAAACAATTCAAATAATATTCAGGTGCATCTGCACTTATAATTAATTGTCCTACTACCTCAACGGAATTCTCATTATTACTATCATCTTCTACTGTGAATGGCATTTCATAAGTTCCTTCTACACTTGTATCAATTTCTGTAAATTCCTCTGATAACAAATAGTGATATCCACTAAAATCATAAGCAAAATCTATAAAATTTTCTACAAATACATCTGCTTTGACGTCAACACCTGGAACAGTTGCAAAAGGTTTTAATTTAACAACAGGAGGAGTTGTATCACTGACTGTTACTAATTGATTTTCTAATTTATATTGACCACAAGTAACTGTATATTGATATGTTTTTGCTACTTTAGGATCTAAATCCGTGTAAACTTCACAACTATTTATATCTATTGGTGAAGAAACCGTTACAAATGAACTTGCTAAAGTTGTATCGATATCTTCTCCTAATTCTATCATATCAAACTTAGGTGTAATTGTAATCGTATTTACAGGTTTTTTGGTTTGATTCATAAAGTAGTAAACTCCAAACCCTACAGCAGCCACTAGAACAACCACTAATACAAGAATGAGTGGATTTAATTTTTTCTTTGGCTTTTTTTCTTCCGTCGGTATACTTGGCGGTGTTGGAATTCCTCCCATCATTTCTCCATTAGGTATTGGTCCTACTCCTGGTTGTACTGGTCCCATTGGTGGAATTTGGCCTACACTAGGTTGAGCAGGATTCATAGGCTCAGCGGAAGGTGCAGGATTAATCACTGTTTGAGCATTTAATGGCGTTCCCATAAGTGGCTCAGCTACAGTTGGTGTTGGAGGTGTTTCTGTAACAGGAGGTACAGTACCTTCTGGTTGTAAATTTACTGGTGCTTGCCCTGCTGGAGGAACTGGCGTTGGTTGTGGTGCCTCTTGTGGCATAGCAGGTGCGACTGGGACAACAGATGGCCCTCCATTTTCAGGAACTGGTGGCACTTGTGGATTTGGTGCCATTCCTGGTGCTGTAGTTGGAGGAACTACAGAATTCAAATTTTGATTTTCATTATTATTCATAATTCTACCCTCTTATTCTAAAATACAACTTAATTATACTAACTTTTTTTTAAAAGTGCAACCCTGATTTCTTAATTCGTTACTTTTTTTATTATTTCTTGATGTTCTAAAGAACCTATTATACTTTTATCTAGTTGTTTTTCTTCAGATAAGAATTGATATTTTATAGTTAGAATCTTTCTTACTGATTCATTGATCCGATCTTCTGAAATTCCATTTTGGACTATACTATTCTTTATCACTTGAATGGCATTTTCAGAACTTTTTGGCATTAAAAGAATATCTGCACCGGCCACAATAGCCATTTCATAAATTTCTTCTTCCGAATATTGATTCGTCAAAGCTTTCATATTTAAGGCATCTGTAATAACTATTCCTTCATAATGAAGTTCTTCTTTTAGTAAATCTTGAATGATCTCTTTTGATAACGATGCTGGCATATTTTCAGAAATAGAAGGAATGGCTAAATGCCCTATCATAATCATAGGAGCTTTTTTTTCTATGGCATTGATAAAAGGTAATAAATCTTTCTGCATTAATTCTTCCTTCGTTTTTGTAATAACTGGTAGATCATAATGGGAATCTACTATTGTACTTCCGTGTCCTGGAAAGTGTTTATAAACAGGAATGACTCCAGCATCCATAAGGCCATTTCCCAAAGATATCCCCATCTGTGAGACTAATGTTGGATCCATACCAAAGCTTCGATTGCCCATAAAGCTTTCTTCATTTTCAATCACATCTAAAACAGGTGCAAAATCTAAATTGACTCCTAATGCAAGTAGCTCTTCAGCAATTACTTTTCCAACATCATAAGCTAGATTTAGATCTTTCGTATTTCCAAGATCAAGCATAGGTGGAACGTCAGTTGCTTGTATATCCGTTAAAGCCTTTAATCTCTGGACAGCTCCCCCTTCTTCATCCATAGCAATAAACATCGGAATATGTGCCGTATTTTTAATATCATCAATCAGCTTTTTCGTAGAATCAAAAGTATTAATATTATTAGCAAATAGAATAAATCCGCCTGGTTGATAAGTTTCTAATTCTTCCTTTAATTCATCATCCATCTCTGTACCTTTATGGAATATAATCAACATTTGAGCAATCTTTTCTTCTAGAGTCATATTTTTTAAAGTTTCTTCTACTTTCACTTCCATAGGATCTGGAATGTTTGCATCACTTGGTTCACTCCAATCAACAAAATTCTTTTTTAAGAAAAACAAAATACCACTTCCAATAAACAGCAAAACTACAATTAATAGAATGCTTTTTTTCATATTTTTCACCTATTTAAGAATAACATAATTTTGATTTTTTGAAAATAGTTTTCATTTTATGGATTTAAACGATTTGGGCCTCTAAATAAGAATTGGGTTTCTTTCACAGATGGAATCCCTAATAATAACATGGTGAGTCGATCGACTCCAATTGCAAAGCCACCATGTGGAGGACAACCATATTTAAAGAATTCTAAATAGAATTTAACATCGTCTTTTAATCCTTTTTCTTCCGCATTTTTCACAATTTCTTCATAACGATGCTCTCTTTGAGCTCCGGTTGTAATTTCTACACCTTTCCAAATTAAGTCATAACCTTGTAAAATACCATCTTTTCGCATATGATAAAAGGCTCTTTTCTCAGCAGGATAATCGGTAATGAAAATAAATTCATTTCCATATTTTTCCATTGATAATCTACCAAGTAATTTCTCTGCTTCGGTTGTCAAATCTACTTGTTCTTCTTCAGAAATGCTATAACCATAGTTTTCTTTAATTTCTTTGTATGCTTCTTTTAAAGAAAGTTTTGGAAATGGCAATTTTGGAACAGTAATTTCCACTCCAAATAATTCTTTTATTTTTTCACCATAATTATCTTTCAAGTTTCTTAAAGCATACTCTAGCATTTCACTTTCTAAAGTCATGACATCATCAAAAGAATCAATATAACTAAACTCGACATCAAAGCTTGTAAACTCCGTTGCATGTTTATTAGTATTTGAGTTTTCTGCACGGAAGCAAGGGCCTACTTCAAAAACTTTACTCATGCCACTTGCCATGGCCATTTGTTTATAAAACTGAGGACTTTGGGCTAAGTAAGCATCGCCATCAAAGTAATCAACATGGAAAACTTCAGAACCACTTTCACTTGCAGTTCCAATAAGTTTTGGGGTATGAATCTCTGTAAACTCATGATTATATAAGTATTCTCTTAAATATTTCACAAGTGCACTTTGGATTTGAAACTGAGCCATAACCCTATCATTACGCATATCAATAAAACGATAATCTAGTCTTGTATCTAAAGTTGTAGTACTTAAGTCTTTAAATGAAAATGGTAACTCAGGTACACTGGTACTAGTGACTTCTACTTCACTTAAAAGAAGTTCACAACCATTTAGTTTTACTTTTTCATTTTCTGATAAAATTCCTCTTACTTTTACTGTACTTTCTAATGGAAGATTCTCAAACACTTCTAAGAATGGTTTATTTTTTTCTTCACTCTTTTCAATTGTCACTTGCACCTTTCCAGTAGAATCTCTAAGAATTACAAACATCACCCATTGTAAGTTTCTGATGCTATCGACAAACCCACTGAAAGAGATTTCACTTCCTAAATAACTTTTTAAATCTTTGGCATATACTTTTTCCATTTTTTTTCATTCCTTTCCATAGAAAAAGGTTCTAAATTTAAGGACGACTGGAAAGCCGCGGTACCACCTTAATTCATAGAACCTATGCACTTTTTCTTTTAACGCAGAAATGCGATTATTTTGCCTTGGTGTCTTTCCTTATTTCTTGTTCTTTGCTTTCACCTAACTCAAAGTCTCTTTTTCAACCAGAAAATAAGTACTATTCCAATCCATAATTTCTTTACGTGTTTTATTATACACAAAACTTTTTGATTATTCAAGGGGTTGTATTTTGGGTCTTTTCTAAATTTATCCAAAATAGGATAATTCGAAAAAAATTTGGAGTAAAACTAGTGGAAAATAGCAAATTTTTCTGAGTTTCGACACCATTCGACAAGATTCGACAAAACTTGTCAAAAAAAACGGCCAAATTAGGCATTTTTAGCTATTTTTGGTCAAAATGAGTGCAAATTTTGAAAATTTGCTAAGCAGATTTTCAAAATCTGCAAGGTTTTTGCCATTTTTGGCGTTTGCAAAGCCTCATTTTTTTTGATTTAATGGTGAGCGGAAAGGAGGAATCCTCAGATGAAAAATTTTTTAAATGCACGTTACGACAAAGTTTTTAAAGCAATCTTTGGTGATGAAGAAAATTTAGATTTAACCAAACGATTACTAGAACTGATCTTGCATAAAAAAGTGGAAAACATTAAAGTTCGTAATTCAGAACAGATCAAAAGGTATGTCTACGAACGTGGAAAAATCGTTGATTTAATTTTTGATGTGGATGGAAATGTCGTTCAAATGGAAATGAATAATGGCTATCCAACATGGTTACATTTCAGAAACTTCAATTTTTTTACAGTGATTATTAACAAAGATGCAAGAAAAGGAAGTAGCTATGAAAGCAAAAAAATTTATCTGCTCATTGATTTTACTTATGGACTCGGTTCAACAAAATCCTTGGAAACAGAATATAAGCTTCAATCTTCTGACCATAAAGAGTATCTTAGTAATGTATCTATTTTGGAATTTTCTATGGACGAAATAGGGAGATTATGGTATACTGCAAGTGATGAAGATGCAAGAACACTATTTCGGTATTTATCCATATTTGATATGGATGAAGCTGAATTAAATGCACTTCCAAGAGGGGAAGATGAATTCATGGATAAGTTTAGAGACAAAGTCATAGAGTTAAATCAAGATGAAGAATTTGTGAGATTTGCAACTGATGAAGAAGACATGCAAATGATGCTCAATTCAGAACATACTGTAGGTCATGATGAAGGTCTTATTGAAGGACGTAAAGAAGAACGCATTGAAATTGCAAAATCTATGTTGGAAAAAGAATGCGATATCTCATTGATTTCTGAAGTTACAGGTTTGTCTATCGAAGAAATTGAAAAGTTAAAAGAGGCCTAAAAGGCTTTTTTGTATTTTTATCAAATTTAGAAATAGTCATTTTTTTTAAATTTTCTGACTAATTTTTGGACTAAGCTTTTATCAAGATACGAATCTAGTTCTTCATCACTCAAGAAAAACTTGTTTTGTGATGTGACTAAAGTATTTAAAGAACCATTTTCATCAAATACGGAAATTTGAAGTGATAAACAAAGAAGGATTCTTTTTGTTATTCCTACTAAATCTGTTTTTAATATAAATAAATTAGAAAGAAACAAGTGTGAAATTCCTTTTTCTATCCATATCTCATAAACATTAAAGAAATTTGGAAGAAAAGATGCTGATATAACCTCTTCCGTTATGGGTAAACCATAACTTTCTATCTTTTGTATTTTTGATTTTAATACTTCATCACTCAACAATAATACCTCATTAAACATTTTACAATTTAAAGAATAATTTTTTAATAATTTATAATTGTTTTCTACTTGGTCTAAAACTGTTTTCTCTTGAAACAATAGGATATTCTGGATAAAAAAAGTTGCTGTTATTATATTTGTAATTAAATATGGTGTTATTTTTTTTAAAAGATCTTTATCCATACATAAGATACGAAATAACTCTTCTTCTTTCAAATTATCAAAATAATTTTTGATAAAATTTAGTTTTTCTTCTACTTCTTCCATTTGCAAATTTGTTACTACTGAAATAAAATCTTGATTTTGAAAAAATGATATAGAATATTTTTGAAATAATTCTCTTAATTTTGCTTCTTTGTTTCCATTATAGATTTCTAGTTCTTGTTCTACTTTTTCTAATATTCTTTGATTCCAAACTAAATACATGTTTTCCATATTATCTAATATTTTTGGAGGAAGATACTTCATTTCATTTTCCGTTAATCTTAAATATCCTTTTAAGGGATGTTCTAGTTTTTTTAATAAACATTCACAAGCTTCTTGTCTTTTTAAAAATTCTTTTCGTTCATTTTTTATTTCTTTTTCTAAACTTCGATATTGATCTACAATGGCATTATAATTTTTTCTTAAACAATTTGCTTCTTCTTTTGGAAACTGATGAATTGAAAAATCGGGGTCGTCATCTATATTACTTATAAGAATGGAATAGTAAGCAAAGAATCGAAAAGATTCTTTCTCCTCTTCGTTTAAAGAAAAAAGCATTTCCATTACAGAAGTAATTTCTTTTAAAGGCATTGGTGTTTCTTCTAAATAATCTAATAAATATTTTAGTGTAGAAGCACAGTCTTCTTCTTTTGTTTCATCTTGAAGAGTATCAAAAATATTTTGTAATTTGTCATTTTCAGAAGTATAAAAACATTGTTGTATTTTTTCTTGATTCTTTTTTCCTAATTTTTGAAAGTAAAGATAGAAACCACTCAGTTCTGAAAAATTATCTAGTAATCCTTTTTCCATGAATTCATCAATTTTAGTTGCTTTTTCTTGATAAGTATCTGGAGAATTCACAGATAAAGATGCTAGAAGTAAAGTGGCTGGATGCAAAGTATTCTCATCATTTGGTCTAAAAATATCATAAGCTAAAACTTGTTCATAATATTCTTTTAGACGAGTAAGGGGACTTATATATTCTTCTTTTAAAACTTCTTGTAACTCCTGTTTTATTTCTTCTATATTCATTTTTACATTTCCCCCTTTTTTAATATTCGTTTTATTTCTTCTGTTGTTTTATATTGTTCTTCTAAATATTCTGGATTATTTGCTAATTTTTTTAAAGATTCAAATTGACTCCAAAAAATTTCTGCTCTATTTTTTAAACTTATCGCGTATCCTCCATCATATTTATCTTTTTTGACAAAAATATAAATAATAGCATAGATGGTTTCACTCATTCTTTTAAAAACAATTCTTTCATGAAATCCTTTGACTTCTAATAAACCATTTAATTTTTGATTATTTTGGAATGCTTTAATATTTTTAAATGTACCATTTTGAATGGATTCTATAAGTTCTAAAAAAGTTTCATAAAATTTAACATCTATTTTTTTTATATCATTTAATGCATAGGTATTTCCATAAAAAGAGTCTAGATAAATAAGTTTGTTTTCCTCTTCTTCTACTTCTAATTCTTCTTTATGATCACGGTATTGTAAAACTTTAGAAAAACGATTTCTTTTTTCTTTTAATTCGTTTATAAATTCTAATTTTTCTTCTTCTGTTAATTCTTCTTCTTGTAAAAATTCTTCTATTTCTTTCATTTCTTTTAAACATTCTGCTAAAATTAAGTTCATAAGTAAATTGTATTGAGGATTGGTTGGTTTTGGAAGAGCATGAATGTAATCTGATTCGTTTTTACAACTTTGTAAAAGATTCCAATAAAAGGTAATATCTGTTTTTTCTTCTTTTTCTGGTTTTGCAACATATTCTTCTTGTATTTCCACATTTTTTGTTATCTTTTTTTCTTCCGTTAAGTTTTGAGAACGTTCTTTAAAACTTTTTAATTCCATTGTTTTTCTTCGATAAATTTCGGCATTATGTTTTTCTATTTGGGAAATCAATTCTCGATATTCTTCGTCACTAAGGCCATTCATATCCATATCTAAAAAAGTATCGGAAGTAATAAAAACATTGTTGTATTTCTCTTCTATATCCATACGAAAAATACCCCCTTCACTGGTGGGTATTTTAACATACTTGACTATTGATGTCAAATAACTACCTATTGTCTATCTTACAATACATTTCTTGCCACAGAAGACTACTGCATATTCTTTTATACTCTGTACTTTATCTAACTCTAATTCTTTATAATATCCTTTTTCTTTCATTTGATTTAATGCAACACTAGCTAAACTTTCCATTTCTTCTTCTTTATCTGCTATTTTAAATTTAAAAAATACACCCCCGTACTTCGATCAGTTTTTTCTACTAATACATCAAACCTTCCATTTCCTGCTTCCCTATTTGATTTTACAATATAATTTGCATTTAATATAGCTCCAAAGATTCCTAACATATATCCATGATAAAAATTTTCTACTGTATCCATATAAGAAATACTTATAAGCAACTCATTTAAACTACTTTCCATAATATCTTTTCTATGTTCTTTAAAACCATCTGTAAATTTATCAATACACCTAAGAGTTTTTTCACTATCATCTAAATAATTATAGCTAATAATTTTTAAAAGTAATTCTTTCACTTCATGATTAGGTATTCTTACATATGTTTTATCCCCAAATTCATCTTTTACAATTTTATCTAACGTTAAATAGCCTGATGCAAACATTAAATTTAATATAGTGCCCAAATCTTGTTCTCTTTCAAAATCTAAATATGTTAATTTCTCATTATAACGAAATATACTACTTTCTCCTTGAATTAATTTTTCAATTTCTAGCTTATTTTCTTCATTTGTTTTATTAAGTAATTGAATAATTAATTCATTTCCTGATGTATTCATCCAATAAGACTTTAATATATGATCTTCTGCATAATTTAGGATACTCCAAGGATTATAAATGGAAGCACCCATAAAGTTATATCCATCATACATTGCTTTTACATTGCTCGTAAGTTCTAGTCCATAGTATTCAAGTAACTCTTTCGTTTCTTCTTCAGTAAAGCCGAAGGCTTCATTATAAGTAGGACTCATCATATCATAAATCTTTGGATTATTTAAATCACTAAAAATACTTTCTTTACTGACTCTTAGAACTCCAGTCATGACTCCCATTTTTAAACTATCATTTCCCTTTAATGAACTTGATAAAACACTTCGTATTAAATCAATGACTTGGTCATAAACACCTTTTATATATCCTTCTTGAATAGGTACATCATATTCGTCAACTAATATAATAGTCTTTTTATGATGATATCTTTCTAACCAATTAGATAACTGATAAATAGAATTTTTATATTCATCTTCATTTGCTTTGCCATCTCGAATATTTTTATACCTTTCAAGTTCTCCTTCATTTAATATTTCCATCAAATATTCTTTTTTAGTATAAACTTCTTGTATTTTAAAAACGAACTGATTATAAACACTTTCATATGTACTTTGTTTTAAATCTTTAAAATCTAAAGTAATAACAGGATATGCCCCAAATTCTTTATAATATTCACTTTTTTGAATGGCAAGTCCATCAAATAAATGTTCATTCTCTTTTCTTTTATCAATATCAAAGAAATTGTCTAACATCGAAATAAACAAACTTTTTCCAAATCTTCTTGGTCTTGGATATAATACAACGTATGCTCCTTTTTCTATTAAAGTTTCAATAGATTTTGTTTTATCAACAAAATAATAATTTTCTTCTATAAGAGTCTTAAAATTATCTATTCCAACTGGAACTCTTTTTAAATTCATAAGTATCCCTTTTTTCTTATATTCATTGTATCAAATATTACTTTATCATGCAAGAGACTTTGAACTAATTTCAATAAGTTGAATAATTTTTATAAATCAAATTTTTTTGCAGAATACTCATTTACAATTTCCTCCTGTGGTATCACTTCATTATGTTTTTTATCATTTTCATGAAAATGATTTTACCATGATTTATCCATGTGTGAAAGACTTACTAATTTAAAATCACTTGTTTCAAAAACATCATGTAATATGGAATCAATCGTTTCCTGTAAAAATGAATTCTCACTAAATATTGCTTCTACTCTTTGGACTTTTTGTTGCTCCTCTTCTGTACTTCTAAATAATTTTACCAGCCCAAAAGGCAAAGCAAAAATATAATGCTTTTTGCATTTTTATTGGTGTAATTTCTTTTAGATTATGAGTATACTTAGTATATTTCATTTTAATATAACAAGCTAAATCTTTTGCTTTAATTTCCAAACTTTTTCATTCTTATAACCTCACTTTTTAAAAAAGAATACGAATCAAATTTCTGATGCGTACTCTAATAATCTCATAAACATGGAAATAAATTTAGGATCTAATCCATTCTTCTTTAACTTACGAATAGCAATTCTTTTCTTATTCATTTCCATATCACTAAAGATAATGTTAGCAATCATCTCTTTTAAAGTTGTTTTAATTGCTAAATCACTAATAATGGAATCAATATCTTCATGAATAAATCTTACAGCATCTATTTCAATATCTTTTCCTTTACAATTAATGGATAACTGACTTGTTGTACTTACATGTTTGACTTCGACGACAAAGTCTGCATCATCAACATAACTATTTGAAGTATAAACTTCTTTATCTAAGTAAACAACTACTTCATCAGCTTTTCTTGTATTTCTAAATCTGATACGATAATCTCTAAACTCAGGTATAATTCCACTTTTTCCTTCTGTTGGTCTAATAATTACGGTAAAGTTATTTTGCAAATAATTATAATCAATTGCAGAAGTAATGTAATATCCTTTTTCATGTAAACGAGTCACCCCATCATCTTCATATAAATTATAAATATTACTTTTACCTGGGAATATGTGAATTTCCATACTCTTTGGGGCATCTGTTACATTTCGATTTTCTTCTAAGTCAGCTAAAGGAATAATAGAACCTGATTTTGCAAATACGGGATAATCTTCATCTTTATAGAATGTTACATATCGTTTGTCTCCAGGAAACTTTTTCCCAGTTTTAAAATCATACCAAGTTCCTGCAGGTAAGTAAACACGATGGACGGTTCGATTCATTAGTACATCTTTTGGAGAAGTAATTGGGGATACTAATAACTCGGAACCAAAAAGATATTCATTCTTATGATCTGGTTCATCATATAAAGCTGGATTATTATAATAAATAGGTTGTATTAATGGAAGTCCTGTCTTATGATATTTATATGCTTCTGTATAAAGATATGGAATAAAGCGATGTCTTAAATTCATATAGTATTTGACAATCTCTAAAGTTTTAACATCCCATTTCCATGGTTCTCTTTTATAGTATTTTCCCCCTTTACTTGCTAAACGAAATATTGGACTAAATGTTCCGAGTTCCACATAACGAACGTAAAGATCAGAGTCTTCCATACCGCCTAGATATCCCCCAATATCATGACTCCACCAAGTAAGTCCTTTATTAGAAGCCATCGAATTAAAGTATGGTAATATTTTTAAAGTACTCCATGAGACAAGAGTATTCCCGCTGTAAAGAACAGGATACCTATGACTTGCAAGTAAACTATTTTTTGCAAGAACTAAACCTCTTTTTTCATCTGATTTTTTATAGTTTTCAAAATGATACCTTGTTAAAGCTCGAGGTGTATAAACATCTTTTGGATTATTATAATCAAGCCAAAAGAAATCAACACCCTTTTGTTCCAAAGGATTAATTAAATAATGAAAATAACAAGTAAGTAAAAACTTATCAAAAATATTAAATGGTATCGTTCTTTTATCTGTTAATCCTAAAGATCTTGCAATAATCTCATATCCATCTTCATGAGGCATAATACCTTCACTAGGATTGATTAAAAGACCAAGTTTTACACCTCTTTCATGTAAGTATTTGACAAAATAATCTGGATCACTAAATAAATTACGATTAAAAGTAAATCCTGTTTTATATTTCGATAAATCTCTTCCATCTTTTAAATGCCAAAATTCATCAAGTAATAAAACTGATACAGGTATCTCATGTTTATTAAAGTTTTGTAATAAATCATCAATATCATTAAAGTTATAAATTTCACTTTTATTCCACCATACTCCAAGAGCATATCGAGGAATTAAAGCAGGATATCCAGTCAATTCAAAATAATCTTTTAAACACAATCCAAAATCTCTTCGATACATAAAAACATAAGTATCAATTCTAGGAATTGTTGGGGGAATTAAAAAACCATCTTGATTGACAATCATCGATTTACTATCATCAATAGATACAAAACCATCAACAGAATATAATCCCTTTTGATAATCAGGTTTATCTAAGTTAATCCCTAATCCAGATGTTTTAAAATTACGTACTTCTTTATTTTTCATTTGCCAAGTTTTATCTGTATTTAATAAATAAATTTCAATATTTAAAGATTCAAATGGTTTTTCTTTTTGATATTTTAACATAAAGTAATCTGTTGTTATTTCTAAGTTTTTATCATCTTGATTGACTTTAAACTGAGGTACAGGAAAATTACGATTTTGAACTTGTTCTGTTAAATCATCAAAAAACATTCCATCTTTATTATATTCGAGTCTTACAAGTCTTGGTGTAAGAACTGTAATACGATAAGTAGCCCCTTGAAAGATAGCTTCAGGTTTACTTTTCGCATTATTATAATCTGCTTTAAAATGTACATCTAATCCCGTATTCATAAGTCACCTCCTATTTATTCTTTTTACACAAAGAAGACGATTGGTTATAACCGTCTTTCATACATATTTATTTTTCAATTGTTGATAACTCACCGGGGAGCCGGGACGAACATCCGCCCGTCCAACGGCTCATGACTACCCCGCCG
>CANRDF010000012.1 GCA_947629255.1 uncultured Bacilli bacterium
TTATCATCACATCATCGGTTCCTGAAATTTTGATGGCAAATTGGAATAACTGTCACACTTCTATTTTAATTGCACATTCAAAACTTTCAAAACTTTTGTGTGGTACTATCATACAAATACTAAAGTTATTTTTAATGCTTTAAAAAATTTGTACGTAAAAAAAAAATAAAACCTCGTAATAACGAGGGTTAATGACTATTGGTGCTTCTGGTCGGACTTGAACCGACACGATACAAGTATCATTGGATTTTGAGTCCAACGCGTCTACCAATTCCACCACAGAAGCAAGTACATGTTCATTATAGCATGGATTTTAAAATTTGAAACATTTTTCTTGTCAAGAATAGAAAAAATGTTATATACTTGTAATATAGATAGGGGTTTTAGAAACATGAAATTAAGAATCAACTTATCGAATTATTCTCTAGCATATCTCATGGGGGACCGTGTTTTCCAAGATTCCTTTTTGTTATCTAGAGAAATTATAAAAAAAGCATATCAAGAAAAATTATATTATATTTCAAATGAAAAAAATATAGAGGAACTTATTCAAGATAAAAATTCAAGAAGAGTCTTGTTAGTTTATGCTGGTATTCCAACATTCTCTGAAATATGTACAGAAAGTTCTCCTTCTAAATTATTACATGCTGCGAAGATTTCTTTAAACTATGAAGAACTTGCTGAGTTAAAACAAAATGGTGAGTTTTTAGAGCATCCCTCTATTAAATTAGAAAACGTCGAGAAAACAACTTTATATTTAGCGATCGAAAATGGAAATTTAGTTTATAAAGAAAACGAAGAAAACTCTTTAGATTTAACTAAACCTTGTGAAGAAGTTCAAAAACACTTTTTAAATGAACTTCAAACGTTTCATTATGAATTTGTGAAAGAATTAGAATTTATGAAAAGAAGAATTACAGATTTTTTAAAGTCAGAAGAAAGTCGTTCTCGTTTAAGAGATGAAGAAATTGTGCAAGAAATGAAAGAAATTTATGAGATGTTTATTTTTCTTCATTTGTGATAAAATGAGAGTGTGATGTTTATGAAAAAGAAAGAATTCTGTCTTTTATTTCTATTTGTAGGAATCGATCAAATATCAAAAGTTTTGGTAACAAAGTTTTTAACTTCATCAATTCCTGTGATTCCTCATTTTTTTACTTTAAGTTATACAGAAAACACTGGGGCAGCTTGGAGTATTTTTTCGGGTCAAAGAATTTTTTTAATTCTTTTAAGTATTATTGCCTTGGTGCTCTTATATCAAATGTATCCGAAGTGTAAAGGAAAGCACAAAAAATTCTTTTATATTGTTTTATGTTCGGGAATTTTAGGAAATTTAATTGATCGAGTTATCTTTGGATATGTAAAAGACTTCTTAAGCTTTCAGATTTTTGGGTATCTTTATCCCGTCTTTAATCTTGCTGATGTGATGATTGTCGTGGGAGCTTTAGTCGTTTTCATATATGTATTGTGGGAGGATAAAAATGAAATTCGAAGTCGAAACAGAAGAAAAAATAAGAATTGATAAATACTTAAGTGAGCATACAGAGTATTCTAGAAGTGTCATTCAAAAAATGATGGAACAAGATTGTATCTTATTAAATGGGAAAACGGTGACAAGTCATGCGACTGTCAAAAATGGGGACTCTATTGAGATTGTGAAGGAATTAGAAAGTGTTATTTCGAATGCTCCAGAGGACATTCCTTTAGATATTGTATTTGAAGATGAAAATGTCATCCTTATTAATAAACCAAGTGGCATGGTTGTTCATCCAGGAAGTGGGAATCATCATGGGACTTTAGTGAATGCTGTTTTAGGTTATACTGATTCTTTAAGTGATATGAATGGGGAAGAAAGACCTGGTATTGTTCATAGAATTGATAAAGACACTTCAGGACTTATTTTGATTGCTAAAAATAACAAAGCTCATGAAATCCTTGCTGATGATTTTAAAAATAAACGAATTGAAAGAAAATATATAGCTTTAGTAAAAGGTGTCCTTCCTCATAATCATATTACGATTGATGCCCCGATTGGAAGAGATGAAAAAAATCGAAAAAGAATGTGTGTGACAGAAAAAAATAGTAAACATGCAGTCACTCATGTGAATGTTTTAAAAAGATATGAGCATTATACTTTAGTAGAATGTGTTTTAGAAACAGGAAGAACTCATCAAATTAGAGTACATATGGCTTATATTGGTTATCCTTTGTTTAATGATCCCGTGTATGGGAAAGAAGTTTTAGAGGGATTTGGACAATTTTTACATTCGAGTGAAATTACTTTTGAAGAACCAATTACCAAAGAAAAACTCCATTTTAAAGTCAATTTACCAAAAGAATTTCAAGACTATATAGATCATCTTTAAAAAAAGATTTCAAAAATAAGAAATAGGAAAAAACATAATGTAAATAGAAGATAGGGAAGACAAAGATAAAATGTCTTTTCTTTTTTTAAATTTAAAATTAGGAGAAGAGCATATCCAAATAAAAAGAAAGAAGAAAAGAATGCCAAAAAAGTTTCGTGGATTGTATAATAAAAATAAGTTGTCGTGAGAAAGAAAAGGGCATTGCAAAAAGTTAAAAAAAGTAAATGATTTATGTTCTGTTCACTTATCATTTTTTTAATAAGGGGAATTCCTAAAGAAACAGTAGAGAAAAAAGAAAGAATTAAGAAGTAAAACACGAGACCACCACCTCTTTCTAATTTTATGTTTTTAGTACAATATTATTCCAAAAATAGATCAAGTAAAACTAATAATACTTGTATTATAACGTAATATTTAGTATAATGGATATAAGAAAAGAGGGATACTCATGAATTTAAAAACCGTACCAGTTGGAAAAGATGATTTTGCAAAATTAATTAATGAGGGTTGTTATTACGTAGATAAAACAATTGCCATTGAAGAATTATTAAGTAAAAATAGTGAAGTAGTTTTATATCCAAGACCAAGAAGATTTGGAAAAAGTCTGTTTATTTCCATGTTAGAAAACTTTTTTGATATTGATAAAAAGGAAGAAAATAAGCATTTATTTGATGGACTAGCCATTCAAAAAAGTGAATATTATAAAGAGTTTGGTGAATATCCTGTTATTACTTTAGATTTTAAAAATTTAAAACAAGATACTTATGAAAGTGTTTATAATCAGTTCGTTTTTAAAATACAAGAAGTCTATAAGCAAAAAGAATATATACTAGAAATTTTAGATGAAGATGAATCATTAAAGTTTAAAAAAATAAAAAGTGGAAATGCAAGTGAAGATGAATATAAAAATTCTATTTATCAGTTATCTAATTGGTTAGAAAGATATTATCATAAAAAGACTATTATATTAGTTGATGAATATGATATACCTATTCAACATGGATATTTAATGGGATTTTATGACAAGAGCGTAAGTCTTATAAGAAGTGTATTATCTAGTTCATTAAAGGGAAATGATAGTTTAAAAATGGGTATCATGACTGGAGTTTTAAGAGTCAGTAAAGAAAGTATTTTTAGTGACTTAAATAATCCTGTCATATATGATATGATGAGCCCTTCTTATAATGAAGCTTTTGGTTTTACTGAGAAAGAAACAAAAGAACTACTTGAATATTATGGATTAGAGCTTACGAATGATGTAAAAAATATGTATGATGGATATAATTTTAGTGGTACTTCTATTTATAATCCTTGGAGTATTCTAAATTATATAGACCAAAAAAAGTTGGAACCTTATTGGATGAATACATCAGGAAATGTACTCATTAAAAAAATGCTAGGTGAAATTAGTGAAAGTGATAAAATAGTGATTGAAAAGTTACTTCAGAAAAAAAGTATTTCTTTTGGATATGATAATCGAACCACATATCAAGATTTTGAAGAAACGACAGATTTAACAAAAGTATTGAATTTACTTTTTGCATCTGGGTATTTGACTTATGATAAAAAAGTGATAGATGATTTGACAGGGAATACGTATCATTATTTTCAGATACCAAATGAAGAAGTTAGATATGATTTAACAAAAATGGTTCAGAGTATTACTTTTCAAAAAGAATTATTAGAAACAAATGAATATAAAGATTTTATTAGAAATTTATTATTAGGGGAAAAAGAAGAAGTAGAGAAGTATTTAAGTAAGTTATTACTAAGTATAAGCTTTTATGATACAAAGGAAAGTTTTTATCATGGATATATGATAGGGTTACTTGGAGGGTTCTTAAATTCTAGATTTATGATAAAATCGAATCGAGAAACAGGAAGTGGAAGAGCAGATGTATTCCTTGAAAAAAATGACCACAGTGTGGGATGTGTTTTTGAATTTAAGATAGCCGAGAGTGAAAGTGAGATGGAAAGTTTTGCTAACGCTGCGAAAGAACAAATGAAAGAGAAAGAATATTATAAAGAATTAGAGTTAAATAAAGTACAAAATATTCAAAAATATGCTATTGTATTCTGTGGCAAAAAGTGTATTGTTAGATAATTAAAAAGATTTCAAAAATAAAAATAAGAAAAAGCTTTAAATGTGATTTGATGCTTTTTCTTGTTTTATTTTAAAAAGAAAGAAAGTGGAAGTAAAACACGAGACCACCACCTCTTTACTAATTTTATGTTTTTATGTACAATATTATTCGTTGGAGGTAGTTTATGGAATTTTCAGTCGATGGAAAAGATGAATTATTAATGCGTTTAGTGAATTACTTTGTAACAGAAGAAAACTATTCACCCATTGTTGTGAATGGAGTGAGAGATGAAATATGGTTACAAAATCAAGAAGGACCTTATAAAATCATTCGTATTAATTGTAACTATATTCATAATCAAGAACAATTAGAATATGATTTATCTAAAGTGAAAAATGTCATGAAACAAGTGAAGAAAAAGACACTTAGCTTTACAATGAATGCTTTAAATATTTTATTAGACTTAAATGAAGATGTAAAATTAGAAGAAGAAAAAAATATTTCAAGTATCTCCATTAAAGATGTGAAAGATGTAAATTCAAAAGAATTAAAGGAAATATTTCCACATATAAATGAAAAACTTTTATTAGATGAAAAAGGTTTAGAATTAATCTTTAATGTAACGAATAATATTAATGAAAAAACAGAAAAAGAAAATAAAGTGTTTGAAAATATATTTAGACCCAAGAAAATTGTAGTCACTCATATATTAGTTGTAATTAATGTTGTCTTATTCCTTATTATGGTAGCTATTGGAGGAATGGACTTTTCAGGAAGTTTCTTAGTGAAATTTGGTGCGATGTTTACACCACTTGTGAAGACAGGAGAAGTATGGAGACTTGTGACGGCTGGTTTCTTACATGGTGGAATCTTACATCTATTCTTTAATATGTATGCTTTGTACTTAATTGGAACTCAAGTTGAAAATTTTGTTGGAAAATGGAAATTTCTTCTCATTTATTTCTTAAGCATGATTGCTGGAAGTCTTATGAGTGCCGTGATTCATCCTACAACGGTGAGTGTAGGTGCTTCTGGAGCAATATTTGGTCTTCTCGGAGCCATGCTTTACTTTGGATATACTTATCGTGTTTATTTAGGAAATGTGATGCGTAGTCAAATTATTCCTGTCATTCTCTTTAATTTAATTTTAGGATTTATGATGCCAGGTATTGATAATACAGCACATATTGGAGGACTTATTGGAGGAGTCTTAGCGGCTATGGCTCTTGGAGTTCAAAGAAAAGAAAATTCTATTCAAAAAATAAATGGTTGGGTTGTTCTTATTATTTATTATGTTTTCTTTCTTTATTTGTTATTTGGAAGATAATGTGGTAGAATAAATTTTGGAAAAGGAAAGTGATTTTATGTTAGGAACTTTTTTTCGAAGATTAGGAGCATATTTTATTGATACGTTTATTGTATCTATGATTGGTCTTTTACTCTCTATGATTCCATTCTTATATCCAAATCGAAATGCATATGTGGAAAAATATGAAGAACTTGCAACTGTAAGTGAAAAGATGTTAAATCAAGAAATGAGTGAAGAAGAGTATAGAGAAGCCTCTATTCCCATCGAGTATGACTTATATCGATTAAATACAAATTATGTTGTGATTGATATTATTTGTGTATTACTTTACTTTGGTGTATTCCAAGCTTTCTATCATGGACAAACTTTGGGTAAGAAATTATTAAAGATTCGTGTTGTAGGAAAAGATGGAGAACCTGTATCTGTTTGGAACTTTTTACTTCGAACCATTATCCTTAATAATGTTTTAATTACCATAGCGCTTCAAATTGTCATTTATGTAATGAGTCGAGATAACTTCTATGATGTTTATAATAACATTAATTTAGTGGGATCTATTATTCTTTATATTACTTTATTTATGGTATTAGTTAGACAAGATGGAAGAGGTCTTCATGATATGGTAGCAAGTACAAAAGTGGAAATGGTAAGTGTACCTTCTAAAGAAGAAGTGATTGAAGTTGAAGCTATAGAAGAAAAAGAAGAAACACCAAAAAAAGAAGTGAAAAAGAAAACAAAAACAACAAAAACGAAAAAAGCAAAAAACTAAAATATCAGTACAAAAACAGGAGGGTTTGATATATGGAAAATGATAGAATTATGAGACAAAATAATGGCGAATGGCTAGGTAAAATGTATCTCGAAATGGCCATCAAGGCATTGAATATTATAAAAAAGTATTTTGGAGAAGATTATATTTTTCCCATTGATATTGAAACGATTGCAAGAAATGTGGGAATTGAAATTATATATAGTCCATTAAATGGTGAAAACGTGTCGAGGCCAGATGTGCCATATCATAGAGTAGTTGGAAAAACAATACTATATAAAAATATTATCACGCAAGAAAGAGTGATAAGCGTCTTAGTAGATGATGAATCTAGCCAGGCAGAGCAACATTATGCAATTGCTCATGAGCTTGCACGATTTATTCTGAGAACCGAAGAACAATATAGCTCTGAATATCATTTGATGACCATATTGGATACGGAAGAGGACGAAATAGAAATCGAACTTTTGGCAAATCTTTTAATGTTACCATTACCTTTGGTTATCAAAGAATATTATGAATATATTGGAAACTGGCCAATTCCAAAACAAACTTCCGAGTGGCTTCAGTATCTAAGTTACTGTGCTCAAGTTCCTTATGAGAACGTTGTCACTGGATATCAAAACATAAGATATGCTGCTTGTGCAGCGCATACCTATATGGAAAAAAATGTACCGGATTGTGAATGGCCTGGCTTTGAAAATGCAGAACCAATCAACCAGATAAAGAAACAATTAAGTTTCAAAAAAAAGTAGGGAGACCTACTTTTTTTCGTATATAATTTCTGTTTCATTTTCTTTTACAATCATATCTGTATTATAAAAAGATTTCATCATTTCATATAAAGAATAGTAATCTTCTAAAGAACAAACTTCCATAGAAGAATGCATCGCGAGTTGTGGGAGACCAACATCAATGGATGTGACACTGACATGTCTTAAAGAAAGTCCACTTAAAGTCGAACCTCCAGCTAAATCATTTTTTGCTGTTGTATCTTGGTACTTAATATGATTCTCATCACAAATTTGTTTTAGAATGCTTGAAAAATAAGCATCTGTTGTGGAAGAAATTTCTTTTACTATTGAAAATCCTTGATGGAAATAAGCACATCCTGTATCATCCATAAATTCTTTGTGATTTGGGTGAACAGCATGGG
The DNA here is from genome assembly GCA_947629255.1 of uncultured Bacilli bacterium. Taxonomy (GTDB): domain Bacteria; phylum Bacillota_I; class Bacilli_A; order RF39; family UBA660; genus Ventrenecus. Next base: position 7,685 of record CANRDF010000012.1, read on the forward strand.
TATTATCGGAACTAATGACAAAAGATTTCGATAAAGAACTTACGATATCCATATCAAAAGCTCCAGCAATTCTTTTTAAAGAATCAAGTAGAAAGTCACTTTCTGCTCCTTCTTTGGTTAAGCTTCCAATTTCTTCATCATTAAAAGTACAAAAGACATTGATATGATTTGCCTTACTTTCTAAGAAACTATCTAAAGATGCAGAGACACTGGTGATATTATCAATTCGAGGAGAAAGTAAGATATTTTCCTCTTTACCAAAAACTTCAGGTTTTTGATTATTATATAGAAAGAAGTCATAATCTAAAATTTTTTCGCTTTTGTCTTTTATAATTTCATTTTCAATCAGTTGATACCAATCTTCTTTATCTTTGGCAATATCAAAGATAGGTTGAAGATCGATTTGCATATTTAAATCTAAATTTGAATTGGCTTTATCATTTTGATGAATGGCAACACTTGGAACAACGGCCATAGTTTTCTTAAAATCTACAATTCTTTTGATAATTTTATTTCCTTTTTTAATAAATACGCGACCTGCTAGAGATAGTGGATGATCAAGCCATCCATAGTTTAATAAGCCTCCATAAGGCATAATGTTATACTGTAAATAACCAACGTTCACTCTTTCCCCTTTTGGTTTTAATAGTAGGGCAGGTGTGTCACAGTGAGTTGTTATAATATGAAATGTTTCTTTCTTTTTAGGAATCTTAAAAGCAATTAGAGAAGCATCATTTCGAGTGACATAGTAACTTCCTTCTTTCAAATCCCATTTATCTTGTTCTTCTAATTCTTGAAATCCTTCTTTTTCAAGAATTTCCTTTAAGTAAGAGACACATGTGAATGCACAGGTGCTATGCTCGATTAAATCTAATAAATTTTGTTTTAAGTTTTCTTTTTTCATATTCATCACAGGTTTAGTATGAGAAAGAAAGAAAAAAATATTCGAAAAATAGACAAAAATTTTACAAAAAATGTCAATTTTGATAGAAAGAATTTGACAAGAGAACAATAATTTTATATACTTATTTTAGTTGAAAGAGATGGAGGTTATTTATATGGGTGATATTGTACCAGGAAGTGAAACACTTGGCTTTTGCGCGAATACTGCAAATATATGGCAAATTGTAGGAATTGCATTATTAATCTTTAAGATTGTTATTCCGATTTTGTTAATTATTTGGGGTATGTTAGATTTAGGAAGAGCAGTTATTGCTTCTAAAGATGATGAAGTTAAAAAATCAGTAAAATCTTTGGCAATGAGAGCTGTTTCAGCAGTCGTTATTTTCTTTATCCCAACTATTGTAAGTTTAGTTGTAGGATTAATATCTAACTTCAATGAGAGTGCAAAAGAAGATTGGGAAGTTTGTAGATCTTGTATTACAAATCCTAACGATCCAAGTGGTGATTGTGCTATTTATGCTGAACAAGCATGGTAAAAAGTGTAAAGATAAACTAGTTTTACTAGTTTTTTTCTTTGTTTATTGATATAATCTTTTTAGAAACGGAGTGGGTCACATGAAGAAAGTAAAATATTTTCTTTTTAGTCTTTTCCTTTTTATTCCAATACTTGTCCATGCGGAAACAAGATGTATTTATGAAGTTTATCCGGAAAAGGATAATCCAAAAGTGGTTTGGAAGTTTGCAATTGAAACAGAAAATAATTCAAATTTGTTAACAAAGTTAAGTGATGAGGAATATTATGAAATAGCAAAAAATCAAACTATAGAATTGGAAAATGGAAATTGTCCAGAAGTTGTTCTTTATTATACAACTTGGATGGAGCGATTTGGTAATACTTTAAACCTTTTTGAATCTGAAAAAAATTATTATTATCTTTATTCTGATTTTGGCACTTGTGCAAATCAACATAAGCAAGAGGGAAATACAGTAGAAGGAAGATGCTTTGATGCTGATTTTATTGGGCAAGAAGATTCAGAAAGCCAATCTATTTCTAGTGCAACTGGAATTAATTTTCAAATGGAATTAAGTGCTTCTACATCTGATTCTTGTACATATGTTGATAATTCTGGAATTTCTGATTTAAAGAATTTAAACTATAAGATAACCTATAGTAATGGAGATGTAAAAGCTAATTCTTGTTCTTTTGTTCATAATAATTTCTTTCATATGAATCAGCCGTTTTGTGGAGTTACTTTTAAGTATAATAGTAATGAAGATTTTTTTGATGAAAATGGAGATTTTAGTTGCCCAGAATATACTTATATCACTTATGAAATTGATAGCGCTCAAACAACTGAGTATAATACATATTATGCTATTCATGTGGTAGATACTGGAACTAGTGATGATGGCGATAGAAGTGTTTCTTCTACAAATAATGGCTCTTTTGATCCAAATAATTTATGTTCTAATGGTAGTTGCGATATTAGTTTAAGTGGAGTGTGCTATGTCCCAACTGTTGCAAGGACTTTACAATTTTTAGGCTTTTTATTGTTTATTATTAAAATTTTAGTACCTGCAATTATTATAATTATGGGTTTTATAAATTTATTTAAAATTATTATTGAAAGTAAACCTGAAGAAGCACCAAAATATGCAAAAAACATTATTACTAGAGTTATTATTGGAGTTATTATATTTTTAATTCCAACATTAGTCAAATTTGTGTTTGATGTTGTAGATACAACTATTTATGGTGGAATGTCTAATCCTTTAGAAAATTGTACAAATTGTATTTTACATACAGAAGATTGCAAAATTTATAAATAATTAGATGCAATTGCTAGTTTTTTAAAATAATTATTGTTATAATAAAATGGAAAAGAAGAGTTGATGTTATGAAAAAAATAAAACTAATACTTTTTAGTTTATTGATGATATTTATATTTCCTGTATTGAGTTTTGCTAGGACATGTACATATACGGATCAATACAGTGGAAATGGAATTCAAAATACAGTGGTTTTGGAATTAACTGCTGAAAATAACGGACAAACAAGTTGCGAAGCAAGAATTACATTAAATAATTCTAAAACAATGAATAATAAAGAAGATTGCCAAAATTGGATAGGCGAAGTACGAAATACTTATTATTTAAATGATGAATGTCCTTATTATGTTTTTATGACGAATGCGCCAGGAGTGCCATTTTCTGCCAGTGTTAAAGTAACTTATAATTATAATTCGGCTCAACAATGGAAGCAAGAAAACTCTAATGGATATATTCTTAGAAATGATGAATATGATCCTGATAAAATTCATGAAAACTTGAAAGAAAATTGTAATGATTATACTTCTCACGAGGAATGCTATTATGGTGTCACGGATAAGGAAGGAAATGCTTGTTTATGGAATCCTACTACTAAAATTTGTGAACGAAGATATAAGTGTAGCGATTATACTTCTGAAAGTACCTGCCCTGAAAAAAATAGTTATGGAAGATGCCGATGGAATTCTACGAATAATAAATGTGAAAAATATGATATCTTTTTCTGTGAAGATTATATTTCAGAAGATACATGTCCTAAAGTTGATGAGGAAGGTAATAACTGTAAATGGATTAGTGGACAAGGATGTGTTCAAATAAAGGTTAGTGGAGGAGAAGAAGATCCTAATGATCCAAGTGGAGGTCAAGAATATCCTGATTATCAAGTTGACCCCTCAACTAATATCAACAATATTTGTTCTAAATCTGAATTTAGAAAACCAGCGAGATTAATAGGAATTGTTGTAACTTTTTTAAAAATACTTGTTCCTATTTTCATTGTATTATTTGGAGCTGTTGATTTTTATAAAGCTATTACTTCTCAAAAAGATGATGGAGTAAAAAAAGCTGCAAAATCTATTGCTATTCGAGCTGTTGCTGGAATTGCGATATTCTTATTGCCTGGTTTAGTACAAATGGTATTAAATATGGTTAATGAGTGGAGTGAATATAAAAATAATTGGTGTTGTTGTACAGAATGTATTTTGAATTCAAATTGTGATGTAAACTCTTGTAGTAGTGAAAGTTGTCATATAGAAGGGACGAATTAAAATGAAAAAAATAGTAGTATGGTTTAGTTTCTTATTCTTCATATTTATTTCGAGTGTGTTTGCTGGAAGTTATTATGAAACAGAAGATGGAAATTATATGTTATGTGAAGATTATGGACCTGGATCTAGTGGAAATTGTTTTTCTATCAATCGTAATGCTCCTGGTTTTGGAATTAATACACGAGATAAGATTATAACGTATAATAATGAAGAATATTATTATAATGAATATTTACAAGAAGAATATGATGAAACTTTAGTTGGTGTTAGTCGAATGTTTTATTATATGGAAAATGATCAATATGTATTATGTATAAATAAAGATAATTGTAGAAAATATACATATGATCAATTAGATGAAAGGGGAGCGATCATTTATAATAATAATAGAATTGTTTTAAGCGGACAAGAAGGGCCTGGAGCAGAAGAAATTTATTATTATAATCCAAGTCAAAGTGTGACAGTTATTCCTAGTGGACCAGGGGAAAGTTCTGTTAGTGGGCAAACCACTATACCTCCTAAAGCTGATCCACAGCCAACTACAGATACATGTACAAGATTAAAAGCACCTTTACAATTTATTGGACAAATTGTAAGGATTGTAAAAATATTAATTCCTATTGCAATTATTGGTTTGGGAATGATTGATTTCTTTAATGCTATAATTGGTTCTAAAGATGATCAGTTAAAGAAGTCGGCACGTTCTTTGCTAATGAGAACTATTGCTGGAGTGGTGATATTCTTTATTCCAACAATCATTAGCGTAGTATTTTCTTTGATTAGTGATTTTGGTAATATAAAAGGTGATTTCAATGCATGTCAAAAATGTGTTTTTAGAGTAGAAAAATGTGAGTAGGTGGACTAATGATAAATAAAAAAATTTTAATATTTTTAATCTGTTTATTTCTCTTTCCTTGTATGGTAAGTGCGGAAACTCCAGAAGGGACAGCGACGACATGTCCTGCAGGAACCATTGATACTACAAAATATCAATTTACGAGATATGTTACAGGGCAAAATGCATCTACATATGTAGAGACTCATTATCCATCTCCTGATTATGTATCTACATGTTGTAATTTAAATAATGTGTATAGATGTGATGTTTATAAATTAATAGAAACAAATAATAATGAGACGAATAATGGCTCAAATGGTGGGACTAATACATCAAATTCTATAAATTATTGCTCTGGTTTAAAATCAACATTTATAATTATTGGGCATGTTGTTAATATTGCTAAAATTTTAATTCCTATTATTATTATTGGTTTAGGAATTATGGATTTCTTTAGAGCTGTGATAGGTTCTAAAGATGATGAAATTAAAAAATCAACAAAATCTCTTATTATGAGAACCATAGCAGGTGTTGTTATATTCTTTATTCCAGTATTTATTGAACTTATTTTTAGCTGGGTAAGTGGATGGTCCGAAAATTACGAAAAACAATACCAAGAATGTTTCAAATGTATTTGGGATGTAAATAGTTGTAAATAAAACTAGTGCTGACTAGTTTTTTTCTATTGTGGTATAGTTAAGTTTATTGTATAATAAAATTGTCAAGATATTGTTTTAACTAGTAATCTAGTGATTAAAATGATATAATAATTTGGTAAATGAGTGTGAAATATCTATGAAAAAAAATTTTTTCCTATTTTTAATTTTAATTCTAATAATGAGTTGTATAAATACACATGCAGCAGATATGTGTAAACCTGGTGCTTTAGAAGAAATAAATTATCTTCAAGGTGATGATACATATGCAACTATGACGTATTGTACTAAAACACTTTTTAAGAGTGCGGGTTGTATGCCAAGTTCTTATGCAATGATAGTCGCTAATTTATCAGATCGAAGTGTCACTCCAAAAGAGATTAGAGACTATATATGCGCTGGAGGACTTAAAAGCGTAGTAAGAACTGCTGAAGATAATGGAAACTGTGCATCTTGTGCACTTAAAACAAACGAATATCCTGCAGCTAAGGAAATGGCGGAACATTTTAATGTTACATTTTCTCAATTATCAATCTCGACAAGTGATGCTACTGATCAAAAAGTTAATGAATTAAAAGATATTTTAAATAGTGGTAAAATGATTATAGCCTCTATTGTATGTCCAAATCCTGGTCAAGGTAATGATGTAAAAGGTTGCAAATTTACAAGTAGTTCCTCTGGACATTATATAGTATTATCAAACGTAGATAGTAATGGACAAATTGTAGTTTTAAATCCTGGAAGTCAAGCAACAGCTAAAAATGCTTGGAGCGATCAAGTCATTAAGGACGAAGTGATCGCGGTTCTTAATCAAGGTATGTGGGAAGCAACTGGGACAGCTACTACTTGTAATACAGGAACAGGTTCCCAAAGTGGTGGATCCAGTGGTGGAATGATGAATGATCCACATTCTAATATTTTTCCAAATATTGAAGGAACTAAATGTGAAAATGGAAATGAATCAACAATCTTTGTTGATTGCAATGGAGAATATACTGTCTTGAAAGAATTTTTAGATGATTTATTTCTTCTTATTAAGATTGCTGCACCTGTTTTAGTTATTGTTTTATCTACTATTGATTATGTAAAGGCTTTGGCAAATTCCAATGCTGATGAGCTAAAGAAAACAAATAAAAGAACAATTATGCGATTAATTATTGGTTTGTTGATATTTTTGTTACCATTTTTATTAGATTTACTATTCCAATTATTTGGATTATATGGCTTAAATACGTCTGGAATTGGAAAATAAAGGAGGCGAGTAGATGAAACTGTTATTAAATTCTTCTATGGGCATGAACATTGTTTGGGACTTCGTAAACACAGGAATTCAATCCGTCTTTTTATGGATTGATTCTGTAGTTTATTGGTTTGCATCACAATGCTATCAATTATTTATTAAATTAGCTGGTACAAAGATTTTTGAAGATAGCTTTTTTGCTAACTTTGCTAATCGAATTTATGTTATATTAGGTGTTTTCATGTTGTTTTATCTTGCCTATGCTTTACTTAATGCGATAGTAGATCCTGAAAAATTAACAAAAGGTGATAAAGGCGTAGGAAAGATTGCTACTAATCTTATTGTGTCTTTGGTTATTTTAGGATTTTTACCTACAATATTTAGTTATGCTTATCGTTTGCAAAATTATATTTTAGCATCAAATGCGATAGGCTCATTAATTTTAGGAACACCTGTACAAGATGTTGATAGTGAAGATAATAGTGTAAATGATAATGAGATGTTAGCTTATGGAGATGTTTTGTCTTTCACTATATTAAATACGTTTTTAAATCCCGATAATATAAATTTTAATGTATCAGATGATTACACTTGGTATAATTTTAAAAATGATGTTTTGGAATATGGGGATTATAGTGCAATGCCGAATATGGGCAAAGCTGTATCTACTGGTGTCAATGCTTTAAGTGGAGAGTATGCTGGTACTACGATGCGTATTGATTATAAAGTTGTAATTTCTACTGCAGCCGGTGTTTTTCTTATTTATGTTATGTTATCTTTTACTTTAGACTTGGGGGTACGAGTTGTTAAATTAGCTTTTTATCAATTAATTGCTCCAATACCAGTGATTATGAGAATTTTGCCAAGTAAGAAAAATACTTTTGATAAATGGTTAAAACAAACGTTATCTGTATATTTTGAAGTTTTTGTTCGAGTAGCTATCATGTATATTGCTATTTATTTCATTAATACTATTGTCAATAATAATACTTTAAAACAATTTTGGGAAGGTGGTTTACAAGGAAAACTTGCATTAGTTATTATTATCTTGGGTATTTTTGCTTTTGCTAAACAAGCACCAAAAATGATTAGTGATTTATTAGGTATTGATACAGGAGGACTTAAACTTGGAATTAAAGATAAGTTAAAAGCGAGTGGATTCCTAGGAAATGCTATAAATAATGGAATTGGACGTGTCGTTGGTGCAACAACAGGTGCTGTTGGTGCTGGAATTTCTGGATTTGCAAATGGTGCAGGACCAGCTGGTTTCCTTTATGGTGCTGCGAATGGATGGAAAAATAAAGGGATGCAATTTAGTAAGCAACGTCAAGATATGTATTCTAAATTGACGGGTGACTATAAAGGAAAAGTTGGCTTGTTTGGTGGACAAAGTTTTGGTACCAAGATATTTAATCGTATGGGTGGTTTAGCATCAGAAATAGCTATAGATCAAAGAACAGCTGAAATTAAAGCTTATGAGGATAAGAGGATAAAGGGTGAAAGAGAAGCATATAATGAACAAATTAATGCATTAAAAAATCAATATTCACAAGAAAAATCTGCTTATGATGCAGAAACTCAAAATCTTTTAAGTAATTTAACAAAAAAATATAATGATAATGAATCAAGGTTTAATGCAAATAATAGTAGTCAACTTGCTTCATTGACGAAAAAACGTGATCAAGAAGAAGCTGAATTTAATAGAAATAGAGATTTGAAAATAGCTAATTTAAGAAAAGCACAGGCTTCTACTGGTAGATCTAATCGACAAGAATATTACAAGTTAGAAAATGAAATTTTAGATTTACAAAAATCTCAATATGAAAATACTTCTTTAGATAATCAAATTAACGGATTAAGAAATGCTAGTTATGCTGCTACTTCTGAAGGTCAAGAATTGCAACGTCAAATTGAGGGAGCAAGAAATAGAGTATACGTAAATGATGAATTACAACGTCAAATAGATAATTCTATATTTGATGAGGATGCGATTAGATCACGAATTAAGGAAGAGAAAGAATTAATTAATGATCTTGAATCTAAAAAGTATCATGCTAATGTAAAAATAGCTAATAGATTAGGTGAAATGAAAGCAACTAAGCAACAACAAGAGGCATTTGATAAAGTATTGAAAGACTATGTAGCTAAAAGTAACAATAATAAATAGAAAGAGGGTTAAAGAATGGAAGGAAATGGACAGACTTATTTGATACCAGCAAATACAAAGAAATCTAAATTGATATTAGGTTTCTTTACACCCATTGATTTAGGAATTTTTGGTGTTGGAGTACTTATTACAGTCACTATGTTATTCTTATTTCAAGGAATGTCTTTTCAAACGGCACTTATAGTTTTAATGCCTGCTTTAATTTCGGGATTTTTAGTTATCCCTGTACCAAATTACCATAATGTGTTACAATTATTAACGAATATAATCACATTCCTGATGAATAGAAAGAGGTATTATTGGAAAGGCTGGTGTATTAAAGATGGCGAAAAATAAAGAAGAGTTATCAAGTAAATGGAGTGAAGATTGGGTACCACTTAAAAATATTATGAATGGTATGATTCAACTTGAAAATGGAGAATATGTAACAGGAATAAAAATTTCACCAAGAAATATTTTTATTCTAGATGCTGCGACAAGAGATAATGTGATTTATCAGTTACAAAATTTCTATAATGCCATTAATTTTGAATTTTGGTTAGTTGTTGCTGATCGACCTGTAGATATTAATGTGTATTTATCACAGTTACAAATTCTTTATAATGAGGCGAGAAATGCTGTGACAAGAAAGTTAATTGCACAAGATATTAATAAAGCAAACATGTTTATGAGTGCTGAATACAACGTTGTTGATACAGAATATTATATTTTGTTTAAAGAAAAGAAAATGGATGTGATTCAAAAAAGATTACATACCATGATTAGTAATTTAGCCAATTGTGGATTAAATAGTCAACAAACAAGTAATAATGACTTAAGAGTTATATTAGATAATTTCTTTAATGGTGGTGCGGCCACGACTTTTAGTGGGATGGTGAGTCCAAGATGAATATAAAAGCTCAAATAGCTCCAAAGGGAGTTGAATTTAAAGCAACTGAATTTATTATGAGTGGTAAATATTGTACTATTTTAACTATTGTGAGTTACCCTAAGTTTATTCAACAAGGGTATTTAGCAAATTTAACGAATTTATCAGGTATTAAAGTTGTTGCTAAACATATTCCGATTGAACTTACAACTTTACAAAGAATGATTAATAAAGAGATTGCTGATTTAAAATTACGATATCAAACTGAAAGAGATAAAACGATTCAAGAAAGAATACGTCAAGATTACGAATCTTTAGAGCAATTTATTTCGATGTTAGTCGCAACTCAAGCAAGAATATTTGATTTCCAATTACATATTATTATTTCTGCTGATACCAAAGATGAAATGGAAGGAAGAAAGATGCAAGTTCGAAACTATTTGGATGCTCTAGGTATGAGAGGAATTCCTTTGATGTTTGAACAAGAAAAAGTTTTAAAATCGATGATTCCAATTTTTCCTAAACAAGATATTGAAGATAGAGTTGGCGCTCCAATTCCATCTGTTACCATTGCGGCGATGTATCCATTTATCTTTGATAGTATTAAAGATCCAGGCAATAGTACTTTATTAGGAGTTGATTTCTCTGGTGGAGTCATTCTATTTAATCAGTTCTTATATCAAATTAAGAAAGAAAATAATCGAAATAATGCGAATATGATTATACTTGGTACTTCTGGTTCTGGTAAATCAACGGTTGCTAAACTTCTTCTTCGAAGTCATATTCGAAATGAATATAAACTTGTTTGTATTGATCCAGAAGGTGAGCTTGAAGAAATGGCACGTTCGATGGGTGGAGATTTCTTAGACCTTGGAAAAGGTGGGGAATTTGGAATGGTAAACCCTCTAGAAGTTGTTATTGATGCTGATGAAGAAGAAATTAATCAAGGACTTGGATATACCGTTTTAACAAGAACGATTCAACAATTAAAAGCATTTATGAAATATTATAATCCTGATATTGAAGAAGATGTTTTAACTATGTTTAGTGAAGTCGTACAAGATACCTATAAACGTTATAAAATTGATTTTGATACGGATTATACAAAATTTACAAGTGCTGATTATCCAACATTTGATGATGTATATGCAACGATTAAAGGTCGATTATTATCCATGACTGAAAAAACACATGAAAAAGATGTTATGGAAAGATTAGAACTTAAGATTCGCCCATTAGTCAAAGAATTACGTTATTATTTTACGGGACATACAACCTTAAATATTCAAAGTGATTTTATTGTATTTAATATTAAAGAACTTATGAATGCAGATGAAAATGTTAGAAATGCTTTATTCTTTAATATCTTAAAATATGCTTGGGGCTTATGCTTAGATCCATCTGTAAACACTGTTATGTGTGTAGATGAAGCGCATGTTTTATTATCAACAAGAAATGAACTTGGAGCAGAATTCTTAGCTCAAATTCAACGTCGTAGTAGAAAATACAATACAGGAACTATTATTATTACTCAACAGCCAACAGACTTTGCGGCTCCAAATGTGATTGTTCATGGAAAAGCTATTTTTGATAATGCTGCTTATTATTTAGTCATGAATTTGAAGAAACAAGCAGTAGATGATTTAGGACAGTTAATTGATTTAAATGATAGTGAGAAAGATAGTATTAAATATTATAATCAAGGAGAAGCTCTGTTTGTTTGTGGAAATCGAAGGATGAGAATTAATGTGATTGCTACTCAAGAAGAATTAGATTCCTTTGGTTCTGGTGGAGGATTATAATAAAAGAGATTTCAAAAATGTGAAATCTCTTTTTTGGATTTAAGAATAAAGGAATGAGAGGTTAAGTTTTTATGGAGTTTCAGTGGCTGGGCTTAATTTTTTAACAGTTAAGAAGGCATTGGATACGTCAATTGCATCTGTTCCACTTGATTCAGCAGCAAGGTCTATGGTTTGACCAGCAGTTAAAGGTAAAATTGTTGTTCCTGTAAATGTTCCCCCTGTGGTAGTTGTTAGATCTTTTGTGGTATTTGTTGCTGTGATTTCCGTAGTCCCATCGGTTCTTGCATAGACCTCGATTGTTGCGTCTGTAGTTACAGGCGCGACATCTAAACTATATGTTACTTCATAATTCCCATCTTCTGGAACTGTAAGAGCATTTGCGGTACCTGTGACTCCAACATTTGTCATATCATTGGCAAGAGCGACTTGAACTGGGGTTGCAGCTGTTGTTGTTGCCACAGATTGAGTTTCATTTTGATAAAGACCACCGTAGGCTGCTAGTCCTCCACCTGCAGGCCCTGTAGGTCCAGTAGCACCTTGAGGAATTGTGAAGGCAACTTCATACGTTCCATCTGTTCCTGTGATATCTACTTCAGGAGGATTATCTGGTCCAGTTGCTGTTACTGCTCCTGCTGTAATGATTGGAGCCGGTCCTGTAGGCCCTGTTGGACCCGTTGGCCCTGTGGGACCTGTAGGTCCTTCTGCACCAGGAGTTCCAGCAATACCTTGTAATCCTTGAGGACCGATTGGTCCTGTAGCTCCAGTTGGTCCCGTAGGTCCCGTTGGACCAGTAGCTCCTATGGTACCAGCAGTTCCAGGTAACCCTTGAGGTCCTGTTGGACCTGTCGCACCCGTTGGACCAGTCGCTCCTGCAGGAATGACAAAATTTAAAATAGCATTTTGACTTGTTCCCGCATTTATGACAGAAGGTTCACTTCCAGGTAATCCTTGGGTTGTCGTACCAATGGTAATGGTTGCAGGTCCTTGAGGCCCTGTAGGCCCTGTAGGCCCTGTAGGTCCTACGATGTTGCGACCAGAACAACAACATCCTTGTCTAAATGAGTTTTGTTGATAATTTTTGACATAATTATATGCTTTTTGATATTCACAACTATTCATATTTTTTCTCCCTTCTAGTGTAAATTATGAAAAAATACAAATTTTGTTTGTACTCTTGTCACATTTTAAAAATTTTCGCATAGATTTTATACGAAAATGAGAAAAATGATACTAAAAAAAACTTGTTTTATTCTTCCTTTTAAAAATTCTTGATAAGAAATGGGTGTATCACTTAAAATACCTTTTATTTGTAAATGAATGGAAAGTCCTCCAAAACTGACAAAGAGAATAGTCATAAGTTCCTTTATTTTTAAGGAATAAGAAATAGTTGTTAAACTATGAAGACCTTGACTTACTTCTAAAATACCAGATATAAGTGGAATTTGATTGGGATTTAAAAGGGTATTTAAAATAAAGAAAAGAGTAACAGATCCTAAAATAAACATTAATGTATTCATCGCGTGATTGATACTATTTGATAAAAAGATTCCAAAATTTTGTTTTTGTTTTGATGGAGATAATTTCGTGATTTGTGTTTTTGGAGGATTTAAAATACCTATTAAGATATTTACACAATAGGGGAGAAAAAAGAGTTTCCAAATGATTCTAGTGTTTCCTTGAAATAAAACATTTAGCATTGTGTAATAAAATAATGGATTTGTAAAAAATGAAAAAGATAGAATATGAGATGCTTCTTCTTTTGTTAAAACTTGTTCTAAATATAAATTTTTAATCATATAAGCATTTGATGGAGTTCCTGAAAAACAAGAAATAAAAAAGGCAAATGCTCCACTTGGAGAAGTATGAAATATTTTAGAAAAAAGAGGTCCAAAATATTTACAAAAAAATTCTGGTAAATCAAAAAAAATAAGGAAATCACATAAAATCATCATTGGAAATAAGGAAGGAAAAAGTTTTGTGATAAATAATTCGCAGCTATTCATGATGGCTGCTTGAACTTCTTGATTTTGATAAAATATCAAAAAGGTAAATAAAAATAATAAAAAGATAGGAATATTTTTTTTCATACTATATTTTATCAGTTCTATTGTCAAATTATGTAAAAAATAGATGATTTTGTATTGAAAGTGTTTCTTTTTTGATACAATAAATTATGGAGGATATAAAACATGTGGGAAAAAATTAAACAATTTTGGAAAGAAAACTATAAATTTTTAATCGTATTACTCATCATTTTTGTTGTATTTCAATACGAATTACCTTTTAAGATCTATACACCAGGAGGAATGGTTGATTTAGGTTCAAGAGTAAGTGTTGAAAATGGATATTCATCAGAAGGAGAACTTGGCATGGCTTATGTAACGATGGTGAGAGGAAGTCTTCCGTTTCTTGCCTTATCCTATGTCATTCCTGATTGGGATATTGTTCCTGTTTCCGAGCTTACTTTGGATCATGAAACTTTTGAAGAACGGTTTGAAGCTGATAAAATTGCGACTCAACAATCCATTGATGCGGCGATTATTTCTTCTTTCACTTTGGCTGGAAAAGAAGTCTCTATCGAAAAAGAACTTGTTCATGTTACATATATAGATGAAAGAGCTAAAAGCGATATTAAGTTATTTGATATTGTGTTAAGTGTAGATGGGAAAGAAATCAAAAGTACGGATGAATTAAGAAGTATTGTGGAAAGTCATAAAGAAAAAGATTTGATTCCTATTCGAGTACTGCGAGATGGAAAAGAAGTGGATACGACAGCTGAAGTCTTTTTATTAGATGGTGTGTCTAAAATTGGAATTTCCATGACAGTGACTTATGAGTATGAAGAGTCTCCAAAAGCAAGTATTAAAATGAAATCTAGTGAATCTGGCCCATCTGGGGGGCTAATGATGGCTTTATCTTTATATAATTCATTAGTAGAAGAAGATATTACTAAGGGCAAAAAAATTATTGGAACAGGAACTATTTCGATTGATGGAAGTGTTGGTGAAATTGGTGGAATTCGGTATAAATTAATTGGAGCCGTGAATCAAAAAGCTGATGTTTTCTTGGTGCCTGAAGCCAATTATGAAGAAGCTGTAGATGTGAAAAATGAAAAAGGTTATGATATTCGTCTTATTTCTGTATCAACGTTAGAAGAGGCTGTGAAAGAATTAAAAAGTCTTTGATGTATAAAAAGTGATTGTTTTTACCATAAATAATGTGGTGAGAATATGGCAAAATATAAAGTAGAAATTACAGGTGTGAATACAAATGAATTAAAAGTTTTATCACAAGAAGAACAAATTCATTTATTTGAAGAAATGAAAAAAGGGAATGAAAATGCAAAAGAAGAACTTATCAATGGCAACTTGAAACTTGTTTTAAGTGTATTAAGACATTATCGAAATCGAAATGTGAATTTAGATGATTTGTTTCAAGTAGGAGTGATGGGTCTTATTAAAGCCATTGATAATTTTGATTTATCTTATAATTTAAAACTGAGTACTTATGCAATACCTCTTATTTCTGGGGAAGTCCGTCGTTATATACGTGATAACCAAAGTTCTTTGAGAGTCAGTAGGGGAATTAAAGATTTAGCATATCAAATTTTAGGATTTAAAGAAGAATACTTACAAAAGAATGGAACGGAGCCCACTGTAGAACAAATTGCTGATCATTTACATATTAGCTTATATCAAATTAGTAATGCATTAGATTCCTTAAAAGAACCAGTGAGTATTTTTGAACCGATTTATAATGATGGTGGAGAACCTATTTTTTTAGCAGATCAACTGGCTGATGAAAAAGAACAGAATGAAAATAGAGACCAAATGATTTTACTTAAGAAATCGTTAATGAAATTAAAAGAAAGAGAAAAAAATATTTTAATTGACCGTTATATTATGGGAAAGACTCAAATTGAGATTGCTTCTATGTTAAGTATTAGTCAAGCTCAAGTATCTAGAATTGAAAAAAGTGCGATACGAAATATGAAAAGAATGATGAAATAAGTTCTTTTTTTTGTATCTAAAAAATGATATAATGAGTCTTGGAAATGGAAGTTTGACGTATGAAAAAATATATTCCTTATGTTGTAATGATTGTTGTAATCATAAGCGTGGTTTCCTTATTTTTATGGATAGATAGAAAACCAGAAGTTGTGAAAGAAGAGTTTGAACCGATTCCGGTGACAGATCCAGGAGTACAGCTCCTTTATAGTAGGGCAAATCCTTCTGACAGTGTGACTTCTCTAATCGATGTTTATCGAAAGGAAAGTTTTTCAAATGAATTTATTTTAGGAACTGCTTTTGTCGATTATTTAAAAGAACATCCAAATGCCGAAGTAGTAGATGAAAAAGAAATTGACAAAAGTATTAAAAAGATTTTTGGAGATACCACTTATGCGCATGATTCTGGTTATATTGTAAGTTCTTATGTTTGTGCCTTTCGTTATAATAAGGGTGAAAAAAATTATACTTATTTAACGGGTTGTGATGGTTCCCTAAATACCTCTATTGATAGAAAGATTGTTTCAGCAAGAAAAAGTGAAACGGAATATATTATTACTGAGAAAATGATTTATATAAAAAGTGACTGGGATACTGTCATGAATACGGATGAAGAATATGCAACCATAAAAGTTTACCGAGATGTTCAAGAATCGAAACAAATTGATGAAATCAAGTATTTGTGGGAAACAGATCAAGTGCCTCATATTACCATTGATGATTATTTAGAGAATGCTTCTACTTATGAATATCATTTTGTGTTTGATGGAGAAAATTTTGTATATAAGAAATTGGAAAAAATAAATTAAAATGTACGATTCTTCAATGATTTTGTACGTTTTTTTGACTTTTTATTAAATGGTGGTGATATATAATTTTTGCTGACACCATTCGACAAGTTTCGACATACCCCTTGTTGTAGAATAGCGGACTTAAGGGGGAAAATGATCCGTATGGCAAAAAAAGATGCTTATTTAACTGCTAAAATTGATCGAATTTTTAAAACCGTTTTTGTAAATCCTGATAATACGAAATTTATGAATGCGCGTGCTTAGGAAGTTTTAGAACAAGAAGTGAAAGTCTTAAAGTTTTATCCAACGGAACTTCCTGTTCGTAATAAAAAAGAAAGAGTGAAAGTTTTAGATGTCTTACTTAAAACAAAAGATGGAAAATATACTCATGTGGAAGTAAATACATCTTTTGGTGAAGCCACAAGAGTTCGTAACCTTTGTTTCTTTAATTCTTATTATTCTGAAAAAGTAAAAAGAGGAAATAAATATGATACCAAGAGCGAATTCGTACATCTAGACTTCAATTTTATTAGAGAAGAAAAAGAAGAGCCAAAGAAAGTTTACCAACTTTTAAATCCTAAAACATTAAAACCATATGTCGAAAATTATAAAATTATAACCGTCAATCTTGCAACAATCAAAAAAGAGTGTTATCATAAGAACATACAAGGAGAGAAAGAGAATATCCATTTAGTGATGTTAAGTGCAAATGAAAAAGAATTAATGGAATTATCAAAACAAGATGAATTAGTAAAGGAGTTTGATGAGAAAATGTTTATATTAAATAGTGATAATACTTTTACAAGAACAATATCTGAAGAAGAAGACCAAAAACTACTTATAAATGCAATGATTGAAGAAGCTCAAGAAGAGGCAGCTGAGAAAGCCACTAAGAAAGCAACAAATAACCGTAATATTGAAATAGCAAAAAGGATGCTACAAAAAACGGATGATATATCTTATATATCAGAAATAACAGATTTACCTAAAGGAAAAATCAGAAAGTTACAAAAGAAATTAAATCAAAATTAAAGATGTTATCACATCAAATAAAAACCTCGTAAAAACGAGGGTGATATTCATTTGGTGATCCTTAGGAGGCTCGAACTCCTACTCTTTTCCTTGAGAGGGAAACGTGTTAACCAGTTCCACCAAAGGACCAACAGCAAATTCATTATAACATTTCTCTTTTTGAAGTGCAAGTGTAAACATGGTGTAAATTAAGAATTGTTCTTGCATTTTGTGATACTTTTCAGTAAAATGATTATGGAGATGATTAGATGGAACTAATCAAAGTAGGAGAAAAAACGTATTATATTGCAAATCGAACAAATATTGGTATATATAAAGTAAATAACACAGATGTTTATTTGATTGATACAGGAAATGATAAAGATGCTGGCAAAAAAATCTTAAAAATTATAGAAGAACAAGGTTGGAAAGTCATAGGTATTATTAATACACATGCTCATGCGGATCATATTGGTGGAAATAAAGTGATTCAAGATAGAACTGGATGTAAAATATATGCTTATGAAAGAGAAGCAAGTTTTACAAAATATACAGATTTAGAATCGTCATTCCTCTATGGTGGGTGTCCATCTAAAAGTTTACAAAACAAATTTTTTTATGCATCTTCTTCTCATGTAGAAAAAGAGTTTTTGTTACCGGAAGGTCTTGAAATGATTTTACTTCCTGGACACTTCTTTGATATGATTGGAATTCGAACAAGTGATGATGTTTTGTTTTTAGGAGATGCACTCATTGATGCAGAAACCATTTTAAAATATCATATTTTTTACTTATATGATGTATCTTGTTATGAAAAGATGTTAAATGAATTAGATGCTACTTCAGCAAAACTTTTTATCCCGTCTCATGGTGTTCCTTTGGAAGATATTCATTCTTTGATTCAAATTCATAAAGAGAAAATGAAAGAAATTTGTGATGTGATTTTGAAAATATGTGAGACTCCATGTACTTTTGATACTTTATTAAAACAAGTTTTTGATTCTTATCATCTGACCATGGACCAAAATCAATTTTTCGTTGTTGGAAGTACCATTAAATCGTATTTGAGCTCGTTAAAGGAGAAAGGACAAATTGATTTTTCTTTTGAAGAAAATCAAATGATTTGGAAGTGTGTGAAAGAATGAAAAGAAAAAAAATTGTGATACTAGGAATTGGTGTGTTTTTATTAGTTCTTTTATTATATTTGTTAAGTGAGTCCATTGAAAGGTTTCAAAATCATATTTATCATGTGGAAGATATGAAAGTGGAATCTCAAGTCTGTGAGAAATATGAACTTTATTATCAAAAAAGACAAGAAAAAATCTATACAGATTGTCAAAGTAGGATTGAGTTTAATGTGAATGGACGTTGGGTAGAAGGATCCACTTTTTTGAAAAATCATTCGATGTCGATGGAAAGAATTGTAAATATTCTTATGAATAAAAAAGAATTTACGGTGACAAAATCTTTAGAGGGTAATATGATTTTATATCAAAAAGATGATTTTGAGATTATAGAATGTACTTCTAAAGAACAACATATTTTTTATATTGGAAATAGAAGAAATGCAACTCAAATTTGCATGGATTTAGGAGAGAAGTGATTATTGTGAAAAAAGTAATTTTAAAAATAGATGGAATGACTTGCAGTGCTTGTTCAAATGGTTTAGAAAAATATTTGAATGCTCAAGAGGGAGTCGAAGCTACAGTAAACTTGGTTCTTGCTCAAGCTTTTTGTTATTATGAAGATCCTGTAACAATTGAGGACTTGGAAAGATTTGTAAAAGAAGCAGGTTTTGTAAGTCTTGGAGTTTATGATGGAAAGAGTGAGAATAAAAAAGTCAGAAAATATCCTTATGTTTTGTTTGGACTTTTAGCGATTTTACTTCTTTATATTTCGATGGGACATATGGTTGGACTTCCTTCTATTCCTTATCTTAGTCCACACGAAAACCCTTTCTATTATGCTGTTTGTCTTTATGTTTTAACGATTCCATATCTCTTTTTTGCCAAAGATATTTTTGCAAATGGAATTAAAAATTTGATTCATCGAACTCCAAATATGGATACTTTGGTGATGGTGGGTTGTTTATCCAGTTTCATTTATAGTTTATATCATTTTGTTTTGATTCTTTTAGGTATTGATGTTATGATGGCTGTGGAAAGTCTTTACTTTGAGTCTACCGCGATGGTTATCTATTTTGTGAAATTAGGAAGATACTTTGATGGACGTAGTAAAGAGAAAACGAAAGAAGCTATTAAAGAGCTCGTTAGTTTCACACCTGCCGAAGCCACTTTGAAAGAAGAAAAGGGTGAAAGAAAAGTAACTTTAGATGAAATTCATGTTGGTGATATTTTGATATGTAAGCCTGGAGAAAAAGTTGCTGTGGATGGAACCATTTTAAAAGGGACGGTTCATTTGAATGAAGCTTTTATTACAGGAGAATCTCGTCCAAGTAAAAAGGGGGAAGGAGATTCTGTCGTAGCAGGAAGTATGAACTTAGATGGCTATATCGAATATCAAGCCGAAAAGATTGGCAAAGATTCTACCATCAGTGAAATTGTTAGATTAGTGATTGAAGCAAGTAATACGAAAGCAAAAATTCAAAAAATTGCTGATAAAGTCAGTTGTTATTTTGTTCCTTTTATTATTCTTCTTGCTATTCTTACTTTAGGTGGTTCCATTCTTCTTAAAATTCCTATGAATGAATCTATGACTTCTTTTGTTAATGTTTTAGTTGTTGCTTGTCCATGTGCTTTAGGGCTTGCAACCCCTCTTGCCATGATTGTTAGTATTGGTTCCTGTGCGAAACATGGAATTTTAGTGAAAAATAATGAAACGTTAGAAAAAGGAAGTAAGATTGATACGGTTGTTTTTGATAAAACAGGAACACTTACTTATGGGGAACTCAGAATTCAAAAAATTTATCTGGAAAAGTCTACGACTCAAGAAGAACTTTTAAATCTTGTGATTCCTTTAGAAGAAAAATCAACTCATCCAATTGCAAGTGCTTTCTTAAAATATAAAGAAACTCATGAGATCAAAGAAAAAGAAGTTCAAAATTTTCAAAATAGAGAAGGGATGGGTGTTGTTGGTGAGATAGAGGGAAGTCGTATTTTTATTGGAAATGAAAAACTACTTCAAGAAGCTCATATTAAAATTTTACACGAAGAAATGACTAAAAAACAAGAAAAAGAGGGAGCTACAGTTATTTATGTGGCCAAAGATGAAGCATTTTTAGGTTCTATTGTTCTTCAAGACGCGATTCGTGAAAATGCAAAAGAAGTGATTTCTGAACTTAAAAGAATGGGAAAAGAAGTTATCCTTTTAACTGGTGATAATAAAGGGGCAGCTGTTTCTGTTGCTAAATTAGTAGGCATTGATACCGCGATATCAAGCGTTGTTCCAAAACAAAAATTGAAAGTTTTAGAAGGACTTTTAGAAAATAAAAAGGTCATGATGGTCGGGGATGGTATGAATGATGCACCTTCTCTTGCGAAAGCCACGATTGGTGTGAGTATCAGTGGGGCGACTGATATCGCGACTGATTCTGCAGATGTCATCTTACTTCATGATGACCTTGATAAATTAATTGACTTTTTCCTTGTAAGTAAAAGAACCATGAGAAATATTAAACAGAATTTGTTTTGGGCATTCTTTTATAATCTTTGTATGATTCCAATCGCGATTGGTTTCTTAAAACCATGGGGGATTTCCTTTAATCCGATGATTGCTGGACTTGCCATGACTCTTAGCAGTTTAACTGTAGTCATGAATGCCCTTCGACTTAAAAGATGGAAAAAACGTAAGAAAAAGAAAGAAAGAAAAGAGAAAAAGAAGTAGAACCACTTGCTTTTTCTTCTTTTTTTCTTTAAAATACTGGATAGATTTGGGGTGTTATGAATGAAAGTTGGATTTATATCATTAGGTTGTTCTAAAAATTTAGTTGTTACTGAAAACGTAATGGGTTTGTTTCAAAAACATGGATATGAGATTGAAAGTGATCCGAGTCTTGCGGATATGCTTGTTATTAATACCTGTGGTTTTATTGAATCGGCTAAACAAGAAGCGATTGATACGATTTTAGAAATGGCTGAATATAAAAAGCAAAAATGTAAATATATTATTGTTATGGGTTGTTTGGTAGAAAGATATGAGGAAGAACTAAAGAAAGAACTTCCTGAAGTCGATTTATTTTTATCAATTCATAATTACCGAGAACTCTGGGCACGTATTCAAAAATTACAACGTAAAGAAGAAGATGATGTTTTATCTTATAAAAATCGAGTTCTTACTACAGGACCTGTCACTGCTTATTTAAAAATTGCGGAAGGGTGTAGTAACTTCTGTACTTACTGTGCGATTCCTTATATTCAAGGAAAGTATATTTCTAGAGATTATGAAGAGATTTTAGATGAAGCAAGAATGTTGAAAGAGAAAGGCATTGAAGAACTTGTGGTGATTGCCCAAGATACCAGTAAATATGGGATTGATTTATACGGTCGTAATAGACTCGCAGAATTATTACAAGATTTAAGTGATATGGGATTTACTTGGATTCGTACTTTGTATGCTTATCCAGAAACGATTACTGATGAATTTATTGATGTTGTGAAAAAAAATGAAAATGTAGTTCCTTATTTTGATATTCCCATTCAACATATTTCTGATTCTATTTTAAAGAAAATGAATCGTAAGAGTGATGGAGATTCTATTAAAAATTTAATTCAAAAGTTACGTACGGAAATTCCAGATGTCATTATTCGTTCGACTTTAATTGTAGGATTTCCGGGAGAAACAGATGATGATTTTGATCGCCTTATGGATTTTGTGGGAAACTTTCATATGGACAAACTCGGAGCATTTGCTTATTCGAAAGAAGATCATACGCCCGCGGCTGATTATCCAAATCAAATTGAGGAAAAAGTAAAGGAAGAAAGACGTGACAAAATTATGCGTCTCCAACAAGAAGTATCCAAAGAAAATTTAAAAACAAAGATTGGGAAAGAGTATCTTTGTCTCATTGAAGATATGACAGAAGATGGAGAATACTTTATTGGAAGAACATATATGGATGTACCTTCAGAAGATGGTGTTGTCTATGTGAAATACTCAAGTGATACTCTTTTATATACTTTTGTTCCGATTGTTATTACCGATACCATGGAATATGATTTGGTAGGCGAGGTAGTCAAAGAAAAAGTGTCTTTATCATGATTTATTTAAAGTTCTGCTTACACTTAAAATGATACCAATCGATGCTAAAGTGACAAGTAAACTACTTCCTCCATAACTAAAGAAGGGAAGTGTGACACCTGTAACGGGAATAAGACCAATTACGACACAGAGATTTAAGGTGGCTTGAATTAAAATTCCAATCGATAAACCAAAAACTAGAAATTTAGCAAATAAATCACTACTTTGTAAAGAAATTTTTAAAGAACGATAGAAAAGAAAGAAGAAAAAATTTACAACAATTAAAACTCCAAGGAAACCAAATTCTTCACTGATAATGGAAAAAATAAAATCTGTTTGAGGTTCTGGTAAATAAAAATGTTTCTGATGCGAATTTAAAAAACCTTGACCAAGTAAACCACCTGGTCCAATGGCATATAAGCTTTGGATAATTTGAAAACCACTTCCTAAAGGGTCGGACCAAGGATTTAAAAATGATACAATTCTTGCCATTCGATAAGGTGCCACGATGATAAGACCAACAATGCCTAAAAGCCCTAGTAAACCAATTTTTAGAAAGAAAGAAATTTTAACACCACTGATAAATATCAAACTGATAAGAGTAAGAGCGATGACCATTGCCGTTCCAAAATCGGGCTCTAACATAATTAAAAGAAAGAATAAACCAATGACTCCTAAAATGGGGAAAACCCCTTTTTTAATACTTCGTAAATCTTTTTGATTTTGACTTAAATATTTAGAGACAAAAATAATAAGTCCAATTTTGGCAAATTCAGAAGGTTGGATTCCAAGTCCTCCAATTCCAAACCAACTCCGTGATCCATTACGAACGGTTCCAATACCAGGTATTAAGACAAGTACGAGTAAGATCAGACAGCCTAGTAAGATTTTATTCGCGTGTTTCTTCCAAAAATCAAAAGGAATTTTACTAATTGTGAGACATAATAGAATACCAATTACAAAAAAGAGACTTTGACTTTTAATAAAATGAAAAGCATCATGAAATTTATATTCAGCCCAGATACTACTTGCTGAATAAATCATGATAATTCCAAAAATACCAATTAAAAGAACAGAGAAAAATAAAGGAATATCAAACTTTTTTTTCATAGGCTCCTCTTTTCTTTTAAAGTATATGAAGAAAAAGAATTTATAGAAGAAGGTAGACTGCTAAGAAAGTTTACATCGAATACTAGTTTTTGTTATTAAATCATAGTATAATATAGAAAATAAAGGTGATATATGTGAAAATTGTAGTGACGGCAGGTGGAACGATGGGGCATATTAATCCAGCCCTTGCAATCATAGAAGAATTTAAAAAACAAGAGAAAAATTTAGAAGTTTTATATATTGGAACTCATAATCGAATGGAAAAAGAAGTGATTCCTAAAAAGGGAATTCCTTATGAAGAAATTGAAGTCTATGGGTTTAGTTCTGATGTGTTTTTAGATATCAAAAATTTTTTTCTAATTCAAAAAGGTGTCAAGAAGTGTAAAGAAATATTCAAAAAATTTCAACCTGATGTTGTGATTGGTGTAGGGGGTTATGTGACATATCCAGTTTTAAAAGCTGCTCATGAACTTGGGATTAAAACATTTATTCATGAACAAAATAGTATTCCTGGAAAAAGTAATAAAATGATTAGTAAATATGCTGATTTGATTGGTGTTACTTTTGAAAATAGTGCTAAGTATTTTAAAACGAAAGGTAAGATTGTTTTAACGGGACATCCTTGTGGGGCTCTTGCTAAAAGAGTACCTAAAAAAGATAAAAAAGCTTTAGGATTATCTTATGACAAACCTCTTTTAACCATTGTGGCAGGTTCTCTTGGAAGTGGAAGCTTAAATGAAAAAATGATCACTTATTTGGAGAGTTTGGGTTCTGCAGATTATGAAGTTTGTTATATTACTGGGAAAATCCATTATGATCATTTTGTGAAAGATAAAACTTTTCCTTCCAATGTCAAAATATTCCCTTATATGGAAGAACTTCCGGGGCTTCTTAAAATAAGTGATGCTGTAGTCTCGCGTGCTGGGGCTGGTTCTTTAAGTGAAATTTTATCTTTAGGAATTCCTTCTTTAATTATTCCTAGTCCTAATGTTGCAAATAACCATCAATATTATAATGCGAAAGAACTTGCCGATAAAAACTGTGTGATTTTATTAGAAGAAAAAGAGTTAACCGTAGAAAAATTAGAAAAATATGTTGATGATTTAATTCATAATGAATTTTTAAGAATGAATTTAATAAATCATATGAAAAAAGAGACTGCCCTTGATAGTTCGGCTCTGATTTATAAAGAAATAAAGGATTTGATCAAATGAAATTAAATGGAAAATTAGAAGAATATGTCTCATTAAAGAACAAGAATACATATCGAATTGACACAACAACAAGATATTTTTATGAACCAGAAAGTTTGGAAGATTTAAAGTCTTTCCTTTCTTTGGCACAAGAAAATCACTGGGAATATTTTGTGATTGGGAATGGTTCGAATCTAATCCTATCTGATACAATGTATCCTGGAATTGTTGTGAAACTTGATTCTTCAGAATTTCGTAGTATTGAGTATCATGAAAACAAAGTTACGGTTGGAGCTGGAGTGATGATTAATAAACTTTCTTATGATATTTTAGATCATGGTTTATCTGGACTTGAATGGGCAAGTGGAATCCCTGGAAGTATGGGAGGTTGCATTTTTGGCAATGCTGGTGCTTATAATAGCGCGACTTTTGACTTTTTAGAATCTGTTACTTATCTCACAAAAGACGGGGAATGCATTACTAAATTAAAAGAAGAAATATCTCATGGATATCGTACGACTTGGTTTAAAGAACATCCTTTAAATATTATTGTAAAAGCAACGTTTGCATTTCCAAAGGGAAACAAGGAAGAGTCTTTAGAACTTATAAAAGACCGTTTTGAAAGAAGAAAAGCATCTCAACCGATTGATAAACCATCGGCAGGAAGTGTTTTTCGTAATCCTAGTCCTGAGCTTGCCAGTTGGAAACTCATTGATGAAGTGGGACTTAAAGGTTACCGTATCGGAGATGCTATGGTGAGTGATAAACATGCAAATTTTATTGTGAATATGGGGAGTGCTACTGGAAAAGATATTAAAAGTTTGATAAAATTAATAGAGGAAAAAGTAAAAAAAGAAAAAAATGTAGATTTGGTATTAGAACAAGAAATAAGAAATTGGTGAAGATAATGACAAAGAAGAAAGTAATAAAAAGGGTAAAATGGAAAGTCGTTGGAAAGATCTTCTTTCTTCTTTTTTGCATTGGACTTATTTATGTTTATTTTGCCAATTTAAATATGAAAAATATTATCATTAAAGGTAATGAATATGTGAGTGACAATGAGATTATCATGCTTGCCGGAATTAAAGATTATCCAAAATTATTTCAAATTTCTTCTTTAAAAATGAAAGAAAATATTTTAAAAAATGATTATATTGATTCTGTGAAAATTCATAAAAGTATAACGGGCACTTTAACGATTGAAATAAGTGAAGCATCTTCCTTATTTTATAACCGAAATCATAATCGGTTGGTGTTATCGAATCATAAAGAGATTCAAAGTGAAAACTTAAATGGTGTTCCAATTTTAGTGAATTATGTTCCAGATAGTTTTAATACAAGACTCATTGATGAACTAGCGGGTATTCATAAAGATGTGTTAACTCTCATTAGTGAGATTGAATATCAACCTTGGAAGAGTAATGATGTCGTGATTGATGACACGAGATTCTTCTTAAGAATGAATGATGGAAATACTGTATATGTCAATTTACTTCATATGGAAAAATTAAATAATTATATTGAAATTTATGCCACTTTAGAAGGAAAACATGGTATCTTGTATTTAGATTCGGCAAGTGATAAAATATCTTTCGGCGAGTACAAAGTAGGTGAGCAAAAATGAATTATAATACAGTGATGGAAAGTATTTTAGAAAATTTAAGCGGAGAAGAAACACTTCTTTTACATACGTGCTGTGCACCTTGTTCTTCGGCTGTGATTTCTAGGTTATCTGATTCTTTTCATATTACTGTTTTTTATTATAATCCGAATATTGAACCAGAGGAAGAATATATAAAAAGAAAAGAAGAACAAAAAAGATTTTTAAAAGAATATCCTTCTAAATATCCTATTTCTTTTTTAGACTGTGATTATGAACATGAGGAATTTGAAAGTATTGCATGTGGACTTGAAGAAGAAAAAGAAGGTGGCAAGAGATGTGCGAAATGTTACCGTTTAAGACTTGAAAAAACAGCTCTTATTGCTAAAGAAAAAAACTTTGATTATTTTGGAACAAGTTTGACGGTGAGTCCTTATAAAAATGCTATCCTTTTAAATAAAATAGGAGAAGAACTAGAAAAAAAATATCATGTAAAGTATTTGTATAGTGATTTTAAAAAACAAGATGGGTATCAGAAAAGTATAGAATTATCTAATAAATACAATCTCTATCGTCAAGATTACTGTGGTTGTCATTATTCTAAAGAGGAAAGAGAAAAAAATTTAATTTCTAGATCTGTTAATAGCAAATAATTATTTTTAACCACCATATTAAAA
The DNA here is from genome assembly GCA_947629255.1 of uncultured Bacilli bacterium. Classification (GTDB taxonomy): domain Bacteria; phylum Bacillota_I; class Bacilli_A; order RF39; family UBA660; genus Ventrenecus. The sequence continues at coordinate 34,839 of CANRDF010000012.1, forward strand.
AAGTTATTAAAAAAACTTGACGTGTGGGGGGGGGGTATATGTGATATGATGAACCTATGATAGAAAGTAGGTTCATTTTTTATGGAGAGAAGAAAAACAAGTTTATTCATTATAGGATTGTGTGCATTTATATTAAGTGTAATAGGAGTGACTTATGCGTTTTGGATGTTAAGGCTATCTCAAACAGATGAAAATAATATTGCATCAAGTTGTTTTGAAGTAACATTAACGAATGAAGGAGCAGCCATTCATTTAGATAAAGCATATCCTATTCTAGATAGTGATGGAGAACAATTAGAACCATATACATTTACAATTACAAATACATGTGATGCCTATGCAGGATATCAAATCAATTTAGAATCATTAAGTAAGAGTGGTGATACACCTATTCCTGTTAGTGATAGATTAAGTGCTCAATATTTAAAAGTAAAAATCAATGAAGTTGATACAGAAGGAATCATAAGTATTTTAGGAGCAAATGATGTTGTTACTGAAACATTAAATGATGCTTATGAATCCCATAAATTAATGACAGGATATTTAGGACCAGCAGAAACAGAAAATGCTTCAAAAGATTTTGAATTCAGATTATGGTTAGATGGAGCATTAACCATGGAAGATACAGATGCTATGAATAAAACATTTGTAAGTAAAATTACAGTGACAGCAAGTTATTTAACAGAAGAGAAAGTTCCACCAACCATAGATTTAGAATTAGCAGTATGTGAAAACACAATTACAGCAACAGGAAGTGGAACACCAAGTGGAAATAAAAGCATTGAAAAATATGAATTTAAGTTAGATGATGACGCAGAATGGAAAGATAATAATGGAGAACAAACAAAAGAATTTACAGGATTAGAGAAAGGACAACACACGATAAAACTTAGAGTAACAGATAATAAAGGAGCAACAAGTGAATTCAGTAAACAAATAGAAGTGAACTATGAAGAACCAACAACAGCCAACTTGGGAGGAAAAACAATAGAATTAACACGTAGTGGAAATGGATTATATAGAGTGAGTCATTGTGGGGTAACAGGAACAGTAGATGATATAGGATTTAGCAAAGAAGAATATCGATTTGCAGGGTCAAGTCCAGATAACTATGTATGGTTTAACTGTGAGGAAGGATATCCAAAATCAGATGAAGATAATACTTCCCATTGCGAGAAATGGCGAATTATAGGTTTAGTAAATGTTATTACTAGTGATAATCAAGTAGAACAAAGATTAAAAATAATAAGAGCTGATAGTATAGGAAATTATAGTTGGGATTATAAAACAAGTGGAAAAGGAAGTTCAACAAGTAGTATTGGAAGTAACGATTGGACAGATAGTCAACTCATGGAAATGTTAAATGATGGATATTATAATTCTTCTTCCAGTGTATCTTGTTATCAAGGAAGTAGTTCTCCAAGTACATGTGATTTTACAAGTAACGGATTGAAAGAAACAGTAAGAGATATGATAGATAAAGAAATTATATGGAATCTTGGTGGATGGAGTACAAATCAGGAAGTAACTTCAGATATGT
>CANRDF010000013.1 GCA_947629255.1 uncultured Bacilli bacterium
TCATATAATTCATCAAGTTGTTCCTCATCTGAACATACGAATAAATAAAGTAATTTCTCTAATTCATTCGCATTTCTGATATTATTATAACCCAAATTTCTCAAATAGTCTAGATTAATATCAATGACATATAAATCTAGATGTCGAGGGTCATTGCTCTCTCTTTCTTTTAATTCACTAAAGTAAAGAAAACGATCCTTACCAAAATAATCAAAATCATCTAAGTTCACTTGATAAACTGGTTTTAAATTCTTATACTCTTTGCTACTTTTAAGTTGTCTTAAATAAAGAATAATTGTATAAGAACCGTTTTTAACATCTAAAGTATCAGATTTTCCTTGGTTAATTTCGAAAGAAACAAAGTATTCATCCGATTCAAAAGCAATATCAAGTTCACTATCTACCGTATTAGCATTAACACCAGCATTTGGATGAATTAACCGAAAACCTTTTTTTAATTTTTCATAAGGAATTCCAGTTGCTAAAGAAACAATTTTTAATAAGTATTCTTGAGAAGCCTCAGAACCACTTGAAAATATTTTTTTAACAACTTTGTCACTTATAAGCTTATGTTTTTTTTCTTGAGTCGCCGTTGCCATGTTATCCTCCATTTCTAATCTCGCCCAATTTAGGCAAGACAGTTTGCTATTATACACAAGAGGGTATGCGAAACTTGTCGAACGGTGTCACAATCACATCATATAAAACCACTTTGTTAAATAAAAAAAGAAGAACAATTATTCTTTCACTTGTTCTCCATCTAAACTAAAGCTTTTCGCATCTGTAATTTTAACCGAAATAATTTCCCCAATTGTATCTACTGGAGCCTCTACATTTACCAGTTTCATCGTATCTGTATAACCATAAACCTTACTTTCATCTTTTTCACTTATACCAAGAATTAATACAGGAACCACTTTATTTAATAATTTTTCATTGCTTTCTTTAGAATATAAGTTAATTCTTTCATTTAATCTTTGAAGTCGTTTTTCTTTTTCTTCTAAAGGTGTTTCATCTTTCATTTTAGCAGCCGGAGTTCCTTCCCTTGGACTAAAGATAAACGTATAAGCTCCATCAAACTTACATTTTTCGACTACATCCAAAGTTTCTTCAAAATCACTTTCCGTTTCCCCAGGAAATCCCACAATAATATCTGTAGTAATGGATACATTTGGAATTCTTTCTTTCATTTTTTCGAATAAACTTAAATATTCTTCTTTCGTATATCTTCTTCCCATAAGTCTTAAAATTCGACTAGAGCCACTTTGTAAAGGCAAATGAATATAAGGCATAATATTTTCATACTTTGCAATGATATCAATCATTTTATCTGTAAAGTTCCATGGATGAGAAGTGACAAACCTTACCCTTGGAATTCCAGTTTTAGCAACCTCTTCTAAAAGGTCTGAAAACTCGGTTCCATCTTTAAAATCTCTACCATAAGCATTGACGTTTTGACCAAGCAAAGTCACTTCTTGATAGCCCTGTTCTTTTAAATCCATAACTTCTTTTACAATTTCTTTCATCTTCCTACTACGTTCTTTTCCTCTTGTATAAGGCACGATACAATAAGTACAGAATTTATCACAACCATAAATAATATTTACCCAAGCTGTAATATGAGAGTCTCTTTTATACATTACACCTTCATAGACTTCTCCTTCTTTACTATACACTTCAATATCTTGATGAGCATCTCCACTCGCTTCAATCAAAAGTCTTCCAAGTTCATGAATATTATGAGTTCCAAAAACAAAATTGACATAAGGGTGTCTTTTTCGAATTTCTTCCACGATAGATTCTTCTTGACTCATACATCCCCCAATACCCACGATGACATTAGGTTTCTCTTTTTTCAAATGTTTAATTCTTCCTAAGTAACCAAACACTTTATCATGAGCGTTTTCCCTGATTGCACATGTATTTAAAAGAATCACATCTGCACTTTCTAAATCTTCACATGGAGTCATTCCGTAATATTCTAAGATTCCTTTCATCTCTTCTGAATCATGTTCATTCATTTGACAACCATAAGTTCTTAAAAAATATTTTTTTCCTTCAAACATCCTTGTAAAAGCATAATCTTGTACTTTATATTCTACTTGATTCAAGCTTCTTATTTTTGCTTTTTTTAAATCTGGTAAATTCATAGTTATCTCATTCTTTCTAATACTTTCAAATAAGGAATTTCAGAATTTAAAAAAATACATCTTATAAATTCTTTTTTTTCTTCTTCTTTTAAAGTCTCATCTATTTTATCAAATATTTTCTCTAATGTAAAATATTCTAGCAAAAGATTTACTAATGTATAAAAATGGATAGATACGGCATTCATGGTAAAAGGATCATATAAAAATTCAGTGTTACTTTTATCTAGAACTCGCAAATAATCATAAAACAAAGAACTTAACTGAGACTTTTCTATAGATTTAAAATTCTCAATATCAAGGATCCAATCTTTTAAATGAATTTTATAACTAGATATTTCTTCATATCCTACAAAAGAATACATGATATTATATAAAATACGAATATAACTTATATCAACTTTAGGCACTTGTGTTGTAAATACTTTTTCATAGCTTTCTAAAAGACGTTGTTCAAAGATAGCTAAATAAAATTCAGTTATTTCAAATATATCTGTTCCATTTTCTTCTCTAGCTCTTTTAATCTTTTCCTTTTTTAACTGAGAATAAAGTCTTAACTTAGGGTTTATTGTACAATCTTGATTTTGAAACAATAAAAATTCATCAAAATTTTTCACGTCTAACTCTTGTTCTAAATAAGACAAAGAACCTTTTAATTTCCTATCTGATATTTTTTCTAAATTTAATTCATCTTCTTCTATCAATACCATATTATGATATTCATTTAACCTGTCATGTATTAGCTTTATATTATTAGAATTTCTAAGTACAAGCAATAATTTTTCAAGTTCTGATTTTAAATATTCTTCAATTTCTATCCATTGTTTCATTAATTCTTCCATACCCATCACTAACAAATTATTCTAATAATTTTCCTAATAAAAAGCAAGAAGAAATTACAAAAACATCTAAACATTAACTATAAACAAAAAGAATACAGTCATCTTCATCAATTCCGTATTCTGATCATGTATAATATGGTGTGTAAATTAGAAACACATCATATTTTTTAATTTATAAAGGAGGAAGATAGAAATGAATAAATTAACAATGACTGAATGTGCCAAAAAAAGATTAGAAGAAACATACCTAGTGGTATATGCAATCAAAAATGAATTAAATATAAAAAAAGCAGAATATATAGAAGCTACAGAAATATACACGTTAATAGGAATAGATAAAAAAGGATATAGACATTTGTTAAATATCGTAGCAGATCGAACTCATAATAATCGATACTGGTTAGATTTTTTTGAAACATTAAAAAGTCGAGGATTAAAAAATATATTATTTCTTTCCGTAGATGATAATAAAAACATGAAAAGATGTGCAAAAGTTGCATTTCCAAGTATTCAATTTGTCGATTCATTAACAGATATTATTCCTAAATTTTATAAGTATTCTTTTGAAAAAGATGAAAAGAAATTAAGTAGCAAAATTCATGCATTATATACACAAGCAACATTGCAAGAATTTAAACAGATGTTTGAAAATTTTAAAAAAGAGTATAATAATGTAATTCATCAAAAATTAATAGAAAAGTATTTAGGAAATATAGAAAGTTTATACAAATATAGTCATAATATTCGTTTGTTATTGTTTAAACACTCGGCAAACATCTATATTTATGATAAAATTAGGTTAATGTTTAATAAAAATCAAAGTTATGTAAGTGACATGGATGAAATTTATGAGAAATTGGAAGGAAATCAAAAATGTTTTGGGTTTACATCATTCAAAAAAAGAGAATGGACTTTGATATTAAACGATTTTATCCAAATCTATTCAAATATTGAATTTATCTAGGAAGGTGATAAAGATGGAAAAAGAAAAGACAGCTCAAGAAATAATTATTGATGAAGCAGTGAAACAATACAAAGAAGGAAACATAAAAAATAGTAAAGATATTGAAGATTTCTTAGATCAGATGCTTCAGCCATTAATGCAAAAATTATTAGATACAGAATTAGAAAATCATCTAGAATATTCCAAGTATGAACACAAGAAAGATAAAAACAATGGCAACAGTAGAAATGGACATTGTAAAAGCAAACATGTGGAAACAAAATATGGAAGTATAGAGATTCAAACGCCAAGAGATCGACTAGGAACATTTGAACCTGTATTAATCGAAAAAGGTCAAACAAAACTGACTGGATTTGAAGATAAATGTATTTCATTATATGCAAAAGGAATGAGTTTAAGAGATATAGAAAAAATATTGCAAGAACTCTATGGAGTAAACATTAGCAAAGATGAAATTGTAAAATTGATATCCGCAGTGAATGAAGAAACAGAAAAATGGAAAAATAGACCATTGCAACCTCTTTATGTGTTTACCTATGCAGATTGTTTATATGTTCCAGTGAAAGAAGATATGATAAGTTCCAAAAAAGCAGTCTATGTTATGTTAGGAGTAGATAAAAATGGATATAAAGATATATTAGGAATATGGATGGGAGCAGCAGAATCAGCAAGCTTTTGGACAAATGTATTTGAAGATTTAAAAATGAGAGGAGTTAAGGATATATTGTATATGTCCAGTGATGGAATAGCAGGCTTTAAAAATTCCTTAGAGAATGTTTTTCCAAAAACTCAATCTCAAAGATGTGTAGTCCATTTATCGAGAAATATTTATGGATTAAGTCCTAAAAAAGAAGCTAAGAAAATCATGGAAGGTTGGAAAGCAATTTATACAAGTACTTCTTTAGAAGAAGCAGAAATGAAACTAGAAGATTTTGAAAAAGACTTTTCACAATATTCTCATATAGTCAAAAAAGCAAAAGATTTTATGACATATTTAGAACCATTATTTGAATTACCCATGGAAATACGAAAAGCAATTTATACATCGAATGCGATAGAATCAGTAAATTCTGCATTAAGAAAAGTAACGAAAGGAACAGGAGCATTTCCAAATGAAACATCTGTTTATAAAATTATGTTTCTAAGATTAAAAGAGTTAAAAGAAAAATGGGATAAACCCATTTCTAATTGGAAAACAATCCAGAAACAACTAATTGTATTACATGGTGATAGATATACGAAATATCTTGATCTATAAATCTTTAAACTGTTCTTTGAAAATTGATAATAAAATTTGAATTTAATGAAAAAATTTACACACTATACTTGACAAGGTCCGTATTCTTTTGAAAATAATATAGTTCATTATAATAACAGCGTGCTTCATTCCTCTAATCCTAGGGTGTAAGGTGATTCATGACTACCGTCTCCAGATAAGACTACCACATTCGATGACAGATAAACCGAAGGGCGAACACCCCTGGCATTGTACGCACCTTCGAGGCCCACAAGCCCACTACTGTCGACATCAAAGACAAGGTCCGAATGGGCCGAAAACGCGATAGGCGATAAAGTCCAATAATAACTACTTGATAATAACCAATCATTATTTGTACATTCATTATAACTAAAATTATTCCAACTATTAAGTGCTGATTCAAAACAACTTGTTCGATTAGTTTCAGTTCCTCCACTCGTTGCATAGCCATAATCACTTGGATAGATGAGTCCTACTTTTCCTTGCCAACTTGTTGTTCTGTTTACTGAATCATTACAATAATTTCCACCATTTCCGCCATTATCCTCTTTACATATATCTCCTGTGTTACTACTTCTTTCTAGATTATAAAATTCATTAACATTAATATTACTAGCATTATATTCAGTTTCATTGCTTCCAGTATTCCATGTAATTTCTTTTATCATTTGCTTTAAATTAGATGGAAGACTATTATTGGTAAAGTCACAATCAGTTGCAATATTGTAAATAGAATTATAACATTTTCCTTCTCCACCATCCCAATATAAACTATTATTTACTAAATTACCTTCACTACAAGTGACGTCATAACCATCTTCTGTTGGAGTACATATTTGATCTTTATTTTCTTCATATCCAGGATTTAATAGTTTCATTAAATCACTTTGACTCCATTCATTGACTCCATAAGCATAATTTACATCTATATAAGAACTATCCCAACTATAGTTTCCAATGGAATCATTTTTTATTAATTTTATTCTTTGTCCTTCTGGGGTATTTACTAATCCTATGATTCGCCAATAAAGGGGTTCTCCTTGATGATGAATGATTTCACATGTTCCTTCATAATCAACATTATTTTCTTGACAGGATTCTATTGAATCATATTCCCCATAAGGGCCATACTCTACATCATTAAAAGTGTAAATATCATTTGCATATTTTTCTCCAAAATCTACATAATTATTTGGATCTTTTCCTGCATATCTGTATTCTGGTTTTAACAAATTTGCTTTTTGAGCTTCTGTTCCTTCCAATGTAATTCCATCTTCAGTATGTTTTACTTCATAAATTCCTGAAGCTCCACTATCCTCTTCTTGTATTGGTAATGCTTGTATGGTTTCAATAAGTGTTGGTTTTGCCTCATAATTATTTAAAGTGATTTTTCCTGCCCAATGTGCATTATTGGTGATATCTTGTGATGTACTTACTGGGGTATCATAATCCATAAATAAGAGTAAATTAAATCCTTTTGTTGCATTCGCTCCTATTTTAAATTTATATAATTGATATGCTTCTTTTGCTTCTGCAATAATTTTACTTTCATTCTTTTTATTCTCTGTTAATTTATAACTTGGTGTTTCTACTTCGTTTCCCAATTCTGTTCTAGTTCCTTTATGAGAAAGAACTTCATCTGTTTTTGGTTCAAATTTACTTTCCGCATCTTCATCAGACCACAAAATAACATCTACATAAGCATCTTTTAAATTTGGATCTTGAGTAGTTAAACTTTCCATATTAATAGAAATTGGCACTTCTGCATTACAACTATTTGTAATCGTAAAATGATATGGTGCTTGAGTTGGAAAAAAGTCACTTACTAATTCATTGTTTGTCATTGGGTAAGCATCTGTTAATTGAAATGATCCTCCATTCGTTAAACTTGTAGTTAGTTTTAAACAATCTGTATACACTAAATTTTCATCTTCTTGAGTAAGTGTTAACTGCCAATAAGCATATGTTAATCCTATAATACCAAACAGAAATATAAATAATCCTATTAATGTTAATGTTATTGTTTTTTTCTTTTCCATAAAAAATGAACCTACCTTCTATCTTATAGGTCCATTCTATCATGCCCCCCCCCCAAGAAGTCAAGCATTATTTTATACTTTTTACATAATTTTACATTTTTGTAGATTTGCTAATTATTTGAGAATAATTTTTTTAAATATTTATTCTTTTTTCTTCTTTTTTATAAACCAAGTAAATCCTTTTTTATTTTATTGTACTCTTCTTCAGTAATAGCACCTGCATCTAATAATTTTTTCATTTCTAATAATTTATCTGTTGTGCTTTGACTCTCACCAAATGGTTGATATTGAGAAGGAGTTGTATTTGGTTGAGACATAGCGCCCATCATTCCTCCAGCAGCATTCACACCCATTCCCATGAAAGCCATTCCACTTCCGCCACCATTTTCTCCAGCAGCTTCAATTCCTCTGGCAGCAGCTTGTTGCATAAATGAGTTTCCTCTTGAACCAGATAATGCATCAGCTTTTTGAACATCTTCCATAAGTTTTTGAGAAGCATCATCATATTCAATACCAAGAATAGCTGTTTTGACAATTTCAAGTCCACGATCTGTTTTCCAACCATATGCTTCTTCTACGGCTTGAGACATAGATTTTGCAAAACCAAGTTGATCTCCCTGAATTTTAGCAATTCGATTTTCTCTTGCCGCATCATTGGTATATTTGGAAAATGCTGCCCCAAGAGTTCCCACAACTTCACTATGAAGTTGTTCTGCGGATGGATTATCCATATCTGAAAAATCAAAAATTCCTCCTCCAGGTTGTAAATAAGATGCTGGAACAAAATTTTTAATAAATAATAATGGATCTACAATCTTTAAAGTATAAGTTCCTCTTGTAAGAACTCCTACTTGTGTTCCTAAAAAAGCATCATCATAAAAAATTTTTGCTTGTGTTCCAAATTTATTGTTTGGAATTTCTTTTAAATTCACATAGAATGCTAATTGTTGGCTTCCTGGTTGACCTCCAAACTTGAATCTTTCCCAAGATGTTTTAATAGTAGAAGCTAAAATTCCATCTCCTGAAAACATACTTTTTGAATTCGGATCATCTGAATGAAATTCATATCCACCTGGCTCTGCAATAAGTCCTGTCACTGCTCCATCTTGTACAGTGACTAAAGCACATCCTTCTGGTACAACAATTTTACTTCCATTTGTAATAATGTTGTCAGAGCCTTTTGTATTCGACCCTCTTCCAGCATTCGTTCCTTGTGGAACTGCATCAAATAACCCAGCTGTTGCTGGAACTCCACTTCTTGGAGCATAGTAATCTTTCCATTGATCGGCAAAAGTTCCACCTAATGCTCCTGTAAAAGCTTTAATAAAGCCCATATTCACTCCTCTTTTCTAATTATAAATTTATTGTATCATCATTTTTTTAAGATTACAAAATTTAATACTCTATTTTACGACTTTTTGACTTATTCTAAAGTACTTACTAAATCTAATGCCGATTCAATCACTTTATCCATATCATAATATTTATATTGGCCAAGTCTTCCACCAAAATAAACGTTTTCAATTTTTTCAGCAAGTTTCCGATATTCTTCATATAATTGATTATTTTTTTCATCATTCACTGGATAATATGCTTCCATTCCTTCTTCCCAGTTGCTTGGATACTCTTTCGTAATCACAGTTCCTGGAACTTCTTGAAATTCAAAATGTTTATGTTCAATCATTCTTGTATAAGGAGTTTCTCGATCTGTATAATTTATAACTGCATTCCCTTGATAATTATCGATATCACTTAAATATTCAGTTTCAAATTTTAAACTGCGATATTCTAGTTTACCTAAAGAATAACCAAAGTATTCATCAATCATTCCTGTAAAAATCACTTTTTCAGCTAAAGTGTCATACTTTTCTTTCTCTTTTAAGTAATCAACATTACAAAGAGTCTCAACATTTTCAAGCATTTTCTCTATAATGACGTTGTATCCTCCCATAGGAATTCCTTGGTAACGGTCATTAAAATAATTGTTATTAAACGTAAAGCGAACCGGAAGTCTTTTAATAATAAAACTTGGTAAATCTTTACAATCTCTTCCCCATTGTTTCTCTGTATATCCTTTCACTAATTTTTCATAAATGGTTTTTCCCACTAAAGAAATGGCTTGTTCTTCTAAATTCTTTGGAGTCGCATCTTTCAATACCCCTTTTTCTTCTTCAATTTTTAACATCGCATCTTGTGGAGTCACAACATCATCCCATAATTTGGTAAATGTATTCATATTAAACGGCATGTTATAAAGTTCACCTTTAAAATTAGCAATCGGCGAATTAATATAATTGTTAAACTCACAAAACTGATTCACATACTCCCATACTTTTTGATTACTCGTATGAAAGATATGAGCCCCATACTTATGGACATGAATTCCATGGGTATCTTCACAGTAAATATTTCCTCCTAAGTGACTTCTTCGATCAATCACTAAAACTTTCTTTCCCCTTTTTTGCAATTCATAAGCAACCGTCGCCCCGAATAAACCAGAACCGACAATTAAATAATCATATTGTTTCAAAAATTTCACCACTTTCTATATTAAGGATACCGAAAATAAAAGAAAATAGCAAGAAAAAAAGACCTACTCTTTCTTTAAGTCCTTCTTTCTCGATTCCAAATAACTTTGAAGTGTTCTCGCGACATCTACTGGAAGAATACTTGAAAGTTCTTCTATACTTGCACTTTCCATTTTGGTAACACTTCCAAATTTTTTAATGAGTTCTTTTTTTCGTTTGGCTCCAATTCCTGGAATCCCATCTAAAACACTGCTAATCGAACCCTTGCTTCGAATAGTTCTATGATAGGTAATTGTATAACGGTGAACCTCATCTTGCATTCTTGTTAAATAATGGAAGACATTACTATCTCTTGGAATATCCACGATTTCTAGAGTATCTCCATCTAATAAATCATTGGTTCGGTGTTTATCATTCTTCTTTAAACCACATACTTTAATCGGAAGATTCAGTTCATTTAAAATTTCTTTACAAGCATGAATTTGACCAATTCCACCATCGACGATGATAAGATTTGGAAGTTCTGTTCTTTCCACTAAAGCTCTTTGGTAACGACGGTAAATAACTTCTCTCATCATGTTATAATCATCATTTTTATCAAAACTAATTTTATATTTACGATATTCATTCTTGGCAGGTACCCCATTTTTAAAAACCACCATGCCACTTACCGACCAATCGCCAAAAAGATTCGAGTTATCAAATAAATCAATTCGATCTAAAATCTCTAAGTGCAAAAGATTTCGTAACTCTTCATTTGCATCTTCCGTAAGTCTTTCTTTCTTCTGAGTCATTTCTAGTTCATTTTGTAAATTAATTTTCGCATTTTCTTCAGCCATTTTAAGTAAATCTTTTTTCTGACCACGAATTGGTGTGACAAACTTATTTTCTAAATACCCTTGTAAAACTTCGGTATTTAAGTTCTCGGCTACCAAAATTTCTTTTGGAATTTCGTGTCTTGCATAAAACACAGATAAATAAGACTCCATATCACTTACAAAATCACTCACGACTGGGAAAATATCGGTATATCCTCCGACAATCTTTCCATTTCGAATAAAAAGAATTTGTACAGAAATATAGCCATTATCAAAGAAACAACCCACAACATCTCGATTCGTATAATCTTGAATGGTAATCTTTTGTTTATCTAAAACAACATTAATATAGTCTAATTCTTTTTTGAGTTCTAAAGCAAGTTCAAAATTTAGGGATTCACTAAAATGTTGCATCTTTTCTACAATTTTATCTTTTAAAATTTTATCATTTCCATTTAAGAATCCTAAAATATCTTCTTCCATTTGTTTTAGCTTTTCTTGATCCACTTGTTTCTCACAGTAACCTAAACATTCCCCAATATGATAGTATAAACAAACTTTCTTAGGGTTTCCTTCACACTTTTTTAAAGGATAAAGTCGATTTAATAAATTGACAATCTTTCTTGCCGCATAAGCATTCGGATAAGGTCCAAAAAGTTTTTTCTTGTCCCTTTTACGGATGTTTAAATACCTAGACACTTTAAGTCTTGGATAAGGTTTTTCAACATATTCAATATAAGGATAACTTTTATCATCTTTTAACAAAATATTGTATTTAGGATCATATTGCTTAATTAAGTTAATTTCAAGCAAAAAAGCTTCTAACTCTGTCGCGGTGACAATATAAGTAAAGTCTGCGATTTCACTTACAAGTTTGGCAGTTTTTCCTGTTTGAGTTCGGTTAAAATAAGAATTCACTCTTTTATGTAAGTTCTTTGCTTTTCCGACATAGATAATCACTCCATCTTTGTTACGCATCTGATAACTTCCTGGTTTGTTTGGTATCTGGGCTAATTTTTCTTTTAACATGGTACCTCACCCCTTTCTAGTATTTCCTTTTTTCTTTAAATATTGTATCATATTTTTAGGTGATTTTATGAAACTTTTAAATACCAGTGAATTAGAAATTAAAAAATCTAAGTTTATTGCTTATCTTTATGAAGTCACGGATAAAGAAGAAGTAAAAGAGATTTATGAGTCTTTAAAGAAAGAACACAAAAAAGCAAGGCATATTCCTTATGCATATCTTTTAGAAAACACCGCAGGGAAAAGCGATGACAAGGAGCCAAGTGGCACCAGTGCAAATCCAATCTTTTTTCATTTAGAACGAAACAACTTAAAGAATCGAGCCATCTTTGTGGTTCGTTACTTTGGTGGAACAAAGCTTGGGGCTGGAGGTCTTACGAGAGCTTACGGAGAAGTTTCGAAAAATGTTTTAAACCATTAATCTTGCATCAATATGTTTCTTGATACTTCGAGAAAACTTTTTAATATTTTCTTTTTTCTCATCAGAAATTCTTAATTTCTTTTCTTCTTCTAGTTCTTCTAATAAATGAATTAAATTACATTTTAAAGCAAGATGAAATTTATTTATCAGTTCTTCATCTTGTTCTATAAATGAAATGTTTTCATAATCTAATGTCAAAATATTTGTCGTATCCCAAGTATAGGTTTCAAAAGGAAAACTAAACTCTAATTCATAATCAGATAAGTATCCTAAATGAATGGACTGTTCTTTTTCAATTAGAATCTCAGAAGTCACTCGGTCGTATTCATTGGTAAAAAAGTCTCTAACAATCAAACTTCGAATTTCTTTACAAATGGGTTCTTTTTTAAACACTTCATCCGTTTTAGAAAGAATTTTTATCATATTATAAGGTGGTCTTATCTTTGTTTTTTCGGTAAGTTCTTTCCAAAAGTATGTATAACATGCATTTTCTTTTCTAGCCATCGGGCTTAACAAACCATAAGTTTTTTTTCCATACAAAACACATGTAGCAAGGTCGTGATGAACCGTATCAATTCCAAAATATTCACTCACCTTTACACCTAAAAGTTCATTTATGAGGAAACGTTCTTCTAACCTTCTTTTAAAAGCATAAACTTGTCCATCTAACTTTAACCAAAGAATCGTTCGATTATTGATCTTATCTGGTGGAATAATTTTATCTTCAAAGGAATATACATACTCTGTTACATTTCCGAGATCTAACCACTTCTCAGTTATTTTTTCAATTGCCATACAAATCCCCCTTTAAATGCTCTTTATTGTATCAAATAAGAATACATTGGTCAACTATCATAAACGAGATTTGTGACTAGACATGTAAAAAAGGCTTTTTAAGCCTTTTTTAATTTTTCGATTTCTTCGATAGACAAATCTGTAACTTCTGAAATTAATGAAATGTCACAATGTTTGTTTAACATAGCCTTCGTTATTTCAATGTTTCGTTCTTCACGACCATCTTCTTTTCCCTCTCCATAACATATGGTTTTTTGTTTTTCCTCAAACGTATAAGCTGATGAAAGCACTTTGTCTTGCATCACTTCTGTTGGGTATGCAGCTATTGTCATTAGATCCTTATCCTCCCTTGCAATTTGTAATCTCACCTTTGGTGAAGTTTCCTTCATTAACATCAGATGTCGTAGCAAATTGTTATTAACATCATAATACTCTACTTTAGGTAACATGTCAAGTCTTAAGATAAATATTTCGGTATGAAATGGTAACTCATGATAATTTGGGGATTCTCCCTTAAAATTATATCTTTGAAACCAAGTATCTTCTAAACCTATATTTCCCTCTACTTCATCAACTACAACAATAGAAATCACTTTCTTGACATTTTTGTGTTCTTCATGTTTTCTTAATTGTCCACCATTCAGTCTAGAAATATAGTTTTCAAATTTGTACATTCCTTCTTTATTCAGGGTGCTATAACCTTCAAAATCGAGAATAATATTTTTAAAATAGATTAAAATATCTGCTCTCATTTCTTTTTGATTTCTCTTATAATTATCCAAAATTGTTTCAGTTGAAATCGTTTCAATATCTTCTAAAAGTTCTGGACAATTAGCATAATCTGCAAAATCTCTTAAAAATGCTTTTAATAAATCAGGTTGACTATAAATCTTTTTAAATAAGTAGTCTTCTAAGAGATATTGCTTGGTTTTTATTTTTTCTTGAATAGCTTGAGACATTATAATCTCCCCCTTCGACAAACATTAAACCAAAAAAATTTGTGCTTTGCAAATGCCAAAATCGGGTAAAACTCTGCAGATTTTGAAAATCTGCTTAGCAAATTTTGAAAATTTGTGAGGTTTTTGGCCAAGAATAAGCAAAAATGCCTAACTTGCCCGTTTTTTTTGACAAGTTTTGTCGATGCATGTCGAATGTTGTCGAAACTCGCCAAAATACCCTATCCCCATGGGATTTTGACAAAACAAAATGGCAAATGCTTTAAAATAATCAAAATGCCCCTTGCGAAACCCCACTTTATTTGGTAGAATTATACATGACTTAAGAAAGGAGATACCTATGGCTAATATTAAAAGTTCAAAAAAAGCAATTAAAACAATTGCCAAAAGAACAAACAATAATCACGAATTAAAAGCACGTGTTCAAAATTGTATTCGTCTTTGTGATAAAGCAATTGAAGCTGGTGATAAAGAAACAGCTCAAAAACTCCTTGCGGATACTCAAAAATTTATGGACCGTGCAGTAAGTAAAGGTTTTATGAAAAGAAATACTGCAGACCGTCAAAAATCAAGATTGTCTTGTAAAGTAAAAGAAATGGCTTAATGCTATTTTTTTATTGTTTTCAATTTCAAATTTTGTTACAATAGGACTAGAGTGATGCTTATGAAAATAACAAAAATTTTAATTCCTGTTTTCTGTATAATATGGCTTGTTATTCTCTTTCTTTCTATCGAGCCTATCACTGATTTTTTTGTGAGACAAATTGAGAATGAGCCAAAAATTACTTTAGAGCCTATTAGTGAGTATGCAAAAAAAGAAGATTTTCTTTTTGTTTCTAGAACAGACGTCTTTACTCCTTATAGTATGCATGATTTAAGAAATATTTTTTATACCATTGTGAATAATGGTTGGAAAGAATTTACTTTTTATTGTCCTAAAGAATATACAAATTGCTTAAATGATGTTCGTGAATTTAGTCAAGATCAAGACTTACTCACTCACCTTAATAATTTTGTTCATCCTTACAATGGATTTTCTAGTGTCAACACTTTGATTTCTGAGTCTGGTGAGATTACCGTTCATGTTGACTCTTTTTATGAAGAACAAGATATATTAAAAATTAATCAAAAAATAGATGAAATTTATAAGGAAATCATTACCAATGATATGGATACCGAAACAAAGATTTTAACCATTCATGATTATATTATTAATCATACGAAGTATGATGTAGAAAGAAACAATGATGGAGATAGTCCTTACCACTCTTATATTGCAGTGGGTCCCTTAATTGAAGGATATGCAACTTGTAATGGATATACAGATGCGATGGCCTTATTCTTAGAAAAATTAAATATTCCCAACTTCAAAGTCGCGATGACACCAGAAGAAGGAAGTACTGATTCAGGTCACGTTTGGAATGCAGTTTATTTAGATGGAAAATGGTTACATTTAGACCTAACTTGGGATGATCCAGTATCTACTGATGGCAAAGACTATTTACAACATAAATATTTCTTAGTCACAACTCCTCAACTTCGTAAAGCAGATTCTGGAGAAGTGGTTGTCACTGAACATAATTATAAAACAAATATTTATTTAGAACTAAAAGATTGATTTGCTACTCATTAGTAAATCTCTTTTTTGTATGAAAAAAAATATAACCTTTTGACAGTTATATTTACTTAATATTTGCAAGTAATTCTTCTTTCTTCATAGAAGAATATCCTTTAACACCTTGTTCTTTAGCAACTGCTTTTAATTCAGCAAGTGTCATTTTTGAATAATCAGTTGTTGCCTTTTCTTCCTTTTTTTCTTCTTTCTTTACTTCTTTTTTCTCCTCTTTTACAGTTTCCGCTTTTTCATTCTTTTTACCACTTTTTAAAGCTGCTTTTGCAGTATTCACTAACTCTGTAAAAGCCTTAGGATTATCAATTGCAAGTTCAGATAACATTTTACGATTGATTTCTACTCCTGCAATACTAAGTCCATTCATAAATTTTGAATAAGAAATATCATTTTCACGACATGCTGCATTAATACGAGTAATCCATAGTTTTCTAAAGTCTCTTTTCTTTTGTCTTCTATCACGATATGCATAAGCCCCACTATGGAAAACTTGTTCTTGAGCTGTTTTATATAAACGATGCTTACTTCCAAAATACCCTTTTGCTTCTTTTAGAACTTTTCTTCTTCTTGTTTTAGAAACAGTTCCGCCTTTTACTCTTGCCATATTCTTTCACCTCTTACTAGATAACAGACTTAATTCTGCTAGCTTCTCCTTTACTTAATGTTCCTTGGTTACGTCTTTGACGTACTTGTTTTGCACTATCCTTACTTGTTTTATGGTTTCCACCACTTAATTTATAAGATAGTGTTCCGTTTTTTCTTTGTTTGAAAACTTTGCTACTTGCTTTATGTGTTTTCATTTTTGGCCCTTTTGCCATAAAAATTCCTTCTTTCCATTATTTTTTTGGTGCTAGAATGAGAAACATATTTTTTCCCTCTTGTTTTACAGGAGTATCAATCATGCTTACATCACTCAAATTTTCTGCAAATTTTTCTAAAACCTCACGACCGAGTTCTGGATGTGACATTTGTCTTCCTTTAAAACGAATAAATGCTCTGACTTTATGCCCTTTAGTTAGATATTCTCTTGCATTCTTGACTCTTGTTTCAAAGTCATGAACATCAATCACAGGAGATAAACGATATTCTTTTAATTCTTTATTCGTTTCTCTTTGCTTTTTCATTGCTTCTTTTTGTTTCTTTGATTTCTCATATTTGTACTTATTGTAGTCAATAATTTTTCCAACAGCTGGTGTGGAATTTCCACTCATAAGTACTAAATCAAGTCCTGCAAAATTCGCAATGGTCTTCGCATCTTCAAGACTTTTAATGCCCATATGTTCTCCGTTTGGTCCGATTACCATTAACTCTGCAACTTTAATTTCATCATTAATTGGTAATTCATCTGATTTCTTTGCTATAAAAATGCACCTCCATACATATAAAAAGGTAGATACCTAGTATCCACCTTCCCTATTCATTGTATTTTATTTAGACTCAAACCCAGCGCGACTTGCTTCTTAGGTGAATGGTGGATGCCATTTCTTTTCCTTTTTTTATAACACAATAGATTTTACAAGAAAAATGTATGCTTGTCAAGCATTTTTTATGACATTTTCTTTATATTCTCGGCATGCTTCATCTAAATCATGGAAAAGCATATCCACATCACTTTCATTTGGAGTTCTGACTCCACTCGCAAATTTATGCCCGCCCCCATTATATTTGGAAGCAATTTCATTAATAATGGGTCCTTTACTACGAATATTGACTTTATAAATTCCATTCTTGGCATCAAACGTAGCAAACGTCCAAACGTATACATCTTTAATAAAATTAAAATCATTAATCATATTGGATGCCGTAGCCGTATCTACTTTATATTCTTGAATCACTTCATCAGAAATTTTCACGAAAGCAAATCCATTCTCCGTTACTGTAAAATGGTCGGATAGATATCCATGGAATCGCACTTCTTCTATCGGTCTTTCATATAGCTTTTCATAAAGTTTCGTAAAAGCTAGTTTACTTCTTTTAAGTAACGTCGTGACAATTTCAAAAGTTTCAACTGTTGTATAAGAAAGAAGAAAACGGTCACTATCAGACACAATGCCCAAAAATAAATTCTCAGCAACAGATTCAGTCAAAACTAAATTTGTATTTAAAATAAGACTCGCAACCATCTGACATGTACTAGAAGAGGTCTCCTCTATCCATTTCATCCCGCCAAAATCTTCTTCAAATGGATGATGGTCAATTTGAATGACATCAGCATATTTCAAATTTTCAATTCCATCTACCCGTACCATATTCGGAACATCTACAGTAATTAAAAGAGGTTTTTGTAATGTTTCGTTTTGAATTTTATCTAAAGAACCATATTTGCGGAATTTTGAAACACCTGCTCCCACGGCATAAACATTTTTATTTGGATATGTTTCTTTAATCGAATCACGAAGGGCTATTTGAGAGCATATTGCATCTGGGTCAGGTCCAATGTGTCTAGCTATCACAATGGTATTGTACTGTTTAATCTTCTTCGCTATTTTTTTTAGTATTTCTTTCTGCATAAAAACCTCTTTCTATTTGTATTTTTTTATTTGATGTAAGAATATGTATCTCTTGCAATCATCACTTCTTCATCTGTTGGAATGACATACATTGGAATACTTGAATTCTTTGTCGTAATGATACCTTCCGAACGACTTAAGTAACTTGCAGTTGAATTATTAAGTTCGGTATCTAATTCAACACCTAAGAAACTTAACTTTTTAGCAATTCTTTCTCTTTGGTCTGGTCCATTTTCTCCAATACCCGCAGTAAATACAATCGCGTCACATCCTTCAAGTTCAAAATAATACTTAGCAATATAATCTACTACTCTTTTTACAAACATCTCCATCGCGAGCATTGCAGACTCATTTCCTAAAGCAATTTGCTCCTCAATATCACGCATATCGCTGTAACCACCACTAAGGGCAAAAAGTCCACTTTCCTTATTTAATGCCGTATCTAACTCTTTTGGAGTCATGTTACTTTTCTCTAACATATAAGGTAGGATTGTTGCATCAATATCGCCACATCTTGTTCCCATAATTAAACCAGCATTCGGGGTAAATCCCATCGAAGTATCTAAACAAACTCCATTTTGAATGGCACTGATACTTGCTCCAGAACCAATATGACATACAATTAATTTTCCATCTTTTCCTAAAATATTTTTCATAGTTTCGGTGATATATTTATGACTTGTTCCATGAGCTCCATAACGTCTTACTTGATAATCTTTATACCAATTCGTTGGTAAGGCATATAAGTAATTTTCTTTTGGCATCGTTTGATGGAAAGCTGTATCAAAAACCACAACATGGGTTGCATTTGGGACAACTTCTTTGGCAGCCTTAATTCCAAGAACAGCCGCTGGATTATGTAAAGGTGCTAAACTTGATAAAGAAGAAATATCTTCAACAACTTCATCTGTGGCAATCACACTTTTATCATAATGATCTGCTCCTTGAACCACACGGTGTCCAACTCCTTTAATTTCATCAAAAGATTCTACAACTTTCAAATCTTGTAATTCTTGCATCAAAATTTGAAATGCTACCGTATGACTTTCTAAATTGGCATCTTTCTTTATTTTTTCTCCATTTAATTTAATGGTATAGAATCCTCCAGGTATTCCTATTCGCTCAAAAGTACCACTTACTAATACTTTTTCTTCAGGCATTTCATAAGCTTTAAATTTTAGTGATGAACTACCTGCATTGACTGATAATATTTTCATATAAATTCACTCCTCCTTACCATTATACAAAAAAAAGACTTTTTTTAAAAGAGCAAACTTTGAATTTTACATCCTCATTCTAGATACCAAATCATTTGTGCTATACTTTTTCGTTTTCTTTTGTTATAATAACTCGTACATGAGAGGTGAAACAAATGGAAAAAGAATTAAAAATGGTTTCCTATCAAGAAAAAATGGACTTTTTAGTCCATGAAGTTCAACAAAATCCAAATATTTCTTTGTCTCAATACCCAGGATACTTTGAAGATGGAAGTTCTAAAGCACGTTTTTGGAACTATTCTTCAGTCATTGTAAAAAGATGTTCAGAAAAAGAAAAATTGAATGAAAAAGAACTCTACATTATCATGAGTCACGCGATCATTGATGATTTAAAAGGTAAACATTCTTCCATGAGTCGAAAAGAAAAAATAGATTACATTTATAATTTAATTTTACAAGATCCCTCTATTGTAATTTCAAAATGTAAATTAAGTTTTCCAGATGGCACTCAAGTTATTGGATTTTGGAATATGATTCAAACAGAAATCAGAAATAATCGTGAAAAAAATTTAACCGAGGAAGAAAACTACATTTATTATACTTCAGCTTGTATTGATGAATTAAAAAGGCAAGAATCTCTTCGAACTTTGATTTTTAAATTAGAAGAGTTTTACAAATTTATTTCTGAAGATGAAACTCACTCTGTTTACAATAAAAAAATGAAATTTCCGGATGGCACTTACTATGCTCACTTTTGGAACTGGTTACAAATTCAAATTCAAAAATGTCATGATAAAAAAGAGCTTTCTCAAGAAGAACTTATCACTTTATATTATGGAGCCAAATTAGATGAAATATTAGCCATACGTAAGAAAAAATTTCTCTCCGTATTAGATAAAGCTTATTATTTATTAGAATATATAAAATCTCATCCTTTAGAAAATTTACTTTACTCTCAAGAAGTATTTTCAGACGGAACAAGTCTTTATGCATTTCATTGTAACCTTTATCGTTTTTATAATTCAAAACAAAATAAAACTCATCTAAGTAAAAAAGAACAAGAAATCATGAATATTTATTTGGAAATGAGAAAAATTCGTAAGCAAGCAAAATTAGAAGCGCAGAAAGCTCGCGTAAGAAAATTAATACAATAGACAAAATTATCGAAAGCAATGAGAACCTGAAGGTTCTTTTTCTTCTTCTATATAGTTTTGTTCAAAAGGAAGTGTATATGGTGTTAGTAAATCTTCTTTAATTCTGGCTAATTTGTTTTTTTCTAAAAATAAATATTTTTCTTTTTTCATAATCTCACCTACTCTTAGTATGTATAAAGGAATCATTTTTATTC
Organism: uncultured Bacilli bacterium; assembly: GCA_947629255.1. GTDB lineage: Bacteria > Bacillota_I > Bacilli_A > RF39 > UBA660 > Ventrenecus. Next base: position 20,500 of record CANRDF010000013.1, read on the forward strand.
ATACTATAGTTGGGTGGAAATATGAAAGAAAACTATTTTAATCAAAGAATTGCTTGTCATGTATCAAGTTGTAAGTATTATGATTTGGAAGAAGAAAAGTGTTCTCTCGGTCAAATTGTCGTAGGAAGTGGAGACGAACAAGAAACAATGTGTGAAAGTTTTAAAAAAGCGAGTTAGAGATAATCCTCAAATTCGCTTTTTTGTTTGGTTATAATCGTTTCATTTTCAATAGCCTTTTGAATCAGTTCTTCATAAGGAATTAATTTTTCGTACTCTACACAGTCTTCTAAAGTTGGATTAATCACAGGATGCTCTGGAACAAAAATGGTACAACAATCTTCATAAGGAAGAATGCTTGTTTCATAAGTTCCTATTTTTTTAGCCAAATCAATAATTTCTAATTTATCAAAACAGGCGACAGGTCTAATAACAGGCATCTTCACCACTTCATTAATAACACTCATGCTAGTAAGAGTTTGACTGGCAACCTGTCCAATACTTTCTCCATTGACTAAAATTTTACAACGGTTACGGTATGCGATTTTCGCGGATATTCGATACATCATTCTTCGCATAATGGTAATGAGATATTCTTTAGGAATATTTTTATAAATAGCTTCTTGAATCTCAGTAAAATTTATGACATGAAGTTTAATCGGACTTCCATATTGACTTATTAAACGAGCAAGTTCTATTACTTTATTTTTGGCTTCTATACTTGTATGAGGTGGACTTTCAAAATAAATAGCTTCGAGTTTGACTCCCCTTTTCATCGCAAGATATCCAGCAACGGGGCTATCAATACCTCCAGATAACATAAGTAAACCTTTTCCAAGAGTTCCTACTGGATATCCTCCAATTCCTTCTACTTTTTCAAAAATAATATAGGCATATTTTTGTCTTACTTCGACATAAATAGTTAGTTCTGGATGATGGACATCGACTCTTACATTTTGTTTTGATTTTAATACCACACCTCCTAAATGTTTACTAATTTCTGGACTAGTCATAGGATAAGTTTTATCACTTCTTTTGGTATCAATTTTAAAAGTATGAAATTCTGCAACTTGTATCAGCTCTTTTAAACTGTTTTCAATAAGACTCATATTCGTATTTTCAAGTTCATAGCCAATCATAATCTCATGAATACCAAATGTGTTTTTCACAATTTCTAAAACGGATTCAAAATATTCTTCCTCCATATTTAAAAACATTCTTCCTTTATCGAAAGTAATCGTAACTGGAAAACTTTCTAAACGCACTTGTAAGTTCTTTTTAAGTTGTTTTAAAAACAAACCAATATTTTCTTTTTTGGTATTCAATTCAGCATATTTTAAAATCATGACTTTCTTCATTTTTATGCACTTCCTTTAAGCATTCCTAATATAACAAAAATTCAAAAAAATTACAACAAAAAAGACGATATACTCGCCTTAAAAAGAATCTATATTTAGTTCTATTTTGGGTAATTTGTGTAAATAAGAATAAGCATTGACTAAAGTGCGAATCGCTTTAATATTACGTCCATCTTTTCCTAAAACAGCTCCCATAGAGCTTTCTGGAACTAAGACTTCTAGCACTAATTTTTCCTCAGCTTCATAACTACTTACTTTCACTAAATCCGCATTTTCACAAATACTTTTCACTAAATATTCTGTATATAAAACAATATCCATATTACTTACCTACTTTTTTAGATTCCGCATGTTTCTTCATGATACCTTGTTTACTTAAAATACTACGTACAGTATCCGTTGGAAGAGCTCCTTTGCTTAACCAATATAATGCTTTTTCTTCATCTACTGTAACAACTTCTTGTCCCTTCACAGGATTATAAGTTCCAACGACCTCTAAAAATCTTCCATCTCTTGGACTTCTAGAATCTGCTGCTACAATACGATAAAAAGGTTTTGCTTTTGAACCCATTCTTTTAAGTCTTAATTTAACAGCCATATAAGTACCTCCTTTGATGTCTTTATCATACCAAAGAAATTATATGATGTCAACTAAAAAAGATTGACACTAGTCAAGATAATTTTCATCGACTGTATCAATGCTTTCCACTTCTTCTTCATCTACGATTTCTTCATAATCATCGTAGTCATCTTCAACAGGCACTTTGATTTTGGTATCTCCTACAATTTCTACACCAAGCTCTTTTTCAACATCAAGCTTAATGTCTCCTTCTTCGACACTCACATTTGTGACACTTGGTTGTTTTAAACTACGAACAATAATCTCAGAAGAACTTGTAAGTGTTGCCTGGTCTTTTAAAGGAACATTTAAAACATCATGATAACTAAATCTTTTAGAATTTACTTTTGTTTTGGTATCATTATCATAGGAATACCATACATTCACGTCAAACGACCCGTTAATACCAACCTTTCCTCCTTGATTCACACCTGAAAAATTATGATTAATAACCCAGCAACCTAACACGGTATTAACAGACTCATCGGGAGTAAAAGAAAAACTCATTTGATTCGTTTTCTTCGCTTTTCCTATTACAGCTTTTGTCACAATCTCTTTAAAATTTGCCATTTCATTTCACCTCTACTCTAATGTATGCAAAAGACCCAATTTTGTACACTTAAAGGAAGAATCGTGATACAATAGATTTAGGAGGGTAAAATGGAAGATTGTTTATTTTGTAAAATTGTGAAGAAAGAAATCAATAGTAAAATTTTATATGAAGATGAAGAAGTTCTAGCATTCTTAGATCTAGACCAAACACCAACAGGTCATACTCTAGTCATTCCGAAAAAGCACTTTACAGATTATATGGAGCTAGATGAAAAAACGTTATGGAAAATGTTTGAAGTAGCCAAAAAATTACAAGGTCCTTTAATGGAAAAGCTAGAAAAACCTGCAAGCACTCTTTTGATGAATTATGGAGATGCTCAAGCAATCAAACATGTTCATATGCATATCATGCCTCATGTATTTCATGAGAAAAAAAGTTTAAATATTGATGAAGTTTATGACAAAGTAAAAGACGAGTTTTAAAGTTCGTCTTTTTTCTTCTCAAATGGTTTTAAAACCACAACACTCATTTCTTTTGTCGAAAGTTCATTTAATACCGTTAAACAATCCTCTTTGGAAATAGACTCTAATAAATCTTTATTATGATCAATCACTTTTCCGTAATGTTCAATCATCGAAATTAAAACATCTTTCATTTCATCAATATCTTCAAATCCTAAAACCATATTCGAAATAAGGACTTTGATTTTTCTTTTAATATCTTCCTCCAAATATTCTAAAGACATTAGTTTTTCTTGAATCATTGGAATAACTTCTTCAGGATATTTGGTTCTTATGGAAACTTCTAAAACAACATAATCTCTAATGATTCTCGCCCAAGCCCCCAAAGATAAAACCAATTTAGAATCTATAAGTTTTTCTCTAAATAGAGAAGTTAAGCCAAAATTTACATTTAATATTAAATTTAAAATATGAAGCAGTAAAGGTTCTTTGATAGAAAAGTTTTTAAGAGGAATTTTTACATTGACATAAGCCCTTGGAACTTCAACAGCAAACTCTTTTTCAAAATAAGGACGTGCCACTTTCTTTGGCTCTTTATATTTAGCTTTTTTAGGTTCTATCCATTTAGAATACACTTTGTCTTTTTGATTTTCTTTAATCAAATGAATGACTTCTACTGCATCTACATTCCCACTTATGAAAACAAAACTGTTTTTAGGATGATAAAATGCATTGTAGTAAGACTCTACATCTTTCATAGAAATATTTAAAATATCTTCTTCCGTTCCTATTCCATATTCTCTTGATGGATACGTAGAAAACAAAGATCTTTGAGTTTCATAATAACTTGCTCTTGCATGCTGGTCTAAATACATTCGAAACTCTTCTAAAATAGGGCCTCTTTCTTTTTCAACTCGTTCTTCATCAAAAGCTTTTTGATAAGTCCAATCTAATAAATAATTTAGGTTTTCTTCTAAATGATTTGAACCAAAACACTCAAAAATAGTATAAGTGGGATAAGTTGCCGCATTACTTACAGAGCCTAAATCATTAAAGTTTTTTAAATAAGGAGACCCATCAGGTTTACTACAAAGATAATGTTCTAAATAATGCGCGGTACCAAAAGGAACTTCCGTATTTTTATTTCCTATCGTAAATTTGACATCTTCAGAACCTGCTTTTACCACATAAGTTCCATTAAAATGCTTTGCAGTTGGTTTTACCCATACATAAATTTTTAAACCATTTTCACATTCATCTGTATAAATGACTTCATCTAAACCTTGTAAATTAATTTTCTGCACAAGACTCCCCTTCTTTCTCTTTTAAAATATAAAGTAAGGATTCATGAAATTTATGAGCTAAAGCTTCTAGATCTTTATAAGTAACTTTTGGAATATTTTCTTTGTACTCTTCTAAAAGAGGAGACCCTTTGATTTCATGAAAATAATAATTTTCTAAAATTTCATAAATGCTATCATATTTTAAATCAATATTCGCAAGTAGTTTTTCTTTCTGAGCCTCAATAAATTCTTTTTCTTTTTCTAAATGTGCCATTTCTTTCATGGCTTTATGAATCATTTGTAAAGAAATACTCAAATTTTCTTTATTAAGCCCTACATAGACGGCTGCATATTTTCCAGCATAACGAATATGAAAATTAGAACAATAACATAAAGATTCTTTAACTCTTAAATACCTAGCAAGCTTATCGGCTAAATCAGCATTTCCTAAAACAAGTTCAAAAATAATAGACGCATATTCATCTTCAAAATAATTCAAAGGCTCTAATTGATAAAACTGAACAAGTTGGGTTTGACTATAGATACTATCCTTTTCGACTTTTCTTGGTTTTTGAAGAGGATTATCAATCACAAAGGGAATGTCTTTCGTTACAATCGATGGTTTATAAAAATGACTTTTAAAATATTTAGCAATTTTATCCATATCTAAGTCACCAATAATTCCAATTTCACAGTAAGAATTTTCAAACATTCGTGTATACTCTTTAACAATATCTTCTTGGTTAATACTATCAAGTTCTTCATGCGTTCCTAAAACTCTAGTACCAGAAATAGAATTCGGAAATAGTTCTTTAGTTCCTTCTAACATAGCATAAGAATATGGAGATTCCTTATATTGATCTATTTGAACATGTAAATGCTCTTTTAAATAAAGAAAATCTTTTTCAGAAGCAGTTTGATTCGAAAAGTTTGGTTTTAATAAAATTTCCATTAAGAAATCTAAAATATGGTTTAAGTAATTTTTATCTTTCACATATTTTGGATGAATAAAATCACAACAAAAAGAAGTAAACAAATTGTATCCTTCGCGATAAACATTAGATTGAATTCCTACTTGATAAAGTTCTTCTCTAGCAATCATCATTTCCCTGATGGTTTTATATTTTTCAGTTGTATGAGTCATATAATTAGCCAAAAAGTTTCGAAGACAACTGGAACATTCGCGAACATCACTTCGAAAAGTCACTTCGATATAACAATTTTTAAATTTATCTAATTGAACAGTATATAATTGAAAACTGTCATAATCATAATTTTTTTGTTTCATAACTTCCTCCTAACTTTTATTATGTCCCAACTTATTTTAAATTAATCTCATTCCAATAATTTATAAAGTATTCATCGGTCATACCAGCAATAAAATCAAGCACCTTTCTTTTATCATTTGTATTTTCTAAGTAACGTTCTTTTTTATGATTTAAGAAATTTTGATAAATTTTGGTTTCTGTTTTTTTATTTTTAACACATTCAAGAGTATAATCATAAATACCCCGAAACATTTTGGTAACTTTTTCTTGGTCACTTTTAGACATTGATTTTTGATAAATATGCTCAGAATTAAATTTTTTTAAAGCATCCACCGCATGATAAACAGGTTCACTCATCTTAATATAAGGTTTTCCGAGAGACTCTTGAATGACATCTGTTACAATGGTATTGACAATTTCTCGATTTCGAATACCTAAAACAGAAGAAATTTCTTTTGGAATTTCACTTTTTTGAAAAAGTCCTAATAAACAAGCATCATCAATATCTTTTCCAAGATAAGCTATCACATCGCTGAGTCTTACCACACATCCTTCTAGAGTCATCGGACGTAAAGTCTTTACCACATTTTTTTCAATATAGGTATTTTGATACTCTTTTAAGAATTCATTCTTAGTTTTCTTTCTTGGAGTATACTCTCCTTCCACAAATTCTCCATTATGACAAAGAATCGCATCTAATGTTTGTAAACAAAGATTTTTTCCTAATCCTTTTCCTTCAATTTCCATAAGAAGTCTCACACTTTCCACATTATGATGAAAGTACCCTTCTCCTTCTGTTACACTGATATCATTTAAAACAGCCTCTCCAAAATGTCCAAAGGGAACATGACCTAAATCATGACCAAGACTTGCAGCTTCAATTAAATCTTCATTCAGTCCTAAAGCCCGACCAATCGTTCTAGCAATTTTACTTACATATTGAACATGAATCATTCTTGTTGAAATATGATCATTTTGTATTTCCGAATACACTTGTGTTTTATTACTATATCTTAAATAAGAGTAACTGTATAAAATACGATCTGCATCATGAAAAAAAGGACTTCTTAAATCTTCACTTTCTTCTTCAAAACGAATAGCATCTTCATCTTTACAAGCATAAGGGCTAAGACCAATATTATGTCTTGTCATATTTTCTTCTAATGAATTCATACTCTCACTTCCTATTTATAAGAATACCATAAAGATTTGTTTCATACAAGACTTGACAAATAAAAAAGGAAAGGGGTTCTTTCCATAATATTTTACATTTTCGGATGTAAAGTAAGCAATACTTGCTTTTTCAAATAATAAGTAGGCACTTCTTGTAAAAAAAATTCAGTTCCTAAAGTAATAATGTCTTGAAATAAAGCAGTTTCTTTTAATACTCTTTCAACATAATAAGGATTCATTTTTAATTCTATAGAAGCACTATATGGTTTATAAATTCCAAGTCCTTGTTTACAAATTCGTCTTCTTAAAAAGTCTAAGTAATTAGGATAAGAATGATCTATTTTTTCAAAAAGATTTGAACTTTTATGACAACAATCACAAAGTAATAATTTTAATTTAGAGATATCGTTTTCAATATCTTGTTCTTGAATAGAAATTTCTTTTTTTCCATATTTATAAGCATTACAAAAAATAGCAAACAAAACATCTTCGATGAATAATTCAACTTCTTGTTCTAAACCATATTTTACATTAATTTGATTTAAGGTTTCACTCATTTCTTCAAATGTAGGATACATAATTTCACGTCACCTTTCACACGCGTTTTATTATAACGCTTTTTCAAAAAAATGTACAGAAAAATAAAATATAAATATTTTTTCCAAAAAAAAAGAAAGATATTGGTCTTTCTTAAGTCATAGATTCACGAAGTTTTCGAATTCTTGCAATATCAATCTCGGTGGTATTAGCAATATCTTCATCACTTTTCCCTTTGGATATCATTTTTTGAATCAATTTGTTCTCACCACGTTCCTCACCAATAGTAATTCCACGTTGTTCTCCACGTTCTTCACCACTTTTTTCACCTTTCCAAAAGGCAATCTTTTGGTTCCATGCATCATGATCAAAATCTTCTCTGTTTACACAAGATCTTATTAATTTGGCAATTTCTTCATTCATTTTCTTATATATACTCCCTTCACTTTCAAAAGTTGCTCGTTCTTCACTATTTTTAGCCTTTAAATACTTTAAAAATGTGACATAATCTTTTGTTCTTTCACCATGATTATAGTCTACTTTGTCTAACATGTCAAGCCTTATGATTACAACTTCCAACATTTCGTTAAGAGGAAACACTGTTAAAGCACTTTCACATTTTTTCTCTAAAATAGAATCATTTAAATTCTCGACAATGTTGATTTGTCTTATTTTTTGTACCTTTTTATACTTTTTCTTTTTTACTAAATATAAATAACATAAGTTAAAAATATAATAAGTACTTTTTATCATTTCAAACATTCCAAAATTTCTGTAAGCTTCGACATTAGTGATGATTTTAGGCTCCATAAGTAGAATATCCACTCGATTTGTTTTGGATTCATTATTTTCTTTTTCTAATGTTTCTTCAAATAGAAGTTGAAACTTATCTTTCAGAGAACCTTCTTTTAAGTTCAAATAACATTCTAGAAAATATTCCATAGCATAAATGTTTTCAGGTTTACCAAAGAAATTAATAAAAGTGGTATCATCCATTAAACTTTTGTCCATTACATCTAGTCCTTTCTAAGAAGTCCATTTTTTAGTGTTACAAAAATATCCTTCTATTTATATATACAAAAAAAATTGTCGATTTCCTTTTTTTCGAAGCTAATTTCTTTAAAAAAATTAAATATTTTACATTAGATTTACATTTTGGCCATTATTAGCATTTTAATTTACATATAATTTGTTTGCACACAAAAAGTAAAGTTTTAAAGCTTTACTCTCTATTTTTGAACCGATTATAACTCCCATTTCCAAGTAGTGACTTCTTCCATATCATAGCCATTTTCTTGGATAAACTTTTCATGTTTCTCTAACATCTCTGTACAATACTTTTTCAAATAAGCACCATCAAAAGCAGGTAAATATTTAAGGGCAAGCAACACAAGGTGGTAACGATCCATTTGATTTTGAACTCGCATATCAAATGGAGTCGTAATCTCTCCTTCTTCAATATATCCACGAACATGTAAATTTTGATTGGTTCGTTTATAGGTAATTTCATGAATCACATTTGGATATCCATGGAATGCAAAAATAATTGGTTTTGTTTTCGTAAATATAGCATCATATTCATTATCCGTAAGTCCATGGGGATGGACACTTGCCGGCTCTAACTTCATTAAATCAACGACATTCACGACTCTCACCTTTAAATTTGGCAACCATTTACGTAAAAGACTCGTCGCGGCCATGACTTCTAAAGTTGGCGTATCTCCCGCACAAGCAAGAACAATATCTGGATTATTATCCAAATCATTACTTGCAAATCCCCAAATACCTAAGCCCTGCTCACAATGACGAATCGCTTGTTTCATACTAAGCCATTGTGGTCTTGGATGTTTACTTGCAATAATTAAATTAACATAATTTTTTGTTTTTAAAACATGGTCCATTGTCGAAAGAAGTGTATTTGCATCACAAGGAAGATAAACTCTTGCAATACTAGACTTTTTAGTTAAAATATGATTAATCATTCCTGGATCTTGATGCGTGTATCCATTATGATCTTGTTGCCAACAATGACTTGATACTAAAAGATTTAGAGAAGCTATATCTTTTCGCCAAGGAAGTTCTTTAGCAACTTTAAGCCATTTTGCATGTTGACTTACCATAGAATCTACAATTCGAATAAATGATTCATAACTATGGAATATGCCATGACGTCCAGTAAGTAAGTATCCTTCTAACATTCCTTCACACATATGTTCTGATAACATCGAATCCATAACATGACCATCATGATCTAAAAATTCGTCATTGGGAAGAATTTTCTCATTCCACTTCCGACCAGTAACTTCAAAAACGGCATTGAGTCGATTGGATAATGCTTCATCCGGTCCAAAAATGCAAAAGTTATCTTTATTTTCTTTCATTACATCCCTTAGATATGACCCAAGGATACGCATGTCCTCACTTGTTACACTGCCAGGGTATCCAACTCGTAAAGCATATTTATTTAAGTCAGGTAGTACAAGTTCTTTTAAAAGTAGTCCCCCATTCGCATGAGGGTTTGCTGACATCCTTTTCTCCCCCGTTGGAATCATTTTACGATATTCTTCTTTTAAAGCTCCATTTTCATCAAATAATTCTTCTGGATGATAACTTAAAAGCCATTCTTCTAAAAGTTTTAATGATTCTTTATGATCTGGACTTACTTCAATTGGAATTTGATGAGAGCGAAAACTTCCTTCTATTTCTTTTCCATCGATTTTCTTTGGTCCTGTCCATCCTTTTGGCGTACGAAGAACAATCATTGGCCAAAGAGGTCTAGAACTTACATTTTTTTCTCTTGCCATCATTTGAATATTTTGAATACTTGCAATCACTTGTTCCATAGCATCAGCCATGACTTCATGAAGTTCTAAAGGATTATCTCCTTCTACATAATAAGGAATCCAGCCACATCCTTTTAAAAAAGAATCTAATTCTTCTTTACTAATTCTAGATAAAATAGTAGGATTTGCAATTTTATAACCATTTAAATGTAAAACAGGTAATACGGCTCCATCTTTTTTTGGATTTAAAAATTTATTACCATGCCAACTCGTAGCTAAAGGGCCAGTTTCTGCCTCTCCATCTCCAACGACAACTGTGACAATTAAATCAGGATTATCTAAAACAGCTCCAAAAGCATGAGAAAGACTATATCCAAGTTCTCCCCCTTCATGAATACTTCCTGGAACTGTAGGCGCAACATGGGAAGAAGATCCTCCTGGAAAACTAAAATGTTTCATAAATTTAGCAAGCCCTTCTTCATCTTGAGTAAATTCAGGATATACTTCACCATACATTCCTTCTAAATAGGAGTTACTCATGAAAGCTTGTCCAGCATGGCCTGGTCCACTCACAAACATCATATTGAGATTATATTTACTAATCATTCGATTACAATGAGCATAAACAAAATTTTGACCAGGAGCACTTCCCCAATGTCCTACTAATTTTGATTTAATATCTGAAAATTCCAATGGTCTTCTTAAAAGTGGATTACTCTTTAAATATAAAGATGCTGCCGATAAATAGTTTGCTGCTCGAAAATAACCATCTATACATTTTAAATCACTTTCACTTAAAGTATACTTCTTCATTTGACTCAATCCCTCTATTCTAAAAATAGTATACAATAAAATGTGCAAAAATACAAAACTTTTTTGCACATCGTATAAAAAGTATATTTGAAATTTTTAAAGTATGAAAAAAAGCCCTTAAAGGCTTTCATAAACAAATGGTCGAGAAGACAGGATTTGAACCTGCAACCCCTAGTTCCCAAAACTAGTGCACTGCCAAGTTGTGCTACTTCTCGAATTATTAAAAATGGTGCACCCAAAGGGAGTCGAACCCCTAACCTTTAGATCCGTAGTCTAACGCTCTATCCAATTGCGCTATGGGTGCAATTTTTCTCAAGTGCAATATGATTATATAATAAACTTATGCAAAAAGCAAGAAAAAAGTGACCCAACCAGCTCTAAGGAGTGAAAATTCTTCGCACTCAACTAATTTGGTATAATATAGAAAAGGTGGTTGATTTATTTGATGA
>CANRDF010000014.1 GCA_947629255.1 uncultured Bacilli bacterium
AACCAACTTGTAAGTGATCTCGATTTAATGCTCTACTATGATAAAGAAGACTTACAAAGACAAATTGGGGAAGAACGCTATGAAAATGGCAAACAAACTGGAAAACTTCAAAATCAAAAAGAAGTGGCCAAAAAGATGCTTGAAAAAGGATATGACATTTCTGATATTTCCGAAATGACTGAATTATCCATAGAAGAAATTAAAGCATTAAAAGATGAAACTACTGAGGATTAGTCAGTAGTTTTTTTCATAATATCGAATTTTATGTTTCTCGTAGTCTTCTATTTATTGCTTTATGAATTGAATATCATCTTTTAATAAGTCACATAATGTAGGATTTAAATGAAATTCTTTGTTTAACTCTTCTACTTCATCAATCATCTTTTTACGGATATCTTTTGGAATATTAGAAAGCATTGCTCTTATTAAAAGATTTTTGGGTGTTAAATCGAAATCTATAAACTCTAATAATTGAGTTTTATAAGACATGGCTTCAAGCAAATTACACCGAATAATATCAGTATATATAGCAGACAATCTTTCTTGAGCTATACCATATCTCGTTAGAATAGAAAATTTATCCGTTTTTATTTGATGATTAATCTCATGTTGACAACAAGGAACGGAAAAGATCTTTTTGCATTCCATTTGATAGCATTATATAAAGCATAATCTGTTGCTGTATCACAAGCATGTAAAGTAACTACCATATCCACATTCATCTTTGTTTCATATCCATTGATATCTCCAAGTTCAAATTTTAAATGATTATAACCATAAGATTCCGTGATTTTATTGCACTCTTCTATTACATTCTTTTTTAAATCTAAACCAATCATATTTACTTCTATATTTTTAATATGCGTGAAATAGTAATATAAAATAAATGTTAAATAAGATCTCCCACAACCAAAATCTATGATATTTAATTTATCATAATGATAGTTTTTCAAAGCATCATCCACAATTTCTAAAAATTTATTAATTTGTTTATATTTACTATACATAGACTTTACAATTCGGCCATCTTTTGTAAATATTCCTAAATCTACTAAAGGTGGAATGATTTCCCCCTCTTTTAAGATATAATTTTTTTGTTTATCATGACTTTCCATATTCATATTTGTAATACGGCTTTTTCCATAAATAAACTTTCCTTTTTTCGTGATACGAAGATTATGTTCATATGTAGAATCCCATATATTTATTTGTTTGAATTGATCCATATTTCGAAAAATATACATCACTATATCACTTGGTTCAATATCTTCTTGAAAAATTTTGTTTGAATCCAAAACCTCGCTTTTATATTTATCCTCTAATTTCTTAATTATTATTTTTTTAATCGTACTACTTTTAACAGGACTACTGATAATAATCTTTAGTACTTCTTGATCAAATAATTCCTTTATTTTATCTTTTAATTCATTCATTTTTCCATGTCCCTTTCGCATGCTAGACATTCTAACAGAAAAATATATAAAAAGCAATATTTTTAAATCTAAAAAGAGAGCCAATGGCTCTCACAGGGGGCTACTGGTTACACTAACAAATGTTGAACAGCCACGATTTCATAGGAACATATTCGGTATTATTTCTTCAAATTTTGGCAACAAACGGCATAAAAATTTAATATTTTGACGTTTAAAAGTCGTTTATAATATGTGTAAAGTTTTATTGCAACCCATTTATTACATTTACAATATTATCTAAATCAGATTTAAAAAAATGAGAATAAGTATTTAATGTTTCATCTATTTTTGTATGACCTAAAAATCGTGCAACTAATGTAATATTTGCTCCCTTGCTAATTAGTAATGAAGCACAACTATGGCGAAAATCGTGTATTCTAATTCTTGGTAACCCTGACAAATCACATAATTTATCTTTATGACTCCTTAAAGAATTAAATGGAATAGGTTCAAAACTTCCTAAAACAAACCACGATTCTTGAAATCCATAACATTCCTTATTATCTTCCTTTAATTTTTTTAAATCTTCTACTAAAAAATTTGGAATAGGAATAGTTCTAATACTACTTTTTGTTTTTGGTGAAGTAACATTATATTTATTTCCATCTAATGATATTACAACATTTTTTCTAATATTCATTTCTTTTCTAAATAAGTTGACATTATCCCAAGTTAGCCCTAATAATTCTCCACGTCTTAATCCACAAAAATATAATATATTAAAGGCACATTTATATCTTAAATCATTCTCAAAACTAATAAAATGTTTAAATTCTTCAAAAGTATAAAATTTCATTTCTTTATTAATACTATTCGGATCTTTAAATTTTTCCATTTTATCTATCACATCAGTAAAATCAAATTTGTACCATTTCATAGCAAAATTTAATAAAACTCTCAAAAATTTATGAATATCATTTTTTGTTACAATACTATAATTTTGTTTCTTTATTTCCTCTCGAAACATCTGATAATGTGCAACATCAAATTTGCTTAATTTTAACTTTTGTATACTCTTTAATTTTGAAAAACGAAAATTATAATTATTTAATGAAGTTGCTTTTATTCTATCTTTTTGATATTCCATGAAATTCATATAAAGAGTTTCAAATGTCATATCACTATAATCAGATTTATTTTTAGTTAAAGATGTTAAAAATGCAAGTTCTTGAATTTTGGCTTCTTGTTTAGTAGCATATTTTTTGGACGTATATCTTTTTATTGTACCATCTATATCTTCATATTTTGCTTGAAATATCCACTTTCTTCCATCTGATGTTCCCTTACTTGCTTGTCGAACACTCATTTTACACTTCTTCTCCTTTCAAAGCAGACTCTTGTTTAGCCATTTTAAAAACATAGTCACTATCAATTTCCATATATTCTAAAAACAATTTAGTCGGCACAGATTTTAAAGATGTTACTGGCAATTTTTTGCCTTTATTCGTTAAAATCATTTCTATTTCTTTTCTTATTTCTCGAGCTTTGTGCTGTCCACATTCGCATAGTTCTTGAATATCTGGAGTAGTCAGCCATTGTTGAGATATTAATTCATACATTCGCGTATATTTCACACTACCCATCTCCCTTTCTTTCATAAAATTTTTTTTCCATTGTTCTTTTTTAAACATTTCTATCTCTCCTTTTCACAGGAAAGAGTTTACTTTAAAATTAATTATATTGCGATTGTGCAAAATTCAAATTTATAGACTTGACTTATTTATACCAATCCCTAAAGCAACCATAATTGCTTTATCTATTTTTTTCATTTGTTCTTTATTCAATTCGCATACAAATCCTTTAATTCTTTTTTTATCAATAGTTCTAATTTGTTCTAACATAACAAAAGAGTTTGGTCTCAATTTGTCTAGTTGCTTTAATTTGACATGAGTCGGTTGACTATTTTCTTTATCTTGTTTTGTAGTAATAGGTGCTATCATAGTTGTTGTACTATAAGTATTTCCTACATCGTTTTGTAATATAACTACTGGTCTTATCCCCTTTTGTTCACTTCCTACTCCACAATCTAAGTCAGCATAAAAAATTGAGCCTCTAGTAACTTTATTCATTTTTAATATTCCTTTCAGTTTTTTTAATTTTCACTATCATTTTCTTATTTGTTTCAGGTAAATCTAATATTTTTGTTTTATTTATAATATAAACAACTTGTTCTTCAACATCTTCTTTACTACTTCCATTCAATTCAAACTCCCATACTTTTGAAACTTCTATTTTATATCTATTTAACATTTTAAATTCCTTTCTATGTAATAAATATCAATTGTTTACTAAAGTTTGCTAAAATATTAAAATATAATTTCACAATAACCCCAACTGATATTTTTTTATTTATAAGTAATAATTATCAAACGGCTATCTGCTAATAGCTCCATAGGATTTGCACCTCAACTGTGGTTCTCACAGAGTCGCCTCCATTGATTGTGTCTGTGGCTAGGCGAAAGTATCATTATACCTATTAATTGTCATCGCATTTACTGGGAGCAACCCAATATTTATGGTCAAGTTTTATCGCAAGCGAACTTACCAACGTGCTTAATCGTTTCCAATCATAATAGGAATGTATTTGATAACTAAGATTAAATTGTCAATGAACTTTGCTCTAATAACTAGAACAGGTGAGAAAGATTTTACCTTTCTCACCTGTTTAGCACTTTAAAAGCAAAAAGTGTAGTCTAATTTTTAAATTTTTTTGAAATTTTTTCTAAAGCAATATCTATAGTAAATTTAACGGCACGTTTTGTACAATGTTCTTCATGTGCAATCTGTTCTAAAGTCTTATTGTCATAAAAATATTTTTGCAATCTTCTTTTCTGAATTTCTGGTAATGAAGAAATAATAATATTTAACTTTTCTTTCAAAATAAGAAGTTCTACTTGTTCTTCAACTGAAACAGGTTTATGTAACGTTCTTTGATATAAAGTTTCTTCAAACAATTCAGAATGCTCTATATGCCTTCTATACTTATGAGATTGTGACATATCTTCCAACCTAAACTTATAAAAAGCATTATAAACATCTTCTGATACTTCTACTTTCTGAGATAAATTTTTACTATCAACAAATTCTACTATAAATACATTTTTTTCTTTATCATGTGTTAATGAATATGAATTATTTTTTAATTTTTTTTGCATTATTTTTTCCTCTCTTTCAATTTGTTTTTGAATTACAAATTGAAAAAGGAGGACTTCTCGAATGGTACTCTATTTCACTCCAAAAAAAAGAGAGTCTTATTCCCCTAAAGGAATAAGACTCACACATCAATACATAAACAATTTGACAAAAAAATACCCCAATCATAGCCTATCACTCGATTCACAAATGACATTGCCATCTGAGGTACTACTTAAAAATGCTTGTAACTCTAAAGATACTTAACTACTTAAAACAAAAACTACACACTTCCTTACTTATTACAAAGCCTGTTGGCAATGTTATAAATACATTTTACGACAAGAAATGTGCGAACTTTGTCGAATAAACTGCAATTTTGCAAAAAAAGAACTGAATGAAATAATTTCATTACAGCTCATGTTTTAAATAAAAAAGCTCAATAAAATGATTTTTTTCTGAACTTTTAATTAATTTAGAAAACAAATTATGTGGAATTCCACATAATCTTGATATGTAAAAAAGGCTATCAAAAAATTAATTACTTAATTTTTCAATAGTCCTCATTAAACTATAAAACTAAATCAACTCCAGGTGCTTCATCATAAACTCCTACAGCCGGTCCAGAAAAATAAAACACATCCCCATAACCACCTTGTCCTATGGTATAATTTTTTGAAGTATCTTCAGTTATGTTTCTTTTTGCATGTTGATATGTTCCATAAAGAGTTCCTTTAGTAGTTATTATAGTTATAGTTGTTTTTACATTTTCAGTATTTGGAACCAAAATGGAAGCTCCAAAACCATTAGTAAAATATCTAATATCATTGTATATTTTAGAATAATTACTTCCTGTCTCCATAATATTTACAATTCTTGATAAATTTGCACTACCCAATCTAATACCTACTACATCATAGCTTTTAATTGTAGGAATTCCATTCCATGCAGTCACAAATGTAACTAAACAAGTATCAGAACAACTACCTTTAAGAGATGAGGTTCTTAAATGACTTGTTACCATATTTCCACGTGTTACAGGATAATTAGTTACTTCACTTTTTTTAATTTCGTTATCAAATATGTTCATTTCTCGCATTAACTGATAATCAGACTCTGTTAAATACTGCTGATAACCATCCCAGTATAAATCAGATATGTATTGATATTCTTTTTCTGTTAAAGCAACACCATTATCATTCACATAATAAAATTCTTCAGCTGAAACATTTTTCATTACACAACACATTGCAAAAACTGCAATACTTCCTAAAAATATTTTTGTTTTTTTCATTTTTACATTCCTTTCCTTTTCTTATTAAATATATTTCCTAAAATTTGGATTATTATGTCATATTTAAATCACCTCTATTCTTTCTACTATCTCATTGTATATTTCAAATAAAAAAAAAGAAATTGCCAATTTGGCAAAACTTATTTATTAAAATAAATATCAATATAATTTTGTTTAAAATAATTAAAGCGATTTTGAGCATCTTCACAGTTGCCATCTAAAGAAACTATATTTTCATTTTCAATTTTTAAATTACAATTAGCTTTGGCAAATTTGGTTTCATAATATAAGAATGAATTCATCAAATCATATATGTATGTGGCACCGTTATTTTCTGAAACTGTAAATATTCCTAAATTATAAGATATATAAACATCATCTTTATTCAAATAGCAATAGTCTTGTTCGTCGCATATAAAACTATCTTTAATTATTAAATCGTCTTGTTCTTGCCTATTACCATTCCCAATATTATTATCTTCAATATTAATGACACCGTCATTTATAAAATCTTCATTAAAATTTAAAACTATTTCTTCATCTTTAATTTTTATTATAATATTTTCCTTATGGTTAACAAAATCTTTATATGATACGAAAGAATCATATCCAAAACTATCACAAATAATATTATTAAAATCGCCTTGAAAGACAATTTTGTTTTCATCATTAGTCTGAACAATTAATGAAACTTCTTTAGGTTTAGGACTAATATCACCTACTTGAAAATATATTTTTTCTTTAGTTAAAACTAATATTCCATTTTTTATAGTATAAGTGTCAGAATTACCAGAAAAAGTATACACTCTTATACTTCTATAATTTTCAAAAAAATAAATAGATAAAAAACAAATTACACTGACTACAAGTAATAATACCAAAAGAACTATACAAATTTTTAATTTATTCATTTGCTTAAATACGTTTTTAATATATTTATACACTGAAGTTTGAATTTGATTATTATTATTTTTTGAAATTCTTTCCCCTGCTAAAATTTCACCAATGGAAACATTAAAAATTTCAGACAATTTATATAAATCATCTAAATTAGGATATCTTTTACATTTTTCCCATCTATTGATTGTTGAAGTATCAACATATAACATCGAAGCTAATTTTTCTTGACTCCAATTGTTTTCAACTCTCAATTCTTTAATAAAATTACATATTTTTTCATACTCCATAAAAACACTTCTTTCAAACATTATAAAATTAACATAAAATTAATAAAAATGCTAGAAAGCATTACTTACCTACAGAAAACACAAAAAAATGAGTATTAATTACTCAAGTTTTTGTTTGATTAATATTACTAAATTAATTTAATAATAAGAAAAAAGATAATCTTTTTTATGACTCATAATCTTTTAAATCGACTAATTTTCTTCCTTGAACAAAAGTGATATATTCAGAATTAACAACATTTTTCTTAAATCCTTCCTGTTGTTCTTTGCTATTATCCATTAATCCGACAACAACTTTCATATTAGTTAAATCCATATAATAAAAACTCATACTATAATCATCAACTTTATATTTGTCAGATTGATAATAATTATCAATCTCTTGCAATACTTTTTCCAAATCTTCTTCTGTTACAGATACACTATTATTTTTACATCCCACTATGCTCGCCATTGTAACTCCAATCATTAAAAATACTAATATTTTTTTCCACATATAACATTCTACCTCCTCAAAAAAATTATATCATACTATTGTTAAAAGAAAAAGGTCTATAATGAAGCATTCATTACAGACCTTACATTTTTTAATAACGTGCATAACGAATTTGACTATAAATATTTTCTTCTTTTGTAAAAACCATAGAATATAGATTATTTGGATCTCCACCTTTTACAATTCCGATTAGAGTAACACCACCATCTTCAACGGTTGGTAAAAATACTGGTCCACCACTATCTCCTCCGTCAGCATAAGCATTTGTTGAAACTAAGTCAGTAAAAGTAGTACCCTCAAAATTACCTCTATAACTGTTATTAAGAACTTTTCCAGCAGAGTAATGAGTTTTAACACCAGCTTTAGCTATAGCAGTACCAACTTCCAAATATGGACAAATTACGATATCATTTAAAGAAGTAATATTACCAGAAGTATAAGCAAGTGAATTAGACAACGTGTAACTACTAGATGTCAATTGAACGAAAGCAGCATCAACAGAACCACCATATATTCTTTTTACAACAATTCCTCCAGAAGAAGCAGCTTGCTCTCCTGAAAAACAATGTCCTGCAGTAATATAACCATCCATTCCGTTATATTTTGCTCTAAATCCTAAAGAACAATTATTAGTTATTCCCATAGTTGTTATTCCTGAACCAGCCTTTAATTCAGAAGTATCGATTTTTCTTTCACTAGCCACAAATTGTATTAAATCAGATTTAGGAAGTTGACTACTTGCATCGTTTGATATTGTATCTAACTCCCCTGCAACTTCCACTTTAACAGTATTACTGTAAACATCAATGTAATTACCAATAAACTTATCACTATCAATACTTTCAGATAAAGCTTGGTTAGTTATCAGATCATTTATCTTTTTTAATTCTGCATAACTATTATTAACATATTCTATTTTAATTGTTGAATCCATATTGATAATACTTTGATATAAATCATAATCCAAATCAGATTCATTAGGAATATTATCTTTAACAACTTGTATAATTAAATTATATGAGTCATCACTTATATACGAACCACCATAAAAACTAGGGAAAGTATCACCATAATTAATAAGTTTTTCATGAATTTTTTGTGCAATTTTCAATTCATAAGCATTTCTTTTTAAATAAGCATCGTAATCATCGCCATAAGCAGTAATCAAAGCAACTTCTTTCTCACTAAGTGATGGATGAGAAAAATATCGTTGATAAAAAGCCAATCCCAAAACAAGAGCAATAGTCAATATACCTAAAAAAGTTAATCTTTTCAAATTTTTTTTCATTTTTTTTCCTTCTTTCTATTTTTATTAAATTATTAACTTTTTCTACATTTTTATATTTTTTTACCACTTAATCCTTTCTCTTACAACTTTAAATATCATGATTCTTTAAAGTTTTTTAAACTATCAATTTTACGTCTAAAATTGAATGGAACCTTTTCTTTCTTTACAAACAAAATTTACCACATAATTTACCCAAATAAAATTGCCAAAATGGAAAATATTGGTATTGCCATTTTGGAAAGTAATAATTCCTTTATTTAAATGAAAGGTTTTATAACAAATTATTTTAAAATCAACATACAAAATAATTTTATTTAACTATTGGGAGCAAGGCTATCATCTTATAAATATATAATTCAGAAATAAACGAATGTCCAAGTCAATAAAAACACATAAAAAAAGAGGTGTCCTAACGACACCAATATTATTCCGATAAACGGATGCAATACGAAACAATTATATAAAATTCATCGTAAAGCTCTTGATTTTCATACACATTCATATATGTGACTTCAAGCAATTTAATTGTATCTCAAAACCAATTAAATGTAAAATATTTTTTTGTATTTTTTGTGGAACATTAAAAATTGTAGAAAGTAACTTAATTTCATGATATTATTGTGTTGGGATTTCTTTAAAGTTTACTTTCCATATGTAACCATTTTTTGAGAAATCCCTTTTTGATATTATAAACCAAAGGCTATCAAAAAATTAATTACTTAATTTTCCAATAGCCCTTTTTTATTAAATGCTTTTTTTAAAATAATTAAATTGTGTAGTTTTACTAAACTCATAGGCATTCCACATCAATGTCTGATTACTTGATGGATCAACTATCATAACATCATTATCAGTTATCCCTACAACGGCTACCCAATGTTGATTTCCCTTTGTTGCTCCACGAACTTCAACAGTAAGATAATAACCATTATTAAAGTATTCCGTTATTATGTTAAGTTTTTCAGTTCGTGTTTTTTCTCTTAAGTTTATATTGCCTACATACTCAAAATTGGGTATTACGTTAGTTATTGCACTATAAATTAAACTTCCACTTTCTGTAAAACCATTATTTTTATTTAATTCTTCTACAAAAACACCCGGATTAAATGGTGAAATATTTTCATTTGCACCTGACTTTTCAATTAAAATGGCAATAGATGTCACTAAACAACCAATATCCCCTATTGTACTTGTCGTATTGCCAATTTTAATATCTGCCCATAATGGGTCTTTTTGTCGCCAATAAATATATTCCCCAGTTTCAGCAGTTCCATAAATAACTTCATTCCACAAACTGTCATAAGTAGAATTTGATATTTCTTCTAACTGTTGTTTTTGAGAAAAAGTGAAGTGATATTTCATTACCATGTCTTGTAACGATTTATTCGTTATTTTTATATGCAATACTTTTTTATTTACTATGGTAGGTAATTCATTAGAAGTAATACCTCTTTCAGTAATTTCTTCTTCCTTAACTTCTGAGGATAATGTATTCATTTCCCAAAAAATTTCTTTCAAGCTATCTTTTTTATCCTTATCAATAGTAAGAATTTCTTTATCAATAGAAGTTTTTACAGAATAAATTTGCAACATATCTTTCCAACTAGCCATTTCACCCTCTAAAATATAATCATCGTGAGGATTACTATTTTGGATAGTTTGAATTTTATCAGAAAATTCTTTGTTACATTCAGCAATCACTTCTTGCATGGTAATTAAATTATCATTTGTTTTTTGATTGGAAAAAAAGATACCAAAAACAGAATTTAAAAGTAAAGAAACAACACCCACAACTAAAACTGCAACAAGTAATATCCAACCTCCTGCCATTAAGGCAATCATAGCAGCCTTTGCTCCAACAACTACATTTTTAATTGTAGAAATGGTAGTTTTAGCTGCTACTTTAATAGATTTTGCACTCACTTTAGTGATTACCTTAACAATGTGTTTTTGTTTTTGAAAACCTTTCAATGCTTGATTTTCTACTTTAACAATTTTGTTTCCACTCTTTAAAACATTTTCGGTAGTTTTAATAAGTGAATTTGCTTTTGTTTTTACATTTCTTGTTTTGATGTTTTTTATTTTTTCAATACCTTTGGAAACATTTTCCTTTGTTTTTATTGTAGACTTTTTTCCATACTTATTCGCTAAGTGGATACTTTCATCTGTTCCCCTATTAATCACAAAATTTATTTTATTACCAGCATATTCATTAACCGTAGTATCATTATTCGTAACTTCTTCTGTTTTTTCTTGTAATCTGTTTTTTAGATCTTTCATTCGTTCCTTACTTACAGCAAGTTTATCAATACGTTCCGAAACTTTTTTCTTCTGTTTTTTAATTTTAATTTTTCTCATTGTTATCCTCAAACTTTGTAGTCATTAACTTATAAAGTTTCGTATTCGTAGGGAATTTATTAACAAATGGGATAAGAGAACTACCAATTTTTAAAAGTCCCTGTCCTGCTCCTACATTAGTAATATAATTCATTTGTAATTCAGAAATATTTAAAAGTTTCGCTAATTCTAATCTATCCGTACTTGCTTGATTTAACATTACAATAAACTCTGAGTTTGCAAGCATTGTTCTTGCCGTATGACTTTGTAAAAGATCATCAACATTTTGAGTAATACCCGTGCAATAAGCACCGTACTTACGAACACGTTTCCATAAAGTAAATAAGAAGTTTGCTGAATATTCATGCTGAAATAACAAATAAATTTCATCAATAAAAATATATGTGTTCTTCCCTTTCGTTCTATTCATTGTTATTCTATTTAAAATACTATCAAGTACCACTAGCATTCCAAGAGGTAATAATTGTTTTCCTAAATCTAAAATGTCGTAACAAATTAAACGATTATTAGTATCAACGTTAGTTTGTTTTGCAAACGTATTTAAACTCCCGTTCGTAAATAATTCAATACCAACTGCAACGTCTTTCGCCTCTTGTTCTTCTTGTCTTAAAAGTTCCTCTCTAAAGTCTTGTAACGTTGGTGGAGTTCCTTGATAGTTTCCCTGTAAATAATGTCGATATACTTTTTCCGTACATCTATCAATTATAGATTTTTCTTTTGCTCCTAAATCTTTCCCACCCATTAATTGTTCGCATAATGAAAGAATAAATTCTGATTTTAAAATAATCGGATTTGCTCCGTCACCATACTCGCTGTTCATATCCATAGCATTAATGTGATTATTGCTAGTAGCAGAAATATGAATCACTTCCCCATTTAATGCTTGTACTAGTGGTGAATACTCTCGCTCTGGGTCAATGATAATAATATCTGCATTAGAGTCCCTTAAAGCAACCGAAACAATTTCATTTTTACTTGTAAATGACTTTCCACTTCCACTTACTCCTAAAATAAAAGAATTACCATTTAATAGTTGTTTTCTATCAGCTATTATCATGTTCTTACTTATCACATTTTGTCCATAGTAAATACCGTTCTCATGATTGATTTCTTGAACTCTAAAAGGCATGAATACTGCAAGTGACTCTGTTGTAAGTGTTCTTAAAGCATCTATTTTTCTTACACCATAAGGCATAGCTGTATTTAACCCATCCATTTGTTGAAACTTTAATATTGAAAACTGACATAAATGTTTTCTTGCCGTCGTAAGTAAACTTTCTGTATCTTGGTCAAGTTGTTCTTTACTATCTGCCGTATGCACCATAGTTAAAACGGACACAAACATTCTTTGGTCTCGTGTAGTTAAATCATCTAAAAATTCTTTACTTTCACTTCGTTGTTGTTCTAGGTCATAAGGAATAACTGCACTAAAATTTTGATTTGCATTTTGTCTACGTTGCCAATTTGTAATGTTTGTTTCTATACCCAATCTTCTATTTTCTACTTCTCTAACAGCCTCATCCATTGGGATAGGAATAACATCGATAGACATCATCATATTTCTATTAAGATCTGTAAGTTCGGCAACCATAGTATCTTTAATATAACTAGCATATTCTTTTAAGAATATGACTCTTCCAAATCTGTTTCCCATTTTAAAATAATCATTTTCAAACTCCATTGTATCTGGACAGATATAGTCTTTAAAACTATGCCCTTTTCTCATATTTAAAATCATATCAAAATGAAAATCATTTTCTTCCCCTACCCGAAAGAAATCATGAAAAAGTCTAAGTCTATCCACTGCATCTAATTCAATACACTTTGAACCTAACTGAGAAAAATAATTACTGAGGTCTCCCCCTATACGTGAAAAGTAATTTCTTGCTTCCTCTATACTTTTTTTATTAATCGATACAGTAATAAATTTTTCCTGTGTAATTCCATTTGCTCCTATCGCTTTATCTAAAAGCATTTTATTATATTCTTTTCTATATTCATCAAGATTATCATTATTCATAGGAAGTAAAATGGTCTTTTCAAAATCTATTTTATTCAATCTTCTATTTAAAATGGTTATTTTAGTTGTAGCTCCTACATCAAATGAATTTAATAATTCACTATATTGTAAAAACATACCCTCTTTGTCACTTCTACTTGCTACTGCATAATTTATATCGGTAAATCGATAACATTTAGAAAACTTGTTCTTTCCAATTTGAAAAATGCCATCTTCCCAAATTCTCGTTATAGGAATAACATCTTGCACCCCTTTAGGAACAACAAACGTATCTTTATCATTTTTAAATAACATTTTTAAAGTTTTCATTATCTACTCCCCCTATCATCTTTTTTAGTAGAAATTCTCTCTACTTCCTCTACATCATCTTTATTGATAGGATATGCTCTTCCCATACTATCATGGGCAATATACTCTAATTCACCAAATATAAGAGCTTCCCAATCGTTTTTCTGAACTTCTTTCCCATCAAGTTCATTCATAAGTTTTATTACCTCATCATCTACCATAGCAAGCAAATTTTCTTTTTCTAGTCTTTTTAACATTAATTCTTTTTTAAAAACTAACATTGTTTTCCTCCTCCTTTTTCAATTTTTTCTTTTAATAATTCATAATAATAATTCTTTGGCTTAAATACTAAACGTTTAGGTATTAATAATTCAGATTTTATCCATGCCCAAACAAACTTTTCTGCTGTCATACCATTGTAAGTAATAAACCCTAAAACAGCAAAAGGTGCAGCACCTAAAATACAAACCCAAGAAAGTGTTTCTACTCCAAACTTATCTTTTAATAAAAAATACAAAACTACTGCAACTACACAAGCTAATACAGAAAAAAAGAACTGTCGTAACGATAGTCCAAAAAAGATACTTTCTGAATAATTTCTTATTTCTCTATTAATTTTAACTTCCATTTTTATCTTTCGTTCCTTTCTTTATGTTTGCTTATTTTTGCATCTTCATTGATAAATTTTATTATATCTGCAATACTCAAATTAGACATATCTCTAGCAATATCTATTGCTTCAAAAATATAATCTGTACTTAAAATAGAATTTTTTCCTTTATTATTTTCTTGAATTTGTTCTTTGATATTAGACAAATCATAATTATTATTTAACGTTTGCTTTCCATACTCAAATAAATAATAAAGTGCAAGTTGATTTTGCACTTTATCATTTTTCAATAATTCATTAACCGTTTTCAAAATAAAACCTACCTTTCCATATCTTTAAATTTTTTACTCACTTCTTGTTTTTCTTTGGATATTTTCCTTTTTTCAAAAATAGACAATGTTCCATGAGTTTTAAAACCACAGTAATATAGCTTCCTATCAACAATTTTTTGAAATTTTAATGGATAATTTAATAAATCGTTGCAATTATTTATATCTTCAAAAAAATATATAATATTATGTTCATTTGCCTTTTCTAAAAATTTTTCTTTGGATATAGTTCTCATTTTATATTTTTTATCTTCTTCCCATTCATATCCACTCCCACCACATGTCCTAAGAGGTAATTTTGAATGATTATCTATAATTCCTTTTATTGCTAAATAAACTTTATCATCTGTGGTATAAGGAACATACCAATCAAATTCATAGTAATTCGTTTTATGAGTTTTTACTATATTTAAAGTATTATCTTTCTTGTTCATTTTTCCTCCTCTTTTGTTCATTTTCTAGCTTTTCAACAATATTAACCTTAACATTATCTTTTATAGGAAATTTAGGTTCTCCAAAAAAATCATTATTATTCACAGTAGTTAATATTAAAACTTCATTTCCTAAACTAATATCTTTATAAATTGTTCCATCTTTATCTTTATAAACAGGTCTATTCAAATTATCAACTCCCACATATTTAATATCTATGGTCTTTTCTTGTTTAGCAGGATCATTATAAAGATATTCACCTCTAATGACTCTATCAAAATCTTCTTTGGCTTTTTCTACATCACTATAATAATAACCTCTGCTCCAATAAATTTTTGATTTATCAATAGTGTAGTCAATGGCAATAACATATTCTTCTGCCCATTTTATTAAAGCAACAGGTTGTTCACCACGATTTCCTTTAAATAATAAAATTTTATTGTCATCAAAAGAGATACCATCTTGTTTTATATGGGTTTCATAATCTTTTAAATTTTTACGTTGTGCTAGCAATGTTCCATTATCTATACAATATTGTAAATACAATTGAACACCATTTATATGTTCAATATCGCTAGGAAAATATTCCTGTAAAGTATCCCACACATTATCATGGGTTTTTTCACTCATATAACCTATTTGATAACCTTCTTCTAACCTCTTAAATAAATAATCATCTAAATTATAGTCCCATTCTGGTACATGAGAATATCCCGTTTCCATATTCTTTGTAAAGGGAGTAAACTCTAATATTTTTTCTTGACCATCGCTAACAATACTTATCGTATCGAAGTTATTTGGATTTATTAAGATAAAATCTAATTCCATTCCCTGTAATTCTTCATCTTCCTCAATACCTTTTTTTGTGTATTCTATTACATCTTGCATAATTATCGTTCCCTTTCTTTATTTTTTGCCAAATGTCTATCATCATTAAAAGAAGTTTCCAAGTTACCCCAACCAATAATTTTATAACCTTCATCATCAAAAGTAATAACATTATCTAGTTTATATTTTTTTATTTCTTCTTTTAATGTTTTTATATCCTCATTGGTATATTTATTAGCATAAAATTCTTGCCAAAATTCATAACTAATATGACACATAGTTGCATCCGATTCACAAACAATATCATATATTTCTCTTAATAAACTAGAACATTTCGATATTTTTGGCAAAGATAAATATAAATCAACATTGTCTTTTATGTTTTGTTTAATTTCTTTTTGAGAGTTTTCCCAATCTGGGTAGACCTCTTTATCAAAACTAGCAGTAATATTTGCTTTTTCTTGATTATTTATAAATATAGAGGCATTGCATCTAATATCGTCAAAATCAGTTAGCCACATATCATTAATTTTTATTGATACATTTTTCATACAATTATCCTTTCTTTATAATCCCATCATATCTTTTACAACTCGATCGGACATTTTTATTGTCCCTACAAGCACCAACATGTTGAAAATAAGTTCTTCAATGTACTTCCATACCTGTGTGGCAGCTTTCACACTTGTATCAATTTCTGGAGGGCTTGAAGCGAATAGTGAGAATATAACACACGATAAAACAATAATAGCTCCCTCCAAACATACAGCAGTATAAGATTTTATGAAACTTTTTCCGACATTCTGTGTTGTTTCCCCGGCAAAAGTTGATAAAGGAATAGGAGCAATCGCCGTATATAAATACAACTTAAAAAATCTTCCATAAATTGTCATTATCATAATAAATGATAATACAGTAATGAAAAGTCCCCCAATTAACGATATCAACCATAAAAAAATGGCATTTATAAAATCTACCTTTTCTATCGTTTGTATAAGTTGTTGGGGTAAAGCTGTTCCCATAGCTCCACTGAACCCAGATGTACTAATAATAGTAGTAACTACCCCTTGTACGATTTTAAAAATTGCCATCATAAAGTCTAATCCATAAGTTACTACAGTTTTAGCTATTGCAAATCTAAGGAACAATTTTAAAGCATGTTCGGGCTTTTTTACTTCAGTGATTGAACCACAAGTTTTCACTATGCCTACCACAAAAAACAAGACAAGTAATGCCAAACCGATTGCTTGAACAGCTCCATAAATGTTTTTTATTGTGGGCCAAATCATTCCATCTTTAAAATTTTCTGGGCTTTGAGTTACCAATTGCCAAATGGTACCTAACTTAGAATTCCAAGTGTCCAAAGCATGCTGTAATAACTGCACAATATTATCATTCAATATAATCATCTCCTTTATAAATTTAAGGGAGCAATTTTTTGCTCCCTCATTTTTCTCGTTTATGATGCCGTTATCAAATTAAGAATTTCTTTCGCACAGGTAATAATGATACCACCTAGAATTGTTAGAACACCATTTGCTCTTTGACTTGCATCATGACTTTTGAATGACAAACCAAATTGCACAATTCCAAAACCTGTTAAAATCATTCCTACAGCTCTTGTGATTCCAAAAATAAAATCGGATAAATTATTCACGATTGTTAATGGATCATTCGTAGCAAACACATTTTGGCTTGCTCCAATAACCCCAACAAATAAATTAACCCCCACAACATAAAATTTAAAAAGTTTTCTTAAATTCTTATTTTTTTTCATTAATTCCACTTTCCCTTTCTTTTAAAAACTTTTCTACTTCTTCTGAAGTAATCAAATCATACTCATCTATTACATTTTCTATCTCAGACTGATTAATACTTATAGGTTCTTCAACAAAATTTCCAAGTGTTATACTCGCAAAAGACAAATCTGTTTCCCCATACGAATAGGCTTTTTCTTTGCCATCAGTAGTCAATGCAACATTAGGGTGTTTTAAAATATCATACTTTAAATCTTTTATCGGTCGTTCCCCTCGAATAAAAAGTAAAGCATATCGATTATCCAAAAGTCTTACTTCATCTGGAGTTAAGAGTTCTCTACCACTATTTTGATAATTGGTAGAATAACTTCCACTTCTTCCACTTGATTTTCCATAAGTATTGGTGTCAATGGTTTCTTTTCCAAGTAACTCTGAAACATACTTATGTGTTGATTGTTCGTTCCCACCTAAATAAAGAAACGTGTCACAGTTCCCCACAATACTTTCCCATTGTTTTTCAAACAATGCTTTTAATTGGGCAAGGTTTTGTAAAATAATGGAAACAGAAACTTCTCTTGACCTCATAACAGAAAGAATTTTATCGAAATCATCGGGTAATGAAACATTGGCAAATTCATCCATGACAAAATGAACATGGACTGGTAGACTTCCTCCGTATTTATGGTCTGCTAAAAAAAACAACTGTTGGAATAGTTGTGTATATAAAATGCTAACTAAAAAATTAAAAGAAGTATCATTGTCTGGTATTATAGCAAAAAGTGCTACTTTCTTTTCACCAAGCGATGGCAAATCTAATTCATCAACCATTGTTAAAGAAGCTAAACTTTCCAAGTTAAATTTTTCAAGTCTGGATGCAAGAGTTATTTGTATAGATTTTAATGTTTTAGCAGAACCACTATGATAATCACGATAATACTTTACTGCAATATGCTCAGGTTCTTTTGACTCTAACCGATTAAATAAAACATCAAGTGGACTAACATAGGTATCATCATCCTCGTGAACTTCCCCTGCTCTCAGCATTTCCATAACCATTGGAAAATTCTGTTCTTCTTCTGGAGCCTCGTACTTTAAATAAAAAATAAGTGCTAAAAGTAACATACTGGCTGCCGTATCCCAAAACGGATCACTACTGGAAGAACCTTTTGGAGTTGTTGCTTTAAAAAGATTTGTTACTAACTTTTGGACATCGTTATCACTTTTTAAATACACAAAAGGATTATAGCAAAACGATTTTTCCATATTAATTAAATCTAAAACTTTGACTTCATATCCTTTTTTCTCAAGTAATTTTCCCGTATCTCTAACAATTTCCCCTTTCGGATCAAGTATGACAAAAGAGGAATTCGCTTGCATGATATTTGGTTTGCAATAAAATCTTGTTTTTCCTGCTCCACTTCCACCACAAACTAAGACATTTAGGTTTCTTCGATGCTTTTTTCCATTTAAACCCAATAAAACATTTTGAGTCAAAATCTTGTTTTGATTTAAAGGTGATTGTTTATATTTTTTATTTATCTCATTGATATTTCCCCATTTTGCTGAGCCATGTTCTTCCCCTCTACGGTAATTCTTTTTAGTAGAAATATAAATGACTATGGCGAAAAAATAAATAAATGAACATATCAAAATGACTTTCATAGAATTTTCATACCATACAATATGAAAAGGATTTTCAATAACAGAAGAAAAGTTTTCTATAAAATACAATAATCCATCATGTGTAATAGGGGTGATTAAAAGGGCTATCCATACAACAGGTATTAACCCTAAAACATAAACCCATTTCTTCATAAAGACCTAACAAGACACTTTTTCTTAGATGGTGCATTGGAAATTTTTATTAGCAACTCATCTATTGCATCAGTATAATCATTTTTTTGAATAAGCTCATTTCGCAAATCATTTAAAGCATTGATAATCAACCCTATCTCATATTTATCTAATTTTAAAACAGTCATTCCCTCTCTCATACCATTTCCCCTCTATCTGTTTGATGTTCCTCTTTCGATGTAGAAAGAGTTTTTAAATATATATTTATTCTATTATTAACATCTGCCACAATATTTCTAACGTTAGATAAATCATTACGAATATCTTTGTTTTCTGCTTCTTTAAAATCTTCAGGAATATCTATTTTAATATTGGAAACATCGATATCGTATTTTTTACAAATCATATACGAAGAAATATTGCTGAAAAAATTTCTATGATCTTCCGTATATTCACCCATAGAAGCATAGGCTAGTTCTTTTGAGATATCTTGAATAATGCGATTTGCATCTTCTGATTTTTGAACATATAAAATATTATCAGAAGAATTCCACTTTGCCAAGTTATCACAATTTGGTATTTCATCAACGGCTTTAATATTGATAGGGCTATCAGTAAGCAACCCCGTTAAAATATCTTTCAATAAATAATTTTTCTTTGGTAATGAAGAACTATTTGTTTGTGACACATCAAAAACATTCTTTACATTATAATATAAAGGTTCTTCATTAGATTTCTTACTAGGTTCTAAAATATGAATACTTTCTTCAAATCTTTTCACTTCAACACCATTCTTTTTCCAATCCTTATAGCTTTTTAATTGAGTTGCATTTGGCATTTGTTTCATAATAAGTAGTGCATTTCCTACAGAGTATTTATCAAATTTTGCTTGAGTATCTAAATAAGACATAAAACTATCCTTATCTGTTTTTAATTCACTGATTGCTTTATCAATAAGTGCATAAACTTCTTGTCTTTCTTTTTTTATTTTTTGTATCCAAGATTTCTTATCAAAATTATTATTTTCTTTTTCTTCCATTATAATTCTTTTCCTTTCTTTTTCCTATTTTTAACTTTTTCCTTTTTATTACCTAACTTCGTTTTTTCTTGTTGTTCTTTGATTTCCTTTAATTCCTTTTTTACTGACTTTTTTTCAAAGTTAGTACCCTGTTCTTGATTTTTGTTCTCTGAGGTAGGCTCTGACAGAGGGCTTTTTTCTGTCATCGCTAAAGTCGGGTTTACATCTTGTTTTTCCTTTTGAGGAGTTAAAATTTCATTGGCTAAATTTTCCTCTTTTGTTGGCTCATTTTTCTCTTTTGGTTTCTGATTTTCAACGGTTGCAATAGTTGAAAGTTCAAATCGTTTTACTATTCGATTAATTTTTGAAGCATCTTCAGCTCTTACCATAACATCAATAACACCATCTTTTTTTTGATTTTTTTTAGCTAATGCTGAATATAACACTCCATATCTTTTCGCCTCTTTAGCAAACTTTTTAAAATCAGATTCTTTCACAGAAAAAACTTTTAATTGTTTCCCAGATTTAAGCATATTAACCAGTCTTGTTTTTCCTTTTACTTTTTCCTTTCCAGAAAAACAAGCAATTAAAAATGTTGCTAGGTGTTTTGCACCACTTCCAGCAATTTTCAACGTGTAATCCATTCCTTGAAAACTTAATCTCAAGACTGTCTCGGCTGCTTCACCTTGTCCATTCATTTTCGTTCCTTTCCTTTCCTTTTTCTTCTACTAATTGTTGAAGATTATCTTGTATCTTCTCACTTCTTTCTAAAATACTCTTACATAATTTCACCTCCTCTCTCAATGGGTTAATTTGTTTATTTAATTGATTGATTTCTTTCAAACAATTCCTTTTCTCAGTTTCGTTTGACTCTTTTTTATGCCGATACCACATCTTTTCTCTTTTATCCATGAGTTGCTTTAATTGCTTTTCCTTTTCTTCTTTAAATAAAAAAAATTGCTCATCAGTATCTAAATGATTACTAACAAGCAATTGAGTTTGATTAGATAGTTCATCGATAATTTTAATGTCGGCTCGTATCTCTGGTGTCAACTTCTGATAGGGATATTTTTTGGGGAATACCTTTAGTAAATAGCAATAATGAATAAACAAGGAATAAAGTCCTTTTGGCTTTTTTCTTTTAATAAAACTTGCCTTTTTAGGAATCCCATATTCTTCAATAAAAGGTATTCTAACAATGTGTTCTTCTTCTATTCTTTCCTTTATTCGTTCAATAGAAAATTCTGTTCCAAAATATCGTTCTATCCGAATATTTTTTTTGTATGGTTCTCGCCGAATGCTAAGTTTATTCGCTCGATAAATCAGTTCATAATCCATCGCTTTCATTAAATCTTCAAAATCTTCATAAGAATATGCCATTCCTATTGCACGATTGAGATCATCTTTAGCAATAGTATAATAAGTTTCTTTTTGGTTTTCACCCATTTGATAATTAGCATAATTGATATGACTTCGTTTGCATTCTTTTTCTTCCAAAACATTAAGTCCATATTCAGCACATATAGCATCGGATAATCTTCTCAGTTCTGCATACGTTTTTCGATTGTCATAATACCTTTTTCCATCTTTAAAAGAAACGGAGTTTATGACAAAATGATTATGCAAATGATTGGTATTCACATGGGTACTTACAACAACCTCAAATCGGTCACCCCACATTTCATTTGCAAGTTTTACTCCAATTTCATGACATTGTTCTGGTGTCACTTCACCCTCTTTGAATGATTGGAAAGCATGAAAAGCTTGAATTCCATTCTTCTTACCAAATTGTTCTTTGGTTAAAACCATTTCATCTAATGCAGTTTTGGCTGAGCAATTAATTCCAGAAACAAAGAATTGTTCTTCCGTTTTAAAGTCCGATTCAACATAATCTAATAAGTTATGCAAATCATGATAACTACAATTATCATATTTTTCATTTTTTGTTTTTTCAACATTTGTAGTGTATTGCAACACTCTTTTTAAATTGGAATTGACTTTCCAAATTCCCGTAGTTGCCATTATAATTACCAAGTCCTTCCTCATAAAAAAATGATTATTAAAAAATAACCATTCTAAAAATATTTCATTAAAATTTCAAAACACATAAAATAATCAATGCTATGAAAAGAATAAAAACAAATGAAACCTTAAAAATATTCTTTTTCTTTTCATACATAGCATAAGAAAAAACATAATCATCATTTACCGTTTTTAATCTTTCGCCAACTAATAGTTCATTTACTGTTATATTAAGTTGAACACTTAACATTTCTAAATTATAAAACTCGGGTAGCAAAACACCATTTTCCCATAAACTAATTTTAAATTCAGAAACTCCTGTACCTCTAGCTATATCTGCTCGTGACTTTTTCTTTTCTTCTCTCAATTGTTTAATAAAAGAACCTATTATTTTTTTATTCACACTTACACCTCCAAAATAATAATACCACAAACGTCGTATAATCTGTAATTTTTTGTTTCAAACTATTTTTGATGTCACAATAAATTTAAGTGGTGATTACAAATGATAGGAAATAATATCAAATGGATTAGAGAAGAATTAGAACTTACACAAAAAGAATTTGCAAAAATTTTTGGAGTTACTTGGAATGCAGTGGCTGGGTGGGAAAATGCTTACTTTTCTATCCCTATGCAAAAACTTGTAAAACTTTGTAATGCTTACGATTACTCTTTAGATTTTGTATGTGGTCTTACTAGAAAAAATACTCAATATGGAACATTTACTATTGATAAATCAACAATAAGTAAAAGACTTTTGAAATTAAGAAACAATCTAAATCTAACCAAAACAAAATTGTCCGATGAATGTAAAATTGCACGGACAACTTATATTGGTTATGAAAATGGAAAGAACTTAATTAGTACAACAAATCTTTATTATATTTGTAAAACTTATAATATTTCTATGGATTGGGTAGTTGGAAGAACAGACAATCCAAACATAAAATAATTTAAAAGGCTTGTAATTCTTTAACCTTTGTAAAAATATCCTCATAAGAAAGCAACAAATTTCTGTTATCAATCATATAAGATAGAAATTTGTTTTTTTTATCTCTATCATCTAACTTTTTCATAATAAGACTCACAATTTCTTGTCTAATATTCTGTCGATCTAGTTCCTTTAATATAAAAATATCCACATCTGATAACATACTATCACTCCTATCATTACCTAAAAAATTATATCACTTTCTATTGAAAAACTCTATGACTTTTCTTCGTAGTCCGGTTTTAAATATTTGTTTTTTATTTCCAAAATAAAATCATTTAATAAATTGACTTGTTTTTCAAACAAAAGCATATCTACTTTATTCGTGGCATTTGCTATTCGTGCAATCTGATTGATATTTTTTCCGATTCTGCGAATTTCTTTAAAGTTATCATAAAATTCTTTTGGTGGTTTTTCTTTAGGCTTATATCCTAAAATTAAGTATCTTAAAAAATCAGAAGTGTTTAGTCCCACCAATGTAGATTTGCTTTTCAGTAGATAATCTTCTTGTTCACTTAACCAAAATTGCTTTTTTATATCTCTTGTTCGCATGACCTTTCCTACCTTTCTATAACATAATTTGTATTTTGAGGGGATTGGGGTTTTCCCCACATATCGAATTTTACGGGAGTATAAATTCAGTGCTTGCTAGAAAAAAGATTTACTCCCCGAAAAAACATTCCTCACAATAAGGACAATAATAATCACAATTTTCACATTGCATTTTTATAAGAGGATCTTCTTTCATTTGCTCTTCCAATTCCTCGTTAATTTCCTCTACTTCAACTAAAAATTTTTTATTAAAATCTAACTCAACAATGCCGTTTTGTATGACAAATTCCGAAACATATTTGGCAGCATCATGTTCATTTGCAGCATAAATTTCAAAATAATCTTCATTCACATTCATTATTTTTACTACATATTTTTTATCTTCTTTCTCTTCAAGTAGTCCTACCGTTTTTAATAAATTATCCATATCTAAATCTAACTCCTTACATAACTTAATAAATGGAATAAAATAAAAACTTGGTTTTAAACCATTTTCAAACCTCGATATTTCTGCATGACTGACTCCAATTTTTTCGGATAACTTTCTCGTAGAAATGCCTAACTCCGTTCTTCTTTCTTTTACAATTTCTGCTAATTTTAAATAATCAAATTTCATAATTTTTTACCTTTCCCTTTCATAATTTTTTTGCTTGATTTTTTGATAATAAAGCAAAAAGTCATTGACGTCTTTTCCTTTTGGAGGTG
The DNA here is from genome assembly GCA_947629255.1 of uncultured Bacilli bacterium. Classification (GTDB taxonomy): domain Bacteria; phylum Bacillota_I; class Bacilli_A; order RF39; family UBA660; genus Ventrenecus. The sequence continues at coordinate 24,574 of CANRDF010000014.1, forward strand.
GACAATCAATGACTTCATATTGATTAGGAAGAACAGTTTGTAATGCTTTGGTAGCAGTTCTTCCTGCAATATCGTTATCCAAATGTAAATATATTTTTTTTATATTTGGATGTAAATTTAAAAAATAATTTAATGCAAGAGGTATCTTACTCTCTTCTAAATTTTTTGATGGTTGATAAACTCCTGCAAGAGATAAAAGATTGGAATTCGACCAATCTTTCCCATTGATTTTCATCAAAGTAGCATACGATAACAAGTCAATTGCACTTTCAAACAAATGAACCTCATTGCATTCATTTTTTGAAAAAAGTCGAAAAGAAAATGCTTTGTGACTACCACCTACTTCTTTCATAAATCGACTATCGTTTGTGCCTCGACACATAGCATATCTTGGCTTTTGATTGATATCATATCCCAAAAATACCACGTTATGATTTGGTAAATCTTCATATATCAAATCATTATCAATACATTCTTTTATAATGCTTTCATCTATTCCCCTTTTCATTAAATACTTTATAATAACTCGATTAGTATCAGATTTTTTAGGTAAAAAAAATTCTTTTTTTTCTACCTTTTGTTCTTGTGTATATTGAGCTATTGGACAACAATCAATATTATTTAAAAGTTTTTCGATTGCATTAGTAAAACTATAATCTTTTACTTTTACTAAATAATCCAAAGCTGACTTTCCACCTATTCCCTTTGAAAACCAATACCACATACCATTATTTATTTTTAAACTGTCATGTGATTTTGTGACAAAAGTGTCTTTACTAAATTTCACTAACTCCTCTGGCTCACAATTTTTTAAATAAGATAGTAAATCAATTTGCTTTACTTTTGAAATCACTTCTGATGTATAATATGCCATGATATGATTTACCTTTCTTTTTCATTCTTTTTTTGATTTTGTTTATCATTTAATATAAATAAAGTTTCATCAACACATTCTTTTATTTCTTCTGTTATTCCGTCATTATACTTTATCCAATCTTGATATAAACAATCTAGGGGGTTTTGAATTTTTTGCAATAATTGAATTAACTTCACATCATAATACTCAGAATATGGCGAAAAAGTTTCTTTAATTTCCTTTTTGGCAGCAATTTCATAAGCACTTTCAACAATTTCTTTTGGGCTTTTTAATTCCACTTGTTTTAAAAATTGGTTATATTCTTCTTCTAATTTTTCGTAAATTTCTTCACGAATTTTTTTCTCATTCATTTTCATTTCCTTTCTATCAATTTAAAAAAGTTGTATTTCTACAACTCATCATTTCTTTTATCATAATACCTTTCGACCATTCGCTTAATTGTATATGAAATTGTTTTTTGAAAATAAGGTTCCATTAACCCATCATCAATTTTAAAATCATAATAAAACTCTTCCAAAATCGCATCATAATTCATTAAAACTTTATATTGTTCCTCCGTTAAATCTTGAGATAAAATATTACACAGAAGTTCATATCTCATAGTAATTTGATATGCTTTATCTATAATTTGTCCTTTACTAAGTTTTGAGATGTCTCTAATATAATAATCATATTCCCTTTGAATTCTGTTTTCAAATTTTAATTTCCAATTTTTAATTTTTGACATCTCTTTTACCTCTTTCTTTTAACAACCCCATCTCATTAAAAAGATAATATGCCTCTCTCATTCCGAAGAAAAATATCTCTTTTTTTTCCATTCTGCAAATTTCCTCTAGCAAGGTTAGATACTTCAAAAAATCTTTAGAATCAGCTTTTGTAAAATCACACAATGTATTATTTTCAACTAGCTGTAAAAGTTTTTGATTTTTGTCTTTTAATTCTATCCTTTCAGCAATCAATTTTTGATAATTTTTATTTTTTTTCCTTAACCGAACTAATTCATTATCAAAAATTTCTTCAAGATACCAATCATCTAATTTCTTTCCTAAAAAAACCATTTTTGCACCTCCTAAAAACATTTTAAATGAAATTATTAGAAATTGCGAATGTGCGATTTATCGTTCATAATCTTTTTCATACATTTGACTATTATTCATATCTTCTTTACCATCATCAATAATTTCTTTATCTTTTTCATTAAGATTTAATTTAATATTTAATTCATCTAATCGCTTAGTTTTTTTCTTTAATTCTTCCTCTTGTGGGAATGGTCTCTGTATTTCTATTTTAGCATTCTCATATTGTTGTTTAGTGTCCTCAAGACTAATTTTTGTATCTTCTATGTGTTTTACTATATCATTTAAAGCATTATCAAGCCGGGTAATATTACCACTAGGATCAAATCCTAACTCTACTAGATATGTCATATTATTTTTTAATCCTATAAAAAAAGATTTATAATGTGTATCAAAAGTTAATATCATTTTAAAACCTTTGTATTCTCCAATTTCTATTGGTTCTGAATTAGTTATAGACTTACACATTTCAAGTATTTTTTCTCCTGCTGCTTTTTTTTCAGAAAACACTTCGCCATTTATAAACATTGTTTCAAAAGAATTATCCGTTGTATCATTCTCTTTAAAATATTCTAAATCATCTTTTAAGTTTTCTAGTTTTGTTTCTAATCTTTTTATTTCACTAGGATAATACTTTATTACTTTATCTTCCATAGCATAGATTTCACTTAAATGTGCTTGTTTCAACAATTTTAATTTTGCGACTTGAGTATCAAGTTCTGTCTTTTCTATTATATCAAGATTGCCGGTTGCCAATGCTTTAATTTCTGCATAAGATAAAGCAGTTTCATCTATATCTTCTGCAAATCTTACTGGTGTTTTAGAAGTCATTATTTGAGAAATAAATCTTTGCTTGGTTTCTAGTAGGTGATATAAATAGGCATCAAAAGTTCCCTGTGTTACATATCTATAAATATCAACTTCTGAATTTTTATTACCCTGTCTAATAATACGACCACTTCTTTGAATTAAATCACTAGGTCGCCACGGACAATCTAAATCATGAAGTGCAATTAATCTGTCTTGACAGTTCGTTCCTGCTCCCATCTTTTGTGTACTACCCATTAAAACTCTTACTTGTCCTCGTCTTACTTTATTAAATAATTCTTGCTTTTTTACATCTGTATTAGCATTGTGTATAAAGGCAATTTCTTCTTCAGGTATTCCTCTTTCTATTAGTTTCTTTTTAAGGTCATCATACACATTAAATTTGCCATCATCAGTTGGAGTTGATAAATCACAGAATACTAATTGTGCAGATTTATCTTCACTTGTTTTATTCCATATTTCATATATATTATCTGCACAAGTTGCAACTTTACTATGCTCAAAATCTTCTAACATATCATTAGCAAGTCTCTGATCTAGGGCAAGTTTTCTTCCATCATTGGTTATTTTTAACATATTATCAATGGAAGGATCGACCATTCTGTTTCTTATTTTTTCTGCTCTTTCAGATAAATCTTTAACCAATTTTTTTTGAATTTCACTAGGTTCAACAACTACATTATGATAATTTGCTTTAGGTACAGGAAGATTAAGCATATCAGCAGTTTGTATATCAGCAACTTCTTTAAACATTGACATTAGTTCTGGCAAATTAAAAAATTTTGCAAATCTTGTTTTAGCTCGATACCCTGTTCCTTCCGGAGCAAGTTCGATAGCAGTGACTGTTTCACCAAAAGTTGAAGCCCAAGCATCAAATTGTTGAAGATGTCTTTTTTCAAGTTCTCCATACTGTAAATACCTTTGCATTGTATATAACTCCACCATAGAATTAGAAACAGGAGTTCCAGTTGCAAACACTACACCTTTTCCACCTGTTATTTCATCTAAATATCTGCATTTCATAAATAAATCAGATGATTTTTGTGCCTCTGTTTGTGCAATCCCTCCAACGTTCCTCATTTTGGTATAAAGAAATAAATTCTTATAGTAATGTGCCTCATCAACAAATAATCTATCAACCCCTAGTTCTTCAAAAGTGATTACATCATCTTTTCTCGAACTATCATTCAGTTTAGTAAGTTTATCTTTTAAACTTTTTTTTGTTTTTTCCAACTGTTTGATAGAAAATCTTTCTCCATTACTATTTTTTAAATCTTGAATACCCATAGTTATATCATCAATTTGCTTTTGAATTAAAGAAATTTGTCTACCTACTGACATTGGTATTTTTTCAAATTGTGAGTGTGAAATAATAACTGCATCATAATCTCCTGTGGCAATCCTTGAACAAAATTTTTTTCGGTTAGCAGTTTCAAAATCTTTTTTTGTTGTGACTAAAATGTTAGCACTAGGATATAATTGTAAAAACTCTTGACCAAATTGCTCAACTAAATGATTAGGTACTACAAATAATGATTTATTGCATAAGCCAAGTCTTTTTGCTTCCATTGCAGCAGCAACCATTTCATAAGTCTTACCGGCTCCTACTTCATGAGCTAATAAAGTATTTCCTCCATAAAGCATTCTTGCTATGGCATTCACTTGATGCTTTCTTAAAGTTATTTCTGGATTCATTCCCTCAAAGATTATATGACTTCCATCATATTCACGGGGTCTTATTGCATTAAATCTTTCGTTGTAAGTTTTTACTAATCTTTCCCTACGTTCTAAATCTGTCCAAATCCATTCTTCAAAAGCAAGTTTGATTTGTTCTTGTTTTGATTGAGCAATAGCAGTTTCCTTCTTATTTAGTTCTGCTACCTTTTTGCCATTATCATCTTCATAATAATCATAAACTCTAGTATCCTTTAAATTCAAACTATCTTCTATAATTTTATAAGCATTAACTCTATGTGTTCCATAAGTATTGTTAGCTTTAACATTAGTTTTGTCATAATTTTTTCCATCAATATACCATTCTGAAGTTGACTCCATATAATGAACATTGATATAGTCACTTACTTGCCAAGATGGATTAAGCAAATATTTTATAAATGATTTAATATCTTCGGTTGGAATCCAAGTTGCTCCTAGTCTTACACTTATCTCACTAGCACTTAAATCTTTAGGTTGTACCTCTTTCAAATATTTAACATTTACTTTAAACTTTTCATCAGTTTCAGCAAATTTCTCTGCAATTTGTAGCTTTTCTCTCACATTTCCGGACAAATATTCATCAGCAGTTACCCATTGGTTAGGATTATCATGATCTGGAATATTAAAAATGACACCCTCTAAATCGGAAATCATTTTATCCATGTCAAGACCACATAAACTTTGCATATAAGATAAATCAATTCTTGCTTTTTCAGTTAATGAAACAATTAAAGCATCATTAGCAGTATCAACTGTTGTTATTACTTTTTTAGCTCTGATGGTTCTTTTTGTGAACATATCTGCTTTTCTTGCAAGGTTACCATTTTCATCTAATATTTCAAGAGAACATAATAAATAATAACTTGAATCGTTAGAAAAAGCAGAGTTGTTTCCTCTGCTATTTATTAGTCCATATTTCTTTGTAAAATTGTCATATAAACGATTTAATTTATCTTGTTCTCTCTTTATATCTTCTTCTGGATAATCTTCTGTTTGGTACTCTAAAAGAGTTCTAACACAGTCCCTTATTTCTATAAGTCCTCTAACTCTATTTTCAGTAGTCATAGCCAAATCTTGTGGATACATACGGCTATTTTCTCTAAAATATATTTTAT